>DASPRR010000591.1:0-6684 GCA_035624375.1 Thermodesulfobacteriota bacterium | reverse complement strand
CTCGGCCCTCAGTTTCGTTCAACTGGGGGCCCGGCCGCCCATGCCCGAATGGGGGCTGATGATCTCCCAGGCGCGAAATTTCATCGTCAACTACTGGTGGATTCCCACCTTTCCCGGGTTGGCCATTGCCTTGGCTGTGGGAGGATTTATGTTTTTGGGAGACGGCCTGCGGGACCTCTGGGACCCGCAATTGAGAGGGCGCGGACGGTTCTGATTTTCAACCAGCACCCGAGCGAAATAGTGAACGGAAATGCTGATGAGCCGGCTGAAGGAAAAGTCAGGCATGGCCCCGCTTCTTTCCTTGATCATCACTCTTTCCTGTTTCTGCCGGTCTTTGGCTTGCCAAGAATGATAACTTTGGTAGCCTTGGAGGAAGCTTGCCTTCCAGGGGTAAAAAAACTATTATTATCCGAGGAGGTTCAGCCATGAAACAGACATCGAGATGGAACATCCGGCAGATGAAGTGCCCGGAAGGGAAGGGACATGCGGAATTGTTGCTCGAATGGAAGGTGGAAAGGGGAAGAAAGACCTTGCACAGCATAAGCTGCAACCATCCCCAGCTGGCCGACTACGGGGGACTGGAATGCCAGTGGTGTTGCTTGGAAAAGATCACAAAGAAATAAGGTACCCTATAGCCATCATTGGAAGTTGATTCTACAGGCGGTCAGATACTGCCTCCCATCCGGGCTTTCATCCTCCGGGTTCCGTTCAGGCTATCCTCCATGGCTTTGCCGATCCCCAAGGCGACCCTTCCGCGAGCCATACCTGGAAATTCTATTTATCTTGAAGAAATTCTCCCATGAATTTCTTTTTCTTGAATATTTTTTCCCTCAGGTCATCCACTACATCCAAAAGACAGGTATCTGAATAGAAAGAACGCTTGCACAGTTAACCTTCCGGGTTTCGCTTCCATCGATTAATTGGTTGATTTAAGCAAATAAATGGTTGATAATAGCAAACAAATGAAGAAATTCCCCCAAGGAGAGCGAAGATGGGCGACTCAGATCAATACCGACGCATTGAAGCTGTACGGCGCTTCAATCGGTTTTATACTCAACAGATCGGGGTATTACAGGAAAGACTGTTGAAGAGCCCCTTCTCTCTGGCTGAAGCGCGTCTAATCTATGAACTTGCCCATCGGGGAAAGACAACCGCGACTGAACTCAGCACCCAGCTAGGATTGGATGCCGGATATCTGAGCCGCCTCTTGCAGAGCTTGAACGGGCGTGGCCTGATCGAGCGGCAGGTCTGCCGGACCGACAGCCGGCAAAACCTTTTGTCCCTGAAGGAGAAGGGAAAGAAGGCCTTTGCTACGATCCACGTGCGTTCGCGCAACGAAATCGGGAAGATGTTGAATCCATTATCCCCCCCGGATCAAAATCGCTTGGTCAAGGCAATGGGCACCATCGAAGAACTGCTGGGGGCCCGACCTGAGGAGAAGGCCCCCTATCTTCTCCGACCTCACCAACCCGGCGATATGGGGTGGGTGGTCCATCGCCATGGAGTGATCTACTCTGAAGAATACCGCTGGGATGAGCAGTTCGAGGCGTTAGTCGCAGGGATTGTGTCGAAATTCATCCAAAGATATAAGCCGAAAAAGGAGCGCTGCTGGGTGGCAGAAAAAGACGGGGAGATCGTGGGGTCCGTGTTTCTGGTGAGGAAATCAAATCGGATCGCCAAACTGCGCCTGCTACTGGTCGAGCCAAAGGCCCGCGGGCTGGGAATTGGCAGCCGCCTAGTGGATGAGTGTGTCCGCTTCGCCCGCCACGCAGGTTACCGGAAGATCGCCCTGTGGACGAACCATGTTTTGCATGCGGCCCGGCATATCTATGAAAAGGCCGGATTTCGGTTGATCCAGGAAGAACCCCATCACAGTTTCGGCCATGACCTGATTGGGGAAACCTGGGAGTTGGTTTTGTGAAAGGGTCATGGGTGGAAGGCCAGAACCCTTCCGGGAACAAAACCGATTCTTGCGAACCCGGGTTCCTCCCTCCTGCTGCGGCAGCGGCGACCGGCATCCTGGTCGGCTCAGCCATGGTGGCCACAAGGTTTGTCATCGATCAAACTGCCCCGGCCTCGCTGGCCCTTTTTCGCTACCTCATCGGATTCTGCTGCCTGCTGCCCCCGGTCATTTTGTCCGGGCGGGTGAGGTTGGAAGGGCGGGACCTATTGCCCATTGGGCTTCTCGGAATTGCCCAGTTCGGCATCCTGATCGCGCTCCTGAATTACTCCTTACAATTTATTCCCTCGGCCCGAGCGGCACTGATCTTTGCCACCATGCCTTTGATGACCATGGCCTTCGCTGCGGTTCTCGGCCATGAAAGATTCACCTGGTCAAAAACCCTTGGTGTCTTACTGACCATCGCGGGGGTTGGGTTTGCGGTTGGGGAGAAGGCGATCCAGCGGGCCGGTGAGGCCGGCGATTGGACCGGGGAACTGGCCGTTTTCGGAAGCACCCTGAGTGGGGCCATTTGCAGCGTTTTATACCGGCCTTACCTGCGGAAATATCCGACCCTGCCGGTGAGTGCCTTTGCCATGCTCGCCTCGGTAGGGTTCCTCGCAGTTCTTGCCGCCGGGGAGGGTTTTTTCAACTCCCTGCCGCGCTTTACCGGAATCGGTTGGCTGGCCGTCCTTTTCATCGGAGTTAACAGCGGCATCGGGTACTATCTCTGGCTATGGGCTTTGAACCACACATCTCCGACGAAAGTCACCGTGTTCCTGGCGTTGAGCCCAATCACCGCAGCGATTTTGGGGTCTCTGCTGCTGGGAGAGAACATTTCCATGATGTCCTTCCTGGGACTGGTATTTGTTGCCCTGGGCCTGTGGATCGCCCACCTTTCAGGATCATCGCCGATCGATTGATGGGGGGATTGGGTCCCTGATTCATTTACGCTTATCGCCTTTATGGAAAGTTTTCGACTGCCCCCGAAAAAAGACCTTGACAGCTCAGAAATTTCAGCAAAGAATTATTATAGGAAGGTTTTATTTAAAGAGCGAATTCTAGTATGAGGACGAAGCTTCAAAGAATCAAATTCCTGCTGGCGATCGGGATTTCCTTTCTCCTTGCCGCTTACCCGGCTTATCTTCAGTATAATAGTTTTATCGAAATTGATTTTTTATCCACCCATCCGTCTTTCGAGAATATTGACCAGGAAAATCTCCTGGCCGATGAACAGAACAAGGTAAAGATATTTGTGGTGAATTCCTCCCCGGAAGTTCTTCTTTTCGGGATTTTCTTAGAGGAGCAGGTCCCGCCCCCTTCTTCCCAAATTTTTTCTCCCCGTCACCCAGCATCCATTCTCCGTTGTTGAGAAGTCAATTTTTCCTCTCGTAATTAAACCGTTTTACCCTTGGGCTAATCATTCAAATCAGGAGGTAATTTTTATGTTTGGTATTGGTTCACAAGAACTTATGATCATTCTCTTAATCGCCTTTTTGGTCTTTGGATCAAAACGTCTTCCGGAGTTGGGGAACAGCTTGGGCCAGGCGATTCGGGGATTCAAGAAAGCGATGGAGGGAGAACCCAAGAAGTTGGAATCCCATGAGACTCAAGATCAAGAAAGCACGACGAGGAAATGATCCGTAGGGGCATTCCGCCTGGGCGGAATACCCCTACTAGGGTATCAGGGCACCCAGTAAGGACCGGTTTTGGCGCGCCCCAACTTGGAAAGGCATATTATTTTACCAATAAAATCCTTATGGGGCTAGCTGATTAATCCCATGAGGCCGCTGCTGGTATTCCAGCCTGCTCTCAAATCGGTTATCCATCGTATGTTCTTTGGACCCCCATGAAATGGATGGATATTGCCAATAAATTATTCAAGCCAAGGAACGAGAAGCTACCGGTCATTTGTATCTTCGGGGCCGGTCGCTTAAAATTAATCACTCCTGTACAGGAAGATTACGAGGAGAAAAGACTCGACTGTCGCTGTTATTCCGCTGATTCCAGTCTTGAAAAAGTCCTTGTCCAGGATAAACCGCAAGTCCTCATATCGATTGGAAAACGGTCCACCTTTCCCAACTTAATCAAAGCTCCTTTCGAGGTCCGAAAGAGATGGATTCATTATGAGACTCTCCCGGACGTGAATCAACTTGGCCTGGATGCCTATAACTGTTACTTACGAAATTTATTTAAGGTCCAGGGACCAGAAGATGATCCCCTCGTGACCGTTTTTACCCCTGCCTACAAGACCGGGGAAAAAATCCGCCGGCCATTCCAGTCCCTCAGGGAGCAGACCTATACCAATTGGGAGTGGATCCTAGTGGATGACTCGGATGACGGCGGGCAGACATTTAGGACGCTTAATGACCTGGCCAGGAAAGATCATCGGATACAGGTCTTTAAACCATGGGAGCACTCCGGAATGATCGGAAAGCTCAAGAACTGGGCTGGCAGCCTTGGGAAGGGCCACATTCTCGTGGAGCTGGACCATGATGATGCCTTGACCGACTGTGCCTTGGATTACGTGGCAAAAGGATTCAGGCAGTTCCCCGGCGCCGGGTTCCTATACACAGACTGCGCTGAAGTTTTTGAGGATGGGACCAATTCTACCTACCGGAAGGGCTGGGCCTTCGGCTATGGTTCCTATACCGATGTGGAATACAAGGGCAAGCTGTATAAATCGGGGAGCGGCGGGAATATCAATGCCAAGACGATCCGGCATATTATATCCTGCCCCAACCATATACGCGCCTGGAGGAAATGTTTTTATGAATCCATCGGCGGCCATAATAAGGAGCTTCATGTGGCTGACGACTATGAGATTTTGATTAGGACCTTTCTGAATACCCGGATGGTACGGGTTCCCAAGCTAGGCTACATACAGTATATCGGCAACAGCACCCAGCAGGTAAGGAATGGAGATATCCATCGTCATGTGAGGTCTCTCCGAGCTCATTACGACAAGATGATTCATGACCGGCTTTTGGAACTCGGATGCGATGACTTTGCCTGGGATGAAAAGAAAGGCTGCTCGGATTATACACTTCCGAATCCTGAGCTTGAATCCCATGCCAACTGGATCGCCCGGGTCTAGCGGAACTTCGGCCGATTATCCCTGAATCGGCGCCACGGCGAAGATGACCGCGCTCCAGAAGGAGTGGGAAGTGATTTGGGCCAGGAGGTCCCTTTTCCAGAGGTAGAGAAGGCCCCAGAAGGTCCCGGCCACCAAGGCGGCCAGGATGAGCATGGGGTTGAAGGAAAAGACATGAACCCCCGCGTAAATGAAGGTCGCTAAGACAAACCCCTGAAAGTCCCCCCATTTTTTCATCAGATGATCCTGCAAAAATCCTCGCCAGAAGACTTCCTCGCCAGGACCGGTGATGAAGAACAGCAGGAGGAAGATGAGAACCTTGCTCGTTCCCTCTCCCAGAAAGTAAATCCCCCCCACCTGAGTTTTCGCGCCGGGGAGGATGTAGGGGGCCAGAAGGTGCCCGGCGTAAAAAAGAAAATACAGGACAACGGCGGAAAGGAACCCCAAGGAAAAAGACCTCATTCGCCAACGGACCTTCGGTTTCTGAAAGAATAGGGAATAGGTAAAGACGACTAGGACGGAGAGGCCGATCTTGACCCAGAAGTTTCCCCCTGCCCACCCGAAAGTAACCGCCCAACAGATAAAGGCCAGAAGGACCGCTCCCCCGATCACAGGGGCACCGTTCGGTTCAGGATCAGAGCGGCGATCAGCAGAAGGCCGAAGATCGTGTCCAGCTGGGCCGTGATGGCGTCGGCGGCCTCCGGGATCCTTTGCGTGAAGGTTTTCAGTAGATGGATCGCTTTGGGCAGGGATAAGAGGACCAGCAGCCCCCAGGGGCTCAGGATCCCCAAGATCACCATGAAGATAATGTAAAGGTAAGCAGCCAGGATGAGGACGGCGTAGACCCGGAAACTCTGCCGCCCGCCGAGAAGGATGCCGATGGTCTTAATTTTCTGTCTGGAATCGTAATCGATATCCCGGATGTTATTGGCCAGTAGGACCAGGGCTACCAGAATCCCGAAGGGAATCGAAAGGTAAAAGACTTTCATGGAGAGAGCCTGGAGTTGAACGGCGTAGGCCCCCTCGAACATCAACGGCCCCCACATGAGAAAGACGAACAATTCCCCCAGCGCGCGGTACTTGTATTTGACCGGCCCAGCCGTGTAGAATACGCTGGCCAGAAAACCGATGAATCCGATCCAAAAGACCAGGAAGGAACGCTGGAAGGAAAGGGTCATGCCGATGGCGATGGTAATGGCATTGAGAATCATCCCCTCGATCAGAAGCTGCCTCGGGGTGAACATCCCGGTCAGGATGGGCTGGGGACGGTAGCGGGCGGTGGGAGAATCGGGTTGGTCCACCTGGTAGCGGGTGTCGAAAAAATCGTTGTACACATTGGCCGTGGCGTGGAAGCAGACGATCCCCAGGCAAACCAATGCATACCATCCCCACAGGATCGGCCCTTCTTCCGCGGCGATCAGGGTCCCCACGGATACGGAAATGAGCGACATGGTGAAAGACCAGGGGCGGGTAGCGATGAGGTATTCCTTGAGCCTCATGGATAAAGTTCTCTTCCATTCATGCATGGCTTCAGTATAGAGGAAAGGGAAATAGCTGGCAAGGAGAATAGAATGCGGATTTCAGGCCTCATAAAGAGAGAAAGTTGGTTATGGAAAAAGACCGGCGGAAATTGATCCTTAGCTGGTGTCTC
>DASPRR010000589.1:0-14085 GCA_035624375.1 Thermodesulfobacteriota bacterium | reverse complement strand
ACGTTCAGCAAATCACAACAGAGGGCGTCCAGCCCGACCATATCTTTGCCAGCGTACACCTTTTTCGGATGGATCACTCTTCCGGGGCCAAAGGGCCCTCCTTGCGTGAGAATGGTCGTGGCATCGACCAGGCAAAGGGCGGGGGAAAAGATCGAAGCCAGGTCCACAATGGCTTGGTGCAAGTGGAGATCTCCCTTATGGAAGGACCAGTTGTCGTCATTCGTCCCCATCAGATTCTTGAGGCAGCCCGTGACCCGGGTGTAGTTATGCTGTTTGAAGATGGGCATGTTGATGAGAACATCGGCCTGTACGGCATCCCGGATCACCTTCACTTCTTTTCGGACCCGGGCCTTGGGAATGCTGATGGTTGCCCAGTCACGGTCCGAATCAGGATATTTCATCCGCCCCCCTGAAGCTTCGACTTTCTCGATGATGCCCGTCCCGAGCCAGTCTTCCCGGCCGTGGCAGGAAGATACGCTCACCGAAGAGACGCCGGCCGCCAGACAAAGCCGTACGGTTTCAGCCACCATATCCGGGTTGGTGGTGACCCCCCGCCCGGTTCCCTGGGGGTTCGGAAGAAGGACAACCCGGTCTCCCCGGCGGACAAACCGCTGAATTCCTCCCAGAAGGCGGATGGCCTCTTGAACTTGAGCCTTAGGATTTTCTCCTTCAACAACGGCGATTCCAATTTCCTGTTCGGCGGTCTTTCCGCTGGCGGGAAGAAGGGCGCCTCCGCCCATGACCCCAGCCAGCAGGGCCATTTTCTTCAAGAATTCCCTTCGTTCGATCATGTTTTCCTCTCAGAAGAAGCGCTGGCGCGGGCCGCAAGGCCAAAGCCGGAATCGGCGAATGGATCGGACTCTGGAAAGAAGCAAACTAACCCGAGCACCCGCGCCGATCGTCTTCACTTCGGCTTCGCACTCAGAATAATTGGGACAGTCTCGACAAGTTTGAGGGACTTAACCATATCCTGTGTCTTGGCCTTATATTTCTTGAAATGAGGCGTTTCCAAATGCGCCCTGTACGCATCCGCATCAGTATACATTTCAAAAACTATTACGTGGGCGGGATTATCTTTTTGCGACACGGCATATAAAGCCAGAACTCCTGGCTCGACGCGAACAGAAGTTTCAATTTGCTCCTTAGCCACACCTTTATAGCTTTCCAGCTGAGCGGGATCGATTTCGAGTTCTGCTAGGCGCACGTATCGACCTTGCATCTCCTCGGCAAGGGCACCCCCGCATAGAGATAACGTCAGCACCGATGCGACAAGAATTAGAAACTGCTTAGCGTTCATGTCTCCCTCCACCAGGCTTTTGAAGGGTCGGCGGTGAAGTCGACTTCATCCCCACGACTATTAATTATGCCTATTTCAGCACAGGGTCTTATTTTGCCCTGTTACTAAAAACCCTATTTAATATTTCACAGGCGTTATCCGGTTCTTGCAATAGGAGTCTATTTCCTACTCTGCAACACGGCTGTCAGAACCTGGTTGGCACTTTCGGCTTCTTTTTGGCCTACCTTGGCGTTGAGCACGGAAATGAAGTCCTTCATCTGTGTCTCGGTAAACCCCGTGTTCATCGCGGCGCCAAGATGGAAACGAAGCTGGCCGGCCGTGCCTGTCATACTGGCTAGGGCAGAAATGGTCGCAAGTTCCCTACTCTGGTAATCCAGGGTGTCGCGGGCGAAGATGTCTGCAAAAAGATGCTCTTTCAGGAATTTGTCGATGATGGGAACAAAAAGCTGGTACCCGCTTGGGGGCGGAACGACATCGCTGCCGCTCAGCTTAGCCCGAACCCTAGCCCCGTACTCATCCTTGTTCATGTCGGCCGGCAGGGGGCTAACTTCGTTGCCCATCTCGTCCTTGATGCCTTTCTTTTGCCGTTCGTCCATGACAACCATGAAGGTACTGATTCCGTTTAAACTGCGCGGAAAACCACAATAGGCGTACATCTGCACGAGAATTTCCTTGATCTCGTTGACCGTCAGCCCGGCGTCCAGGCCTTCATTGAGGGCTGTTGCCAGCTTTTCCTGGTCACCATTGGCGGTAAAAGCCGAAATGGTAACGATGCTCTTTTGTTTGGGACTTAACATTTGGGTATTCACCGTCTGTGCCTCCGAATTAGTTGCGCAACCCAAAATCAGGATAAAAATGCCTGCCAGGAACCATGTGCTTTTTTTATCCATGATGACCTCCTTATTTCCCGTTGTATTGCTCGTCAGTGACCTTTTCCATCCATTCAACGTTTTTGCCGCCGACTGTTCCCGTGATGGCGATATGCGTCATTGCGGTGGTGGGTGAAGCTCCGTGCCAATGTTTTACCTTTGGCGGGCACCAGATCACGTCTCCCGCTTTGATCTCCTCGACCTTGCCTTCCCATTCCCCGGTTCGACCAACCCCGGCTGTAACAAGCAGGTGCTGCCCCGTCGGATGAATGTGCCAAGCGGACCTGGCCCCAGGCTCAAAGGTGACATATGCGCCGGAAAAAGGCGCCGAATCTTTTGCCGGGAACAAGGGGTCAATACGGACATTGCCGGTAAAATATTCGCCCGACCCTTTGACGGAAGGCTGAGAGCCGGCCCGTGATATCGTTTGCGACTCCTTCTTGGCTTCACCGGTCAGCGCCTGGCCCGCAAAAAAACCCATTGAAACCAAAAGTGACAGCGACAAAAGCAATGCAATGTATTTCATTTTTCTCTCCTTCCGATTGTTTTTTTGAGAAAATTTGCAATTTCGGTTTTCGATTCCCGGTTATTCACCCGTTCGACCGCCCGAAGCCCCACCTTTGAAGGTGGGGAAGAAGGCGCGGCTCAGGGCGAACCTTGAGCCGCTCGGCCTGAGCTTGGGTCGAAGGCAGGCCCCGGCCTTCAGGCTAGGAGTCGAAAGGTTCACATGGAGTATCCCGGTTTCTTGTATAGCTTCCCCGGGGTGTTAAGAATATCCGGCTTATAGACCTTCTCTGCCCAATCCTCTGCCTTGATTTCTTCAATAGCTACGGAGACCGATTCTTCTCCGCACTTTATAATGGAGACAACGTCTTTCACTATTTGTTCGGCAAGTCGAATCTTCTGCTGTTCTGATCTTCCGGGATAGAGCTTAACGATAACATGAGGATCTATTGTCTCTTTCGATTCTTCACCTAACAAAGGCTTAGAACTACTCACCTGCTCAGCGCTGCCTATACCTTTAAAATCGCCTACGCCGGCAGTCCCCAGCGCGATGGCACCTTTCTTCAGAAAACTGCGCCGAGAAATTTGCTTTCCCATGCCTTTTCTCCTTTCGATAGGGGCCATTTCAAAGTCCGAGAAGTCGTTTGTCTCGATACTGCTAATATTCAAAAAATTATCAGTTGGTGTAGCATTGATCCGCTTCAGATTGGCCTTATCCCCGCGCCATGCTCGCGAGTTCTTCCTCGATGACCGCCCTGAACAGAGGGACCTTGTATCCATTTTTCGTGAGAGGCTCTGCGTTCTTCATGCGGCTTCACCTCCCCGGGGAATGGTCTTTTCGTCGAGATGCTTACCCAGTATCTCCTGCTCCACTTCTTTGGAACGCCACGGCACAGGCGCAGCACCGCTTAACGGCCTTTATATTTGGACAAACTCCAGCGAGACGTTCATTTGCAACTGCGGAACTAATCTGAGCATCGGGGGCCTGGTCAGGTCGGTCAATACAGCCGTACGCCAACGGCCCGTTTCGGGTAGGGTGAGAATGTCTGCTTTCTATCCATCTGTTTCCCGATAATCGAAAAAGTTTCGATATTGAAATCATTCATTGAAAAGGGCTACGCCGCTTCTACCAGCAATGAGCAATTCATCAAGCAGCCCCCGGTTGAGATGTTATAGGCAAAGTCTGCCCCTACTCTTGTTGTATGAGTTTCTTGGCCAGAGTTACCGCATCCGCCCCGTCCGCCGCATAGCTGTCGGCCCCGATGTCCCGCGCGAATTTTTCGTTGACCGGGGCACCGCCCACCATGACCTTGACCCGATCGCGGAGACCCTTCTGCTTCAGGCCTTCGATGACTGCTTGCATCTGGGGCATGGTGGTGGTCAGAAGGGCGGATAGCCCCAGAATGTGGGGCTTATGTTCCTCCACCGCCTTGATGAAGGCGGGGGTTGGGACATCGATTCCCAGGTCGACAGTTTCGAACCCCACGCCTTTCAGCATGGTGATCACCAAGTTCTTGCCGATGTCGTGGAGGTCTCCCTTCACGGTTCCGATCAGGACTTTGCCCTTCCCTGCCAGCTGCGTCCCGCCGAGGTGCGGCTGCAAGACCTTGACCGCCTCATTCATGGCCCGGGCGGAAAGAAGCACCTCGGGAATAAACGCCTCGCCGCTTTTGAACCGCTCGCTGATGACCTCCATGGCCGAAAGCATGCCCCGTTTCAGGATCTCTTCCGCTTTAACTCCCTTGGCCAGCAAGCTTTGGATATGCTCCTGAATGGCGGCCTGGTCCCCCTCCAGGACGTCGTTCTGCACCTGGCGGCACTCTTCGTCCCAGACGATTTCCCGCAACACCGGTTTGGCCGCCTCTGGCACGACCGGCTGAATCAGTGGACGGAACCCTCCCGCTTCGAGGGGGAGGCGGCCTTCCTTCTCCACTTTTTCTCCGATGCGCACCAGCCTCTCGAAAACGGCTTTGGGAGGGGTTGAGTCAGCGATCCCCAGGATCATCCTCCTTCCTGGGGCGATGACCTTGAAGAGGTGATCCAGGTAGGCTTCGAATTCTTCATCGGAAATGGACTCGCGCAGGAGGAGGATCGAGGGGATTCCCCCGAAGAGGGTCAATTTATCGCTCCACCGCCGGTAGTATTCTTCGATGGGGACTTTGGTCATGGGGGCTGGGGTGATGGCTTCGGCAATGTGCATTCCCGAATCGCGGATCAGGTCCATGAGCCCCAGGTTTTCCCCGTCGCAATGGCAGGAGACATACTTGCCCTTCCGGTCCAGGATATCCGCGGCTTTCCGAATCCAGGGTACAATGTCCTTTTCGAAGAAGGCGGGGTAGGTGATCATGTCATCGAAGTTCGCGCCCCAGTACACCACTTCTGCCTGGGAATCGCCCACCTGTTGAATAATCTCGTCGAAGAAGCCGCCCATGCTTTCCGCGAGCGCCTGCGTCTCTTTGGCATAATCGTGATAGTGAAAATAGAAATCGGTGGCATCGACAAAATACTTCTGGATATGATGCATGGGCGATGCCGCGCGCCCTGCGAGGGTAAAAGGCACGCCATCCTCGCCGATTTCCTCTTTCCATTTCAGGAAGTCCCGGTCATCGCGGAACAACTTCAGGTTTTCAAAAATGTAGGCCACCACTCGATAGTCCTTGGGTCCTTTGAGGACATGTTCCTCCACCCAGAAATTGGAGACCCCGGCTTTCCTCATCTCTTCGGTGTAAACCGTAGTCGTGCTCACTGACCCGATCGGGGTATGGTAGATGATCTTTGTCCGTCCGCCGCTTTCTTTCGCTTCCACGTCCACGTCCGGGGAGAAGCGGAAGCCGAAGACGGATTCCTTGTAAGAAAGAATTCCCAGAGCCCAGTGGAGATTGTCCTCGGCCTTGCGGGATTTTTGGTATTCCGGGTTGATCTTGTGGAGGGCCCAGCCCTCGGCCCGGGCGATTTGGTCGAAAGTACGGCTTTTATGCCTTTCCGGCAGCGTCCCGGCCTGCACGTTGGCGTTATACCAGAGGTCCAGACGGGGGGCAAAGGGAAGGCGGTCCGGCATCTCCCCCCGGATGGCCTTGAGAATTCTTTCCCGGTGAGTCATTTTTTCCAATCCTTTCTTGCCTCTCCCGTTCCTGCGGGAAGCGTCCTTGAGGAAGGGGGGAAAGGAAACCAGCGCCTGGGGGACAAAAGATTCCGGACCATGGCCGGGAATTCGCGGCGGGATGTCTTCCGGGTCTTTTCCCGGACAGACCCAGAGAAAAATCGTTTGAAGCCCTTAGGAAGGCCCCAGGAATAAGTTCGAAAGCTTCTGCGTTTCTTTCAACCCGTTTCCGGTGAGGACGATCAGACTCCCATCCTTTTCCGTCAGGGGAAGCTTCCGCCAGGCAGCCAAGGCTGCGGCCGAGGTGGGTTCGACAAAGAGGCCCATGGAGAAAAGGGCCTTTTCGGCGGAGAGAATCTCCTCTTCGGTCACCCCCACCGTCCACCCCCCGCTTTCCCGCAGGGCCTGGAGTACGGCTTTCCCCCTCGGGGGTTTTTGGACCGCAATCCCCTCGGCCACGGTCGTGTCCACCTCCATCTCCCGGTAGTCGGGCAGACCCTCGTGGAAAGCGCGGTGAAGGGGCGGGCAATTCTCCGCCTGGACCCCGATGAGGCGTGGGACCTCTTTCACATAGCCCGCGTTTCGGAGGGCGGCAAATCCCGAATAGAGCCCTTCCAAGAAGCCCCCTCCGCCGACCGGGACGATCACCCGGGGCGGCAAAGCCCCTTCATATTGCTCCCAGATTTCAAAAGCCGCGGATTGAAGCCCTAGGATGAAATAGGGATTCCAGAGATGGCTGGCATAATAAGATTTCTCCGATGCCTCGATCGCCGCCCGGTTGGCTTCCTGCCGTTTTCCGGGCACCTTGACCACCTCCGAGCCGTATAGCTTCATCTGGATTAACTTTCCTTCGGGGGTGTAATCCGGAACATAGACCGTGCACCGGATTCCTGCGGCTGCGGCATAGGCGGAAATGGCGGCCCCGGCATTCCCCGAGGAGTCCTCCACCACGTGGGAAATCCCCAGGCTTTTAGCCAGGGAGAGGAGGACGCTGGCTCCCCGGTCCTTAAAGGACCCCGAGGGTTGAAGAAACTCGAGCTTGAAAGTCAGGTCAGCCCCCTCGTAGGTTCTGCCAATAATCGGCGTTCTGCCCTCGCCCAAGGATACGGGTTGGACCTCTTCCGGTAGCCCGAACCCCTCGCGGTACCTCCAGATGGAATGGTCGCGCCGTTCGAGGTCCTTCTTGGAGAAGAGTCCAGAATATTCTACCCGGAGGAAGCCGCCGCAGGTGCACCGGAATCGTTTTTCACTGATTGCAAAAAGCCTTTGGCAGGAAGAACAGGAATATTTCATACACCCGATTATAGGGGGTTGTTCCAAGGATAGTCAAATCAAATGCGATTTGGAAGTTGCAATCCTTGGATTAACAGGCAATAATAATCAAAGTCGCGGAGATCAAAAGTACGGAGGTTCAGGTATGAAGAGATTCTGGCAGCATCGCCGCGCGATTCTATTAGCGGCTTTTTCATTCGTTTTCCTTGTTTGGCTGGGTCTGGAATCCGAAGTGTTCGCCCGCGCGGGGGGAGGAACCTCTTCCGGGACCCGCAGCTACAGCTCGGGTGGGTCCACCTCGCGTTCCACAACCCCCGCTCAACCTTCTCCTTATCAGCAGAAGCAGAGTCAGCAGACACAACCGGATCCCGCGGTTCCTCCCGCCTCTCCCACCCGTGGCTTATTCTCCGGTTTGATGGGCGGCATGATCGGCGGGCTCCTGGGGGGGATGCTCTTCAGCAGCCTGGGCTTTGCCGGCCCCGGCTTCGGCGGAGAGTTCGGCCTGGCCGACATTTTCCTGATTCTGGTTATCCTGGGGATCATCTACTTCGTGGTGAAACGCTTCCGTTACCGGCAGACTCTCCAGATGAATATGGCCGGGGCGGGCGGTTCTCCGTATCCCTACCCCGGGCCGGGACCCTCTCTGGGGCCCATTCTCGGCCCGCCTCCGGAGGAAGAGGATTATAAAGAGGGCCCATCCCCCGATGCGATGCGCCACATCAAAGCCATGGACCCGACCTTCAACGAGAAGGCCTTCAAGGACCTGGCCGAGGATATGTTCTTCAAAATTCAGGGAGCCTGGACGAGGCGAGATTTGAAGGGAATCCGCTCCCTCCTCACTCCTGCCATGTACGAAGTTTTCAAGGAACAGGTAGACCGGCTTATCGCCGACCACGAAATCAATCGTCTGGAAAACATCGCCGTGCGGGAAGTGGAAATAATAGAAGCCGGCCAAAACCGCGGCGAAGAATATGTCACCGTGAGATTTTACGCCAACCTGCTGGATTACACCATCCAGGAAAAGACCGGCCAAATTGTGGCCGGAAGTTCCTCCGACCCGGTGAAGTTCGTCGAGTACTGGATTTTTACCCGGAACGTAGGAGAGAAATCCTGGATATTGGGCGGGATCACCCAGGAGGGAGACCGCTAAGAGAAAGTCATTCCGGAGACAAAAAGGGCGGCCGAATTCTTTCAACATGAATTCAGCCGCCCTTTTTTTATCCGCAGATTTCGCAGATTACGCAGAGAGCACAGAAATATGAATGCTACGATCCGTGTTTGCCTGAGTCCCCTTAGTCGGGTTCTTAAGTCGTGTTTTTTTACCTATTGATAATCTGTCTTCATCTGCGTTTATCTGCGTCCCACTCGGTTTTTTGTTCGGGGCCGGGCAGGTCCTTTTCTCGATCATACAGTTCCTTGCCTTTGGGGCTGATTCGGATTTTGCTGCGCCCCTTCACCTCAATCAATCCCGCTCCCACCATTTCTTCAATGGCCATCACCGCTGTCTGGGCCTGGGATTCATTCTCTAGGGGGAGGGACATGATGAACTGGGAGGCATTGACGAAGTCCGGCTGGGCCGACAGCAACTCCAGGACACCCAGGTGCAGGTCGCTGAGGGTTCTTTTCGGCAGGGATAGGTCTTCTTTGAGGGAAAAGCCCGCGGAAGGAGCTTTGGTCCGGGCCTGAATGAACATCGAGCGCCCGCACTTCGGGCATTCCATTACCCCATCGTCGAGCAGCTCCGAACAGTAAGCACAGGTCTTCATGAAAAATCCTCTCCAGAAATGATCAATGGTCAATAAATAATGGCCAATGGACAATTATCAATGGGCAATGGTCAATGAACAACGGCCAATGATCATTTCACAACCTGCAATTAGCAACCAGGAACCAGGAACCAGTTTTAAGCGCACTCGCTGTACCCGCAGGCATGACAGACCGAGCATCCTCCCTCGTGTTCCACGATTCCCCCGCACTCCGGGCAGGCCCCTTTGAAAAGGGGAGCTTTTTCGACCTCTTCCCTCTCGATTTCTCCAGGGCCGTTGGAGGACAGGTGCTGCTGGATGGCCTTGGCCACCGCGTCGGCGCAAGAGCGGACCCGGTTTTCCCCAAACCCGGACTGAGAGTGGCAGGAAATATCCATCAGCTGCTTGACCACCGAGTTGACATGGACTCCGCTCCGCCAGGCCAGGGAAACCATTCGCCCGATGGCCTCGCTCTGGGAAGCGGCACAGCCTCCCGCTTTCCCCATGGTGGTAAAGAGTTCAAAGAGCCCGTTTTCGTCTTCGTTGATGGTTACATACAGGGGTCCGCAGCCGGTCTGCATTCGATAGGTCCAGCCTTTGAGGGCCATGGGGCGTTTCCGGGCTACCTTCTTCCCGTTGTCCGCCGCCCCCTCCGTCTCCTCGGCTTTCCTGCCGGTGGAGAGAACCTGCTGGTCCCTCGAACCGTCTCGGTAAATGGTCACCCCTTTGCAGCCCAGCCGATAGGCCAGCTCGAAAACCTCTCGCACCTCCTCCACCGTGGCGTGGCGGGAGAAATTCACCGTCTTGCTCACGGCGTTATCGGTAAATTTCTGGAAGGCCGCCTGCATACGGATGTGATCTTCCGGGGTGATATCGTGGGCGGTCACAAAGAGCCTGCGAACCTCGGCGGGGATTTCTTCCAGGTCTTGAATGGACCCATGCTCGGCGATCTCTTTCATGAGTTTGGGCGAGAAGAACCCCTGCTCCCGGGCGATTCTTTCAAACTGAGGATTGACCTCGACCAGGGTGTTGTTATCCAGGACTTGTCGGACAAAAGACACGGCGAAGATCGGTTCGATGCCCGAGGAGGCGTTGGCAATGATGGAGAGCGTGCCGGTGGGAGCTATGGTAGTCACGGTAGCGTTTCGAAGCGGAGGCTCCCCGCGTTGGTCATAGATGGAACCCTTGAAGTTGGGAAAAGCACCTCTTTCTTTGGCCAATCGGCGGGAGGCCTCATGACCTTCCGCCTGGAGGAATTGCATGACCTTTTCGGCCAGGGCGATCGCTTCCTCGGAGTTATAAGGAATCCCCAGAGCGATCAGCATATCCGCCCACCCCATTACCCCCAGGCCGATCTTACGGTTGGCATGGGTCATCTCGGCGATCTGGGGCAAGGGGTACTTATTAAGCTCGATCACATTGTCCAGGAAGTGGACGGCCAGGTGAACCACCTCTTTCAAACGGTCCCAGTCGATCCGGCCCTCCTTGGCCATCAGCCCCAGGTTGATGGACCCCAGGTTGCAGGATTCGTAGGGAAGAAGCGGCTGTTCTCCACAGGGATTGGTGGATTCGATGATCCCCACATGGGGTGTGGGGTTGTCCCGGTTGAGCCGGTCCAGAAACACGATCCCCGGCTCTCCGTTCTGCCAGGCCTGCTTCACGATCCGGTCGAAGACCTCACGAGCGGCCAGTGACCCCACTGCTTCCCCGTTCCGGGGGTTGATCAGCGAGTAGGGCGTCCCCCTCTCCACGGCCCTCATGAAAGCTTCGGTGAGGCCCACGGAGATGTTAAAGTTGGTGAGATGGTTCTGGTCGGTCTTGCATTGGATAAAATTCAGAATGTCGGGGTGATCCACCCGGAGGATTCCCATGTTGGCGCCGCGCCGGGTCCCCCCCTGCTTAATCGTTTCCGTGGCCATGTCGAAGACCTTCATGAAGGAGATGGGGCCGCTGGAGACGCCGCTGGTGGTTCGGACCACGTCGTTGGCCGGGCGGACCCGGGAGAAGGAAAAACCCGTTCCCCCCCCGGATTTGTGGATCAGGGCGGTGTATTTGACCGCATCGAAGATCTCCTCCATGGAATCCCCGACGGGGAGAACGAAGCAAGCGGAAAGCTGTCCCAGTTCCCGCCCCGCGTTCATGAGCGTGGGGGAGTTGGGAAGAAATTCCAGGCCGGCCATGAGGCGGCAAAATTCACCGGCGATTTTTCCCAAGTCCGCCTGAGAGTCGAACTTTTTGTCGGGAGAGGCGATGGCCTCGGCGACACGCCGAAACATGTCCGTCGGGTTCTCCAGAACCTTGCCATTGTCGCGGATTAGGTACCGCTTTTCCAGGACGGTAAGGGCGTTTTTCGAAAGGAAGGGATTCAGCTCGGCGAGGCAATCGTTCCCCATCTCGGCGGGCACTCCTTATTCAAAAGGCTGGGTGAGATTTGTTAAATATCTAAGTCTTATAAGGTCATTCACACAAGATGTTGTATGTTCTAAATCATATACCACAATATCTACGCAAGGCAAGAAAGAAAATCTATAACTATGAGCATTCGCCCAAGCGATCACGGTTTCCATTTTAGATTCCCCCGCAAAAGAATCCCGCAGACCAAGGTGGTCAGAATGATAATCGATGCAGCAAATGTATAGCTTGCAAAAAAGCCCAGATGGTCGATCATGTAACCCATGACCGGAGCGAGAATCCCGCCCCCTTCCATGCCAGCGAAGAAGTAGACCCCCAAGACAGCGGAACGCCTCCCCTCCGGGGTGTTGGAGAGAATATAGGATTCCGAAACCGGCATGCGCACGTAGATGATCATTCCCAGAGATAGAAGCAGAATTCCGATTCCCAGCCAAGTGGAAACGAAGTGGAGCAAAAAGATAACCGGGCCGGTCAGAAAGAGGGCAAATAAGAGAACCGGAATGGGGCCGAACCGGTCAGAAAGGTATCCTCCCATGGGGCTCGCCCAGAGTCCAGCGGAATAGATCAGGGCATAGAAAGTTCCGGCCGTCTCCTTACTGTACCCTATTTTGTCGACCAGGAACAGAGGAATGAAGGAAATGACCGAAAAGAGGACGGCCGCGCTGAAGGTGCTGAGGAAGATGACCACGATCAGGGGGCCAAGCAGGCGCTGTTTAGGAATTTTCTCGGAGGGGCGTGGAATGCGAACCTGGCCCAGCGGCTCCCCGGCCTCGCGTTTCTTCAGGAGCAGGTGGAAGTAAATTCCAAAGGCCAGGGTGGGAACGGCAAGCCCGATGAAGGACCCCCTCCAGCTCCAGTAGGCCGCAATGGCCATGGCGATGAGGGGGGAGAGAAAGAAGCTGGCCCCTCCGCCGATCATGTGCAGTCCCAGGGCCCGTCCCCGGCGTGGGGGTTCTACGAGCGATGAGATCATCGGGGCGGCCGCCGGATGATAGCCACCGCCCAAAATACCCATCAGGGCCAGGAAGACGACCATCATCCAGAAATTTTGGGACAGGCCCACAATAAAACCGGCCAAGGCAACCCCCCAGATTCCAAGCGTGATCATCCGTCGGGGGCCGAAGCGGTCGGCCATCCATCCGCCGGGCAACTGCCCGATCCCGTAGGCCAAGTTGAAGGCGGAAATCACCAAACCGGTGTAGGTGTAATCGAGGGAAAAATCGCTTCGGATCATGGGGGACAAAGGTATGGTCAGGGCCACCAACAAGTGATGGCAGAAGTGGGCCAGGACAAAGAGAAGAAGCAATCCGCCCGCCCAAAGACTCTGAGGGCTTTTCGGATAAGTCGGTTCCATATTCCGTCGTTCAATCGATTCCCGCGGCCGGTGAAAAGAATTGCGGGCCGGGCTTATTTTCGGAAAGACATCAGGGCCTTCATGTTTTCCATGGGGACGTTCTTGGAGAAATCGCAGCCCACCGTCAGAATGTATCCCCCCCCATCTCCCCAGGCAGCCAGGCAGGCTTTGGCCTCTTCTTGGACCTGCTCAGGTCTTCCGGAAAGGAAGGCCCCGGTGGGGGATACATTTCCGGCCACGCAGACTTTGCCTCCCAGAATCTCTCTGGCTGCTTTGAGGTCCACCTTATTCTCCAAGCTAAAGCAATGGGGATTGATCTCCAGGACGTCTTTGAGGACCTGGGTGGAGTTGCCGCAGATGTGAACCATGCTGTATTTCTTTTTCGCTTTGACTCGGTTTACCAGTTCCTTTATGGCCGGGGCGGAGAATTTGCGGAAGGTGGATGGGGAAACCACGTCCCCGGAAGCGACGGGATCGGAAAAATTGGCCCCGGGAATATCCGGGTGCTCCAAGATGGGCTCCAGAAGGGCCCAGGTCAACTCGGTGGAAAACCGGATGAGCCGGGAGAGCTTTTCCGGTTCCTGGATGGTGGCGATCAGCAGAGGCTCCATTCCCAGGATCCGCGCGGTAAGCGTGAAAGGGGCCCACTGGGTGGGTACGATCATGGTTTCCCTGCCGAGGGCATCGGCAATCAGGTGGTGAGAGCGGATGATGGCCTGCATGGTTGGGTTCTGGAAGACTCTTTCGATCTTCAAGCGGTCGATCTCCTCCAGGCTCTGGATGACCGTGCCTTCCAGCCCCGGACTGTCGGCGGAGTCATCCTTAATGGGGCATCCCAAGAAATGAACGGGGTAGTTCAGGAAGTTCGACCCGGTCCAGATCAGGTCGTTCTGGAAGAGGCGAAAAAACCGGATGAAGACATCGGCGATCTGCTTCGGGTCATTTTTGATCTGCCCGAAGGTCTTTCCTGCATGATGAACTGCCCAGGCGCCCCCTCCGATCAAGGTAACGGGCACTCGGGGAGGCTTCTTTAAATCGAAGGCCATCTGCGCGATTTCTCTTCCGGTCATGAATTGAGCCTCCTGACACGGCAGAATTTTAGAGTGCTACAAAAAAGCTACCAAAGGGGGTATGGATCGTCAAGGGAAAACTGGATTTTCATCGGAAGGGGGGCGGGAGTGGTTCAAAATACCGTCTTCCCCTGGGCAAAATACAAAGGAATCCTGATTGCTCTGGAAGAAGATTCCGGGGAAAATGGAAGAGGGTGGGTTTTCATTCTCCTCTAGGTTTTCCAGCCTCTCCCGGGGGAAGAGGGTTCTGATGATCAATAACTTCGAGGGTTCGGAAAAAAGTCGCAGGGAGGCGGTAATCAAGGCGATCCTTTTTCTCGCTTTCCTAGCGGGCGCCCTCTACATCATCCGCTTCACCCGTGCTAAGGAATTTTTTACCCCTCACGAATTGAACAGGTTTTTGGAAGAGGCAGGCGTCTGGGCGCCTTTGGCCTACATCCTGATCTACGCAGTAGGTGTCTG
>DASPRR010000586.1:0-6240 GCA_035624375.1 Thermodesulfobacteriota bacterium | reverse complement strand
CCGGTGCTGGCCATCTTTCTGATTTTTCGCACCCGGATCATCGAGGGAGTGGCGTTTACGGGGATGAAGTACTGACCGAATTTCTCTTCTTTGAAGAATGGGGTCTCTGCATTTTCATCACCTTAACAAAGGGGGCTTGTTATGGCATCGAATGGAGAAAAAATGAAAGGCAGGGTCGGAAGAGATTCTTTTTCCGGTATTATCAAAACGGAGGCATGGGTTAAGAGGACAAAATGGATTTTTTTATTCCTCTTCGTTCTTCTTCTACTCAGTGCAATTGCCTGTCAAACCACTGAAAATAGAAGGGCTGAAATAAGATGCAGACCCAGCGCTGTCTCTCCCAGGTCCGCGGTTGAAAGCGGGGCGATAACCATCGGATGGAATCCCAACCAGGAACCCGGCCTGGCAGGTTACCGAGTCTACTATGGGACGTCTGCGGGTAGCTATAACAGCTGCGTTGATGTCGGGAATCCACCCAAGTCCTCGTCCGGCCTCATAGAGTATACTTTAACCGCACTGGATAAGGGGAAAAAGTACTACATTGCAGTGATTGCTTACGATAATTACCAAAACATGAGTGGATTCTCGATTGAGGTCAGCGATATCGCCAAATGACCTCATCCCTCTTCCCCCCCGGGAAGGGCTCTGGCTTCCCCTTCCTTGGCCGGGATTCCTGCTGCCGCTGGCCCTTCGTCCTCAACGATGGGCCGCGTGGATTTGTCCATGGCCTCCAGAGTTTCAATCTCTTCCCCGGTCGAAGCTCCCAGGTCCTTGAATCTTCGGGCTGACACCAGCACCCTTCCTTCAAAAGACCCTACGGCCTTGTTGTAGGCATCCACCGCACGATCGAGGCCCCTGCGGAGTTCTGTAAAATAACCAGACAGGGTGCGAAGCCTTTCATAAAGAATCCTTCCCAATTCACTGATGGCTTGGGCATTCGCGGCCACGAGTTCTTGTCTCCATCCGTAGGCCACAGCCCGCAGAAGGGCGATCAGGGTTGTAGGTGTGGCCAGGATGACTCGCTGGTCCACCCCCGCCTCGATGAGGCTCGGGTCCTGTTCCAGGGCGGCGCTGAAGAAGATTTCTCCGGGCAGGAATAAGATAACAAACTCCGGGGTGGGCTTGAATTGATCCCAGTAGGCCTTGTTGCTCAATTTTGACAGATGATTGCGTATCTGGCGGGCGTGATCCTTGAGTTTTGCCATCCTGATCTCGTCATCTGGGGCTTCCAGGGCCTCCAGATAGGCCTGCAGGGGAGCTTTGGAGTCCACCACCAGGTTTTTGTTATTGGGCAGTTTGATTACCATGTCCGGTCGCAGCCGGCCGTCATCCGTAGTCACGGACTCCTGCTGGATGAAATCGCAGTATTCCAGCATTCCGGCGATCTCCACCACTCTTTTCAGCTGAATCTCCCCCCACCTTCCCCGGACTGTCGGGCTTCGGAGGGCCTTTACCAGGTTGGCCGTCTCGCTCTGCAGCATGGACTGACTGGAAGCCAGCATCTTGATCTGTTCCGTCAGGCTGGCATAAGCGGTGGTGCGATTTCTCTCGATCTCCTGAATCTTGCCGTCCACTTTTTCAAGCGATTCTTTCAAGGGCTGGACCAAGGCATCAATGGCTTTCTGCCTCATTTCCAGGTCCCCTTTCGCCCCTTCCTGAAATCTTTCCAGGGTCGCTTTGGCCAGGTCGAGGAAGGATTGATTATTGCTTCTAAGAGCTTCCGCCGAAAGGGCCTTGAAGGCGTCGGAAAGTTTTTGCCGGGCCTCATCCAGCATCGCCAGCTTTTCCTGCGCCGCTTTCCGCTCATCTTCGATTTTGATGCCCAGTTCGGAAATTTTGGTTTTCAGGTCCGTGGCTTCGCCCTGGAGCTTATCCAACTGCTCTTCTTTCCGCCTCAAATCCGCTTCCAGCTCGGTTATGCGGCAGTTTCTCTCTTCCGCAGCCGACCTTTTCTGGGACTCAAATTTCAGCTCCTCCCTCTGGCGGTCCATTTCAGCAGAAAGCCTGTCCACTGAGTCTTTAAGCTCCTGGACCTGTTGCTCCCTTCCCAGGAGTCGCTCGCTCAGAATGGCTTTTTCGGATTCCCCCTGAGCCTGGACCTGGCTGATTTTAGCCCGGAGGGACAGCCAGCAGACAAGGGCTCCGACAAGCGCTGCCCCAATGACCGAGAGGATGAGGATCGGGTTGTCCATCTCTACAACTCCATCGCTGCGATTCTATAAAGCCACAGGAATCTTATCATTTATCCCCCAATAATGGTATCCCCTTCCTTTTTTACGATTGGTAGAAGGGGCCATTCATGAATCGCCCCTCCCCGGGCGAATCAAAAAAGAAGCCTCATCATGAAAAAAATACAAATTGACACCGAATAACAATTTCTCTAAATTGTCCTTGAACCCTGGAATTCGGATGAATGCCTATTTAAAATCCTCTGTGCTACTAACATGCAGGATCTCTAAATCTTATTAAGTTTTTTGAAATGTAGGGGCGGCCCCCCGTGGCCGCCCTCAAGATGGGCAACCACAGGGGGGTTGCCCCTACGATTTGGCTAGGTTCCGCCTGGCTGTGTTCTCCGTGTCTCTTTGGTGAACGAAAAAGGAGGTCATCGATGGGAGATACTTTTCCGAAATTCAAGGCCGCGGCCATTCAGGCCGCTCCCGTTTTTCTGAACCGGGAGGCGACGGTGGATAAAGCCGGCCGCCTGATCGAAGAAGCCGCCGCCAAGGGGGCCGAGCTCATCGCTTTCCCCGAAGTTTACATCCCGGCCTACCCCTGGTGGCATCGCTTGGACAATCCCTACCGGGGCCACAAGTATTTCCGCGAACTGGTTAAGAATTCCGTGGAAATCCCTAGCCCGGCATTGGATCGCATTTGTGAGTGTGCCCGGAAATTCAACGTCTTCGTAGTCATGGGGATCAACGAGAGGGTGCCGGAGACCCTTGGAACCCTTTACAATACCAACGTCCTCATCGACCGAAAAGGGAAGATCCTGGGCGCCCATCGCAAGCTGGTTCCGACCTTTGCTGAAAAATTGACCTGGGGAGGGGGAGACGGCTCCACCCTGAAGGTTTACGACACGGACATCGGAAAATTGGGGATGCTTAACTGCGGGGAGAACACCAACAGCCTGGCCCGGTACGCCCTGATCGCCCAGGGAGAGCAGGTTCACATCGCCAACTACCCCGGCCAGCCGGCCGGGGACGAATCCAATTATGACCTGGCCCACGCCATCGAAATCCGCAGCGCAGGCCATGCCTTCGAAGGAAAGCTCTTCAACGTGGTCTCCTGCTGCGTCTTTACCCCGGAAATCGCCAAGGTCCTGGGAGATACGGAGGAAAAAAAGAGGATGGTCAGCAATGGAAGTATGGGGTTGACTGCGATTTACGGCCCCGACGGCAAGCGCCTGGCCGGCCCCCTGGACCCCAACGAAGAAGGGATGGTCATCGCCGAGATCGACATCGAACAGATCATCGTGCAGAAGCTGCAGCACGACATCGTCGGGCACTACCAGCGGTTCGATGTCCTTTCCCTGAACCTCAACCGCCGTCCCCTGAAACCCATTTGGGAGACAGGCGCCGGGGAAGAAAGAGGCTCCCTCCAAAGGAAAGAGATGGATGAACTCAAATCCTTAGTCGCGGGACTGGCTGAGAAAGTGCAGGGAGGCAAATCATGACCTCCGGCAGAGCCGGAGGCATGAAAAACAGTGAACCGCTCAAAGCGGATTGAAAGGGTCGCCGCCTAAGGGTGGCCATCACCTGGACGCCAATGCCGGGCCCAGGGGCAAGGGTCTGGGGTCCAAAAACCATGAGGCCTCCTTCATTTCATGGGCCGGGTCGGCCACCCGTTCCCGCAACCCCGTGGAAGCTCTGGTCCTTGTAGGGGCGACCAGCCGGTCGCCCGATCGGGCGCCGGCTCAAGCGGAAGCCAGTCCCAGCCTCCAGGAATAGGGATCGCCCGGCCGATGCTTTTTGAACCCCAGACCCTTGCCCCCGGGCCACAACTCCGACATCCCGGAAATGTCAAACTCTTTGAGCCCCCCGCAGAGCCGGGGGTTTACCAGAATAAAATTAGGTCCAGGGCAATGGACAGTGATCAATGATCTTTGATTCGTCTTCAGGAAGGGAGCGCCTATGGAGGTAAAGGAGTTTCAAGATATCAAGTATAAAAAGGACGAGCAGACCGGTATCGTCCTGGTGACCCTCAACACTCCCAAGCGCAAGAATGCCATGAGCCCGTATACCTTTCTTGAACTCTGGTGGGCCGTGGACGCCATGGAAAAGGATGAGGGAGCCAGGGCGATGATCCTGACCGGGGCCAAAGACCCTGATTCCAACGACCCTGCCAAAGAGGCCTTCAGCAGCGGCGGATATTTCAACCTGGCGGCCATGGTCAAATTAAGGGAACAGTTCAAAGACCAGATCGATTTCACGGACATCGCCCAGAAGAAGCTCACCCTGAAGATGTGGCAGTTCGATAAACCGGTCATTGCCGCGATTAACGGGCTGGTCGTCGGTGGGGCTTTTACCATGTGCCTTTCCTGTGCCGACCTGATTTATGCCTCAGAGCATGCCTGGGCCCAACTTCCCTTCGTGAACATCGGGATCATCCCGGAACTTGGCTCCAGCTATCTCTTGCCCCGCCTCCTGGGATTCCAAAGAGCCAAAGAGTTGATATACCTCGGGGAGCGGATCCCGGCCCAACAGTTGTTCGAGTTAGGGCTGGTCAATAAGGTTGTCCCTCATGACCAGTTGATCCCCTACGCAAAAGAGATGGCTCTCAGGCTGATCCCGCCCGCCGGAGCCTGGATGGCGATTCGGGCGGCCAAAAGGGCCCTCCACAAGCCCATGCTACAAGAGATCACCGAAGCGCTGGACAGGGAAAACCAAGGCCTCAACCAGGCTTTCGGGACCGAAGACTTCCGGGAAGCGTTAAAGGCCAGGGCGGAAAAAAGGCCGCCCGTTTTTCGGGGGAAATAGAAACCGGTTAAATTACTGATAAGTACATAATTGTGAAGACATAGTTTTCGGAAAATCTCTCCCAATCCCGATGCTCTTCATTGGGCTGTCACCGTTCACCCTGAGCTTGTCGAAGGGTGCATCGTACGCCGTTCATGCTTCGACTAACTCATGCTTCGACAAGCTCAGCACGAACGGCTTAGGCTTCAGCACCCATATAATTTTGGCCCTATTAGTACTAAGGGAAAAGGGCTATTTCAGGGGTTCTTTGGATAATACGATGTTATCCACCCAGACCGTCCCCGGACCGTTGATCACGATGTTCAGGGTGACCTTGGTTGGCTTCTGCCCTTTCTGGAACATAAAGGGGGTTTGAATCGTTTTCCAATCCGACTTACCCTGGACCACGTCGTTCATACCCCGGGAAAAATATTGCCCGCCTCCCACGTGAGCCCACATCTCCAGAAAGGCCGTGCCTTGACCCTGAAGGTCGCTTTTGACCTTAGCCTTATAAACCAACATTGCGTTTTCAATGTCCGGCCCAGGCACTTCCGCCAGGCAGACCGTCGTGGGCCATTTCGTGGTGATTTTGATCGAGGCTTTCCCTTCTACTTTCACCGTCGAATCGCTTTGAATCTGCAGTCCCAGATTTGAAGCATCGTCCAGGCTGATCCTTTTCAATTCCTGCGCCAAGGCCGGACTCCCGAGCGACAGCAATATCACCAAGGTTAGCATCCATATTTTCATCTCGATCTTCTCCTTCGGTCGGTCATTTCTTGGAATATCCCGGGGGGACGTCGAAGACTTCGGCCGGGACTGAATCCGCACGGATCGCCTTCACTTCGTGGGTAGTGCTGAAGGTGGCTGCTTCCTTCTGGCCTGAGCCGGAGGATTGGTCCTTCGCCACTTTTTGGCCAAGGGTCTTGCTCAGCCCGCTTAAGAACCCGCCCACGCTCGTGGGGGTTGAGGAAGAAGATTCCGACGACCCTTTTCCTTCCTTTTCCGCACCCTCGGCTTTATCCCCTTCCACCGACCAATTCACCACGGTCCGGATGGGATACCCTTTGATCTTGGCCATCTCCTCCCGAACCTTCGCGAATCCCTTTTCGATCTCCTGTTTGGAGGCCCCGGACATGGCGGTAAAGGTCTCGATTCCCATCTGTTTGACTTCTTCCGGTGATATTTGCAGTCCCAACTTCTGGGCGTAGGCCTTATGAAACGCCTTCTCTTCTGCCTGGACCTTTCGGATCGTTGCGGTCTCCGGGGTAGTCCAGAGGTTATTCGT
>DASPRR010000575.1:0-5201 GCA_035624375.1 Thermodesulfobacteriota bacterium | reverse complement strand
CCGGGGGGTTGGCCATCGCTTCGATCGGCGCCTGCACGGTCTTCGGCGCAGTGAGCGGGGTCAGTGTGGCCGGCGTGGCCGCAATCGGGTCCATGGCCGTCCCGGAGATGCTGAAGAGGGGATATTCCACCAAAATCGCCGCGGGCTCCGTGGTCACGGCCGGGGCCCTGGCCATGCTCATCCCTCCCAGCGTCCCCTTCATTATCTACAGCGCGATCACCGGCGAATCCGTGGCTAAGCTCTTCATCGGGGGGATCGTGCCCGGCCTGGTCCTGGCCGCCATGCTCAGTATCTACGTCTTCTTCCGCGTTCTGATCACTCCCGAACTGGCCCCCCGTTCGGCCGAGCTCAAATTCTCCTGGCGGGAACGCTGGACTAGTCTGGCGAGGGTCTGGCATACGGGCATCCTGATTTTCCTCGTGCTCGGTTCCATCTATCTGGGGGTGGCCACACCCACGGAGGCTTCGGCTCTGGGCGCCATCGGGGCCTTTCTCATCGCCGGCCTGGTCTACCGCAACATGAATTTCCGGCGGATCGTCCAGATCATCCGGGAAAGCATGATGATCAGTGTGGCCATCCTGCTGATCATGGGCTGCGCCAAGATCTTCGGAGACTACCTGAACATGGTTCGGGTCCCCGAAATGGTGACCAGTTTCTTCATGGGCCTGAACATGCCCAAGCTGGTCATGGTCCTGCTCATCCAGGGTATTTTGATTATAGGCGGGATGTTTGTGGATGCCGGTTCTTTGATGGTGATCACGACCCCCATCCTTCTTCCCCTGATCAAAGCCATGGGCTACGATCCCCTCTGGTACGGGATCGTCCTGGTAATCAACCTGGAACTGGCGGTGGTCACACCGCCCGTGGGCCTGAACCTGTACACCCTCCGCAGTTGCTGCCCGGTTCTAACGCTGGAGGAGATTATCAAGAGCAGCCTGCCATTCTTGGTCATCCAGCTGATCTGTTTGATCCTTTTTTCGGTCTACCCGCCTTTGAGTCTGTGGCTGCCAAATTTGATAAATTAAGGGCGGATGCGCCCGAAGGAGGTTATCCATGAGAGGATTCACCAGACGTCAGTTTCTCAAGGCCGCAGGAGTAGGCGCCGGGACCGCTCTGTTGAGCGGGGCCGGCATAAGAGGCACCGCCCAGGGAGCTCCCCCCACCTTCACTGGGGTGACCTACCTGACTCCCGCCTACGAAAATTCGTTCCCCATTATCATGGGTTTTGTGGACCAGCTCAAAAAGCACCCAGACCTGTTTAAAATCGACTTTTTCGATTCCGGAACCCTGATCAAAGCTGATGAACAAACCGCGGCCCTCCGCGCCGGAACGATCCATTTCATGTTTCACACCACCTCTTACATCACCCGGACCTTTCCCGTCCTGGGCATCACCGGCCTTCCCAGCCTGTGCGGTCAACTGGCTGTCCATGGGGAGAGGCTGGACATGGAATCGCCGCTGTGGAAGCAGATCAACGATGTCCTCGCCAAAGACAACACTTTCATGCTCACGGCCGGAGGGGGGGTGGAAGAACCCGAATACATCTGGAGCGGAGCCAACAAAGTCTCCAGCCTGGCCGATCTGAAGGGCAAGCGGGTCCGGATCGTCAGCTATGAGGCGGAAGAAGTCCTCAAGGCCTATGGCGTGGCCGGGGCCCGGATTCCCTCCTCCGAGCTTTACCTGGCCGTCCAGCGGGGCACCGTGGAGGCCACGGTGGCGAACATCAGCACGGTAGTGGGCCGGAAGCTCTACGAACAAGTCAAAAATTGCTATCAGTTGCCCGTCACCGCTTTCGCCATCGCCATCTTCTTCATGAAGGACCGGTGGGACAAGCTGCCGGACAATATCAAAGCCGCCTTCTGGGATGCGGGCAAGTGGTTTGATAAGAACTACGCCCGCGTGCTGAATACGAAATTCTACCCGGAAAATTACTGGCCCAAGGTCCAAAAGGCGGGGGTCAAGATCTACAAGCCTACCGAAACCGAGCTCAAAGACTTCGAGGTAAAAAGCCAGCCCGTGTGGGCGTGGTGGAAGAAGCAGGTCGGCGAGGATGCGGGCCAAAAGGCGATCAACTTTGCCCTGGGGCGGACATGAGCGGAACGGAAAGCAAACCAAAGGGGATCATCGGCCGGCTGGAAGCAGGCAGCGGCTTCCTAGGCCAATTGGGCCTGATCTTCATGGTGGTGAGCATTACCTATGACGTGGTCCTGCGCTATGTCTTTGTCGCTCCCACCAACTGGGCCCTGGAAGTGAACACCTTTCTCCTCGCCTTCTTGTGCGTCATTCCCGCAGGAGAAGTCCTGCGCGTCGGCGGGCAGATTCGGATCACCTTTCTTCTCGACCGCCTTAGCCCGGCCGTGAAGGATCGCCTGGATATCCTGCGGGCCGTGGTCGGCCTCTTTTTCTGCGGGATCATGATCTGGAAGGGGGCGGACATGGCCTGGACGGCCTGGCAGCACAACGACCGCATGTCCACGTCCCTGGGAACGCCCATGGTGATCCCTTATCTTTTTCTCCCCGTGGGTTTTTGTCTTCTGGCCCTTCAGTATGTTGCCCTTTTGGCAGCCAGAAGGCCGAAACCCCCACGCCTTCCCGGCGAAGGCACTTCTCTCGGTAAGCCCCCGGAGGTCGAGCAGCAGATCTAGGAGACGCAAGGAAGAATTCAATTCGGTCGCTGATGTCGGCCCACGGTAAGGGAGGAAACTCTCTGCCGGGAAAAAGGCTCGGGGGACTTCCTCCGAGCTTTTTGCTTTCGGTGGTTTTCAACGCTCCAAAGGGAATGATTCGATGAGCCCCCTTCGGAGGGCAGGGCATTTAGGTCCCGGTAACGGAGCCGGTCACCAACCCGCTCAGGAGATGGCGGCGGAAGCAGTAATAGAGGATGACCGGGGGAATCGAGTAGAGGACCGATTCGGCCATGAGGAGGTTCCAGGGGGGGTTGTCTGTGGCCAGGAAGTTACCCATGGCCACCGGGATGGTGATATTGGTTTCACCCGAAAGAAACAAGACGACGTATAGATATTCATTCCAGGAAAACAGAAAGGCATAAGTGGCAATCGCAACCATAGGGGGAAGAATAAGGGGAAGGTAGATGCGAAAAAAAGTCTGCAGCATTCCCGCTCCATCGATGGCTGCGGCTTCATCGATCTCCGGCGGAACGGTCTTGCCATAGTCCCAGAGGATCCAGACCGCATAGGGCGAGGTAAAAGTGATCATCGCCAGGATGACGGACAGCTTGGTTCCCAGCAGATCATAGTCGGCCATGAGCTTGAAGAACGGGATGGATAAAAAGGAGGCGGGAATAATGTAGGTGAAAAGCGTCATGCTGGATATGATCTGGCTGCCCCGGAAGCGGATCCGGGCCAGGGCAAAGCTGCCCAGGGTACCCACGATGACTACGGCCGCAGTAGTCAGCAAGGCAATGATCACGCTGTTATAGAGCTGAATCCAGAACTCACTGACCAGGTAGTTACTTTGCTGGGTTGTTTGGCGGTAGTTATCCAAGGTTGGCTGGGCCACGTAAAGGCGGGGCTTGAAAAGGTCCTCCTCGGGCACCAGGGAAAGGGTGATCATGTAATACACCGGGAAGATCGTCCACACCAGGAGGAGACTGCAAACAGTGTAAAAAGCGAGCTTTCGCCAGCCGCGGAGCCGCATAAAAACTCCTACTTGACCTTGCGGATCAAGATAAAGATGAACAACAGGGTTATGGGCAGCGCGGTGAGGAAAGTCCCCACTCCCCAGTCAATCTTGCCCATTTGAAAAGTATACCGATAAGCCAGCGTAGACAAGACATGGGTCGAATCACCGGGTGCTCCCCCGGTCATGATCTTGATGATGACGAAGTCTCCCAGGGTGAAAACCATGGATAAAAGGATGCAAATCAAGTAGAGGTTCCGGAGCATGGGAAAGGTAATGTAGCGGAATTTCTGGAGCGGCGACGTCCCGTCAATGTCGCCCGCCTCGTACAGCTCTTTGGGAATTCCACGCCGTCCGGCTACAAAGATCAAGGTCCAGAAGGGAAGATATTTCCAGATGTGGTAGGTAATGGCCGCAGCCAGCGCCGTGGGCCGGCGCACCAGCCAGGGGTAGCCTTCGAAACCGAAATCGTTCAAGATCTTGTTCACAATTCCCCACTGGCCGTTCAGCATCCAACGAAAGCCTAAAATCCCGGGAAGAGAGGGAATGGCCCAGGGAAGCAGGAAGATCCCTCCCAGAATCTTGGTGAACCGGTGGTCGGTGCTGAATAGGGATGAGAGGGTCAGCGCCAGGACCATTTTGATGTTCACCGCCAGCCCCACAAAGATCACCGTATTCCAAAGGGTTTGAATGAAGATTGGGTCCGAGAAGATGGAGGTGTAGATGTCCCAATCCAAGCCCAGGTAGATCTCGTAGAGCATCGGGTAAATGACTAGGCACAGGAAGATCATGATGAGCGGGGAACAGAAGGCGATCCCCAGAACGGTCTTCCGCCCCCATTGTTCCGGGTGAAGGGTCGATGGCGATGCGACAGGGACAGGTGTAGCTTGGGACATTAGAATAACTCATGAAAGTTGGGGGGCTCGGAGCCCCCCAAACAGGTTCGATTTTTTTAAGGAACGGCTATTTCCAGCTCTTGAAAATCGTCTGGATGCGGTCTATGGCTTCATCCGCGGCCTTTTCGTTGGTCCACTTTTCGGTCACTACCCGAGACATGGCCTTTCCCCAGACATTTTCGGTGTACACCTGGGAATAGGCCGGGTGGTAGCTGTAGTAGAAGGGGCGGGTCTCATGGTTCAGATGCTGGTCGGTAGCCACGGGCACATGGGGGTCTTTAGGATTGGTGAAGAAGGGGTCCGCGGCAACGTCCTTAAAGGATGGGAACCAGCGGCCATTGGAAGCGGTCACGTAGGAGGTGAAGTTCTTGGTCTCCAGTACATACGAGATGAACTTCTTGGCCAGGGCCTGTTGCTTGGAATCCATGGGGATAATGATCGGTTTCACCGATACCAGGTAGGGATACCCTTTTCCGTCCACCGGGGAAGTGGGCTGGAGGATGGACCCGATCTTGTTGTAATAGTTATCTTTGTTTGTGAAGAAATGGGCCCCCGGGATGGAAATAGACGGGTTGGGAGTCATCACCACCGTCTTGTTGTTGAAATTGACGTTGTTGTCCGCATCGGTCCAGGTCAGCGCATCCGGAGGAACGTAACCTTCGCTGT
>DASPRR010000236.1:0-4119 GCA_035624375.1 Thermodesulfobacteriota bacterium | reverse complement strand
GGCTTCTCCTGCAAGCCGGCGGGAAGTCTTTCGTCCAGGTCAATCCCGACCAGAATCGCAACCTGATTGGAAAAGTGCTGGAGTGGGCCGATCTCAAGAGAGAAGAGAAGGGAATCGACCTTTTCTGCGGTTCGGGGAATCTCACTCTTCCTTTGGCCCTCAGGGGCGGAAAGGTATGGGGAGTGGATCAGGATATAGAAGCCATTGACTCGGCCCGCGAAAACGCCCGGAGGAATCTGATAGGCAACTGCACTTTTTGGGCTGGCGCCGCAGAGGAAGGAATCGGGAGAATCAAGAGAGAAACCGGGGCGGTGGATTTGGTTGTTCTGGACCCACCGCGCGTTGGGGCTCACAGCGCTCTCATTCCTCTCGCTTCCCTTCACCCCCGAAGAATCCTGTACGTCTCCTGCGAGCCTCCGACCTTGGCCAGGGACCTGGCCCATCTGGTTTCGCTGGGTTATAATTTGAAACGGATTCAGCCGCTGGATATGTTTCCACAAACGTACCATATCGAAGTGATTGCCGAACTAATAGCGGGAGAGAAAATGTAGGGGCGGCCCCATGTGGCCGCCCGCTGCAAAGGGCGCCCACGGCGGGACGCCCCTACAATTTGGGATTTGAAAAAGGGAATTACCATGAATGTTCTAGTGACTGGCGGTGCTGGCTTCATCGGGTCCCATTTGGTGGAAAGGCTCCTGAAGGACGGACATGGGATTGTCTGCCTGGATAATTTCGATGATTTTTATGACCCGGCCTTGAAGGGCCGGAATCTGAGCCGCGCCCTCCAGAATTCGCAATTCAAATTAATCGAGGGGGACCTGCGCGATGAAAAATTGATGGGACAGATATTCGAAAAGGAGAAGATAGATGGGGTTTTCCATTTGGCCGCCCGGGCCGGAGTCCGGCCTTCGCTTCAGAACCCTGCTCTTTACGCCGACGTGAACATCCGGGGAACCATCTATCTCCTGGAGGCCTGTCGGCAGCATGGAGTGCGTCGCTTCATCTTCGCTTCTTCTTCTTCGGTGTACGGCAACAGTTCCCGAGTTCCCTTTTCCGAAGAGGACCCGGTGAACCATCCCATCTCCCCCTATGCCGCCACCAAGAAGGCGGGGGAACTCCTGTGCCATACCTACCATCACCTTTACGGGATGGATATTGCATGCCTCCGGTATTTCACTGTGTACGGCCCCCGGCAGCGGCCTGAGATGGCCATCCATCATTTTATCCGATCGATCTTTGAGGGCAGAAGAATCTCCCTCTTCGGCGACGGCAGTTCCCGCCGAGACTATACCTACATCGAGGATATTATCGAAGGAACGCTGGGAGCCTTCTCCCGGGAGAACGGCTTCCAAATCTATAACCTGGGTGAATCTCAAACCATATCCCTTTCCGAACTGATTCGAGAAATCGAAGGGCAGGCCGGAAAGAAAGCGGTTCTGGAATATCTGCCGGAACAACCCGGGGACGTAAGACAAACTTATGCAGATATCCGCAAGGCAAGGGAGATGCTGGGATACAATCCCCGAACCAAGGTCCGGGAGGGCCTGGCCCGCTTTGTTCAGTGGTTCCTCGAAGGAATGAAATAGAGACATTTCGGGCGAAGATGAACGCAGATTTTATGGATTTTTAAAAACCCCAAAAAGAATCTGCGTATGTCTGCGAAAATCTGCGTCCCATTCGAGAAGGAAAGAAGATGGAAAAGCCTTGGCTGAAATTCTATGACCCCCATGTTCCCAAAGCGCTGGAAATCCCCCCCATCCTTCTGCCCCAGGTCTTGGATGAAGCGGCGGGTCAATTTCCGGACCAGGTGGGGGTCTTTTTCTTCGGGGGGAAAGTCAGATATCGAGATTTGAAAACGGGGGCCGATCAATTCGCCCGGGCCCTGGCAGAAATCGGGGTGAAAAGAGGAGGGCGTTTGGGTCTCCTCCTGCCCAATATGCCTCAGACCATCATCAGCGCTTTCGGGGGAATGAAAGCCGGAGTTCTGGTATTTTTCTTTGATCCCCTTTTAGAAGAGGACGAGTTGCGGCGGCAGATCAATGAGTCAGGGGCGGAAACCGTGGTGGTCCTGGATTTGCTGCTTCGCCGCATCGATCCCATTTTCCCTCAAACGCGCCTGAAGAATTTCGTCATCGCCGGAGTGAAGGATTTTCTTCCCTTCCCGCGGAATCTCCTCTTCTCCCTTGCCGCCCGTGGTCGGGGGATTCATGTGAAATTGGCCCAGAAACCCAATATTTATCCCTTCCAAGAGTTCCTCCAAAAAGGGCGGGCGGACCAGCCGATGGTAGATGGCAATCCCCTGAATCCAGACGATCCGGCCGTGGTCCAATATACGAGCGGCAAGACCGGCCCACCCAAAGGAGTCCTCTTGACCCATAGAAATCTGGTCAGCAATATTCTCCAGGTGTCTGCATGGTTCAACAACCTAAAAAAGGGGAAGGAGGTTTTTTTCTCCATCCTGCCCTGCCATCAGGCTTTGGGATTGACCCTGGCGGTGAACCTGCCCATTTATCTGGCCGGGAGCAGTATCCACCAGCCCCGTTTCGATCCGATCCAATTCCTGAATACAGTGAAAGCTCAAAGGCCTTCCGCCTTTCCTGCTCAGCCGGCCATGATCGAGTCTCTGGTTTGGAATCCGACGCTGGGCAAGTACAGGATTTCCTCCATCCAGACCTATTGGTCCATCGGACCGTCCCTGGCGCCGGAGGTCCTGGAAAATTATGAACGAAAGACCGGGAGGAGAATCAACGAAGGATACGGCCTCACCGAAGCCGCTCCCCTGACCCATATGAATCCGTTCCTTGGAGATCGAAAGCCGAAGTCCATGGGCATCCCCCTGCCGGATACGGATGCCAGGATTATCGATCCCCAAGACGGGAGGGCGGAATTGCCCATCGGAAAAACCGGCCAACTCATCATCCGGGGTCCTCAGGTCATGAAGGGGTACTGGAATCAATCCGAAGAGACGGAGCGGGCCCTGCGCGAAGGGTGGCTCCATACCGGCGACCTCGCCTGGATGGATGAAGACGGGTTCTTCTATTTTGTGGATAGGATGAAAAAGAAATAGGTTCCAGGCACCAGGATTCAGGTGTCAGGAAAATCGAGTGATGGAGTGGCCTGAGACCCGAAGCCTGAACCCTGGGACCTTCTTTTATCTTGACTTCCACTTTAAGCGGGGGCGAAAATAAACAGTGGGGAAATGAAAGGAAGAGGTTTCATGAAAATCCGCTTCTTCAAACCCTTTGATGATCTTTCCGGCAGAGATGAGATCGATCTGGATTTGAAAAGATCGGTGAAAGTCAAAGAAGTCCTGAGGATGATCGAGAAGGAAGTTCCCTCCTTCCAGCGATTTCTCCAGAAAGAGAAGGACGAAGTGTTGAATTTCTTCGTCGTCCTGGTCCGGGGGGACGAGATCCTGAAATTGAATGACACGGTCCAGGACAAGGACGTCGTCAAAGTCCTCCCCCCGATCAGTGGAGGATAACCGAAACAGCGATCGGCAATCAGGTTTCAGCCGTCAGCCTTTCTTTTTTAGCTGATACCTGTTCCCACGTTTTTTCAAAAAGCGGACCGGCAGCAAATTCAAAAGAGATTCGAATGGATGAAAAAGAAGTAATTCTTCAAAAGGAGGATGGTGAAGATGAAAGGGTACATGGGAAAGATTCTGCGGGTTGATCTCACCAAGGGTCGCGCGGAGGCCGAAACGCTGGACGAAAACCTGGCCAAGAAGTTCATCGGCGGAACCGGCCTGGCCACCAAGATCCTCTATGATGAAACCGGCCCAGAAACCGATCCGCTGGGACCGAAAAATCGGCTGATCTTCATGACCGGACCCTTTGCGGCCACACCGGTCATCACCTCGGGGCGGCATCACATGGTCACCAAATCACCCCTCACCGGAGCCTATACCGAGTCTGATACCGGCGGAACCTGGGGGCCTTTCCTGAAGAGAGCCGGCTTTGACGGGGTGGTGGTCACGGGCAAGGCCCGCAAACCCGTTTACCTATGGGTGACTGAAGGAAAAGCGGAAATCCGCGATGCCTCCCGGTTCTGGGGAATGGACACCTATGTACTGGATGAGGCCATCCGCAAGGATACCCACTCGGAGGCTGTCGTGGC
>DASPRR010000564.1:0-5767 GCA_035624375.1 Thermodesulfobacteriota bacterium | reverse complement strand
CACTGGGCCTTTTTACGGCGGTTGATCGGGGGAGAGATTCTGGAGCGTTATGGGAGTGTCCTTCCGGGATCGGGCAGGAGTGCTGCGGAGGAACTGGCCAAATCTCTAGCCCTTCCTCTGGAAATGACCCCAGGAGAGGTTGAAAAACATTTAGATGCCCTGGTTCGCGGAGGAAATATCCGCCCGAAGCACTATCAAAATAGAAAGACCCAATGGGAGTGGGCTGAGAATTGAATTTTAAATAGGTTCATGCAAGAAAAAAGGGGTAAATAGATGCCAGTTATTTTTTCGTTAATGTTGCATAGCCATATCCCCTACTGTCGGAAATCCGGGGTGTGGCCGGCGGGGGAAGAGTGGCTGTTTGAGGCCATGAACGAGACCTATATTCCCTTGCTTACGGTGCTAAGGCAATTCAAATTCGATGATATCCGGCCGCGCCTGATGATTGGTGTCGTCCCTGTCCTCGCGGAACAACTGGCGGATGAATACATGAAAAATCGCTTTGGTCAATATATGGAAGATAAGATCGAGCGGGCTGGGCGAGACATCAAGAGATTCCACGGGGATGAGGCCCGCCGCCTTGTGGCCGAATATTGGCTGAATCGATTCCAACGCCACTATCATGCTTACCGGAATGATTTTTACCAGGACATCCTGGGCACTCTGAAGTGGTTACAGGATGAGGGGGTCATTGAGGTATTAACCTCTGCGGCAACCCATGGTTTTCTCCCGCTTATGCAGCGAGATTCTTCCGTGTTCGCCCAAGTGCGCGTCGGTATCGACACTTATCGGAAATACTTTGGGCGCAGCCCGCGGGGGTTCTGGCTTCCTGAGTGCGCCTACCGTCCGGCTCAGTGGTCCCAGGAGGAAAAGCGCACCAGGAAAGGGATTGATGAATGGTTGGCAACTGAGGGGATTGAGTACTTTTTTGTGGAAAATGTCGGCCTGAGACGCAGTGAATTTGTCGAGAATCTCCATTCCGAATCTTCCCCGACCACGGATTGCGGTTATCATCTGCCCTCGGGGGTGGCGGTATTTGGAAGGAATGATGCCACCGGAAGGCAGGTCTGGTCCCCTGAAGCGGGTTATCCCGGAGACCCGAATTACCTGGAATTCCACAGAAAAGATGCAGACTCAGGGCTGCATTACTGGCGGGTGACCGGGCGGGCCGAAAAGGAGGTTTATAACCCGGATTGGGCGCTTGAACGAGTCGAGAATCATGCGGTCCATTTTGTTTCCTTGCTCAACCGAGAAGGGGCTCGGACTCAGGATCAGAGCCACAAGACTCCTCCCATTATTGTGAGCCCTTACGATTGCGAGTTGTTCGGACATTGGTGGCACGAGGGTCCCTTATGGATTGACCGTCTCTTTCGCAAATTGGCCCATGAGCAAGGCATTCAGTGTTTGAGTTTAGGTGACTTTATCGACCGTTACAAAACTGGCTTCTCGTCCATTAAAATGGGTCCAAGCTCATGGGGATTGAACGCGGATTTCACCGTTTGGCAGAACCCTGACCACGGCTGGATTTGGCCTTACATCAACACCTGCTCGAGAGAAATGGAACAATTACTCCTTCTCCTCGAAATTCAGGGTAAACCTACTGATGAGCGGGGGCGCCGCATTGTTCGTCAATCGGCCCTCGAACTCCTTTTGCTGCAAGGGAGTGATTGGCCCTTTCTCTTGTTTACGACCCAGGCCAAGGAGTACGCGAATCAGCGGTTTCATCATCACCACCAGCGGTTTCAAAAACTTCTCTGGGCAGCCAAAGACCTTTCTGACCGGAATCGCCTGAAGGATCAAGAGCTCCAAGATATGGAAGAAGTCGATTCTCTTTGGCCGGATATTGACCCCTTTCTCTTCCGTCCGCGCAATTAATACAAACGAAATAAGATATTCTTAACCCCTAAAACCGTGGCCCAAAAAACAAGACTCGATTTTAGCGAAGGCCAAACACTTTGGGGAGCCAGAGGGAGAGGGAGGGGATATAGGTTACAAACATCAGGGAGACGATGAGTGCCAGAATGAAGGGAATTGCGGCCCGGGATATCTTCTCCATGGAGATGCTGGCCAGGTTGGCCGCAACATAGAGGTTCAAGGCGACCGGAGGGGTGACGGTGCCGATGGCCAGGTTGACGGTCATCATCACGCCGAACCAGATGGGATCCCAGCCGAAATGCCGGATGACAGGGATCAGGATGGGAAGAAAGACGTAGTAGATGGAAATGGCGTCCAGCAGCATCCCGGCGATCAGTAGGAGACCGTTTAGCAATAAGAGAAGAAAGACCGGGTTCTCGGTTAGGCCCAAGAGCGCCTTGGCCGCCCGGTCCATGATTCCCATGGTAGAACCAGTCCAGGCGAACAGACCCGCAAAGGCCACCACGATCATTACCACAGCCGTGGACAATGCCGAATCCCGCAAGACTTCATAAAGCATCTGAAGAGACAGGTTCCGATAGATGAACGCCCCCACAAAAAAGCCGTAGAAAACGGCTACCACCGCGGCTTCCGTGGGGGTAAAAATACCTCCGTAGATTCCCCCGAGAATAATGATGGGGGCCATAAGACCCCAGAAGGCCTCTTTCAATGCCTGCCAGATTTCTTCTCGAGTGCCCCAGCGGTCTCCTCCCCAGCCATGTTTTTTGGAGATCAGGTAGACGGGGAGAATCAGGGCCGCTCCCATGATCAGACCGGGTACGACCCCAGCTGCAAATAGACCTCCGATGGAAGTTTCGGTAATGACCCCGTAGACGACAAAGGCCACGCTGGGAGGGATCAAGACATCGGTGGTGGCTGCCGACGCGACCAAGGCCGAGGAGAAGCCGATATCGTATCCCCTCTTCACCATGGCCGGAATCATCACCGCCCCGATGGCCGCCGTATCGGCAGGTCCCGTGCCCGAAATGGCCCCGAAAAGGACGCACCCCAGCACGGCGACAATTCCCAATCCTCCGGGAATCGGCCCGACGAGGAGATGCAGGAGATTGACCAGGCGACGGGAAAGGCCCACGCGGTCCATGAGGAATCCCGCCAGAATGAAAAAGGGAATGGCCAGCAGGGGAAACTTGGCGATATTGGCAAAAAAATTGGTGGACATGACCTGGATTCCCAGGTTGTATCCCCAGAGAAATACCAGGGCAGTGATCCCCACGCTGACGGCGATGGGAACCCCGATAAAAAGGAGGAGGAAGAACAGGCCAAAAAATATGATCCCGGGTTCCATTACCCCTTCTCCATCTTCCGGCTGACCCGATGGGCTCCCTGAAAAACACGCAGGACGATCAGAATGCTCCATAGCGGCACTCCGATCGTGTACCACCACTGGGGAACGCCGATTCCGCTGGAGGTGATTCCCAGGAGGATCTCCTCACCAACCTGACGGATGGAAAAATAGATTAAAAAGATGAAAAGAGTCGCGCCCAATCCCGCGCTGATCCAGAGAAGGAGTTTCTGAAACTTTGGCGGTAAACGATCAGTCAGAAAGGTGAATCCCAGGTGAGATTGTTCCCGGAAGGCGATGGATGTGCCAAGAAGAGTCAGCCAGACGAAGAAACTGACGACAAGCTCCTCCGTAAAGGCAAAAGAATATTTCAGGAGGTAACGCGAGACGATGTTGATAAAGGTGATGACAGCCATCACCGCGAAAAGAATCGCACAAAGAACCTCTTCAAAACGGGAAGGAAACCAACTGGATTTTTTCATCATCCTTCAGTGTGTCCGGGGTGGATATCAGCCAATCTAGTCAAAGGCATGAATCTTTCTCCCCTCTCCTTCAACCCTCCCGCCACGGCAGGGGAGAAATTTTTCCTTCGGGCAGGCTCCAGATGCCACCGCTTTTCTTTTGGATTCTCACGCAGAAACGCCCCCGGGGGGGCGTTTCAAGGTTCGCTCCGTTTTGAATCTCCTCAAGGGGTGACCGCTTTAACCATCTTTTCCGCGGCCGAAGTTAGGTCCGCCCCGATCTCTTTGATCCACTTGTCGTAAACCGACTGGGTCTTGGCCTTGAAAGCGGCCATATCCTTGGGAGAAAGAATCACCACTTCCATCCCTTTGCTCTTCAGCATATCGATGGCCTCGGTGCTTCCCTCTAAACCTTTGCGGGCCTCTTTCTTGTTCCAAGCCATGGCCTCCTGGGCCGCCTGGGCGACGATTTCCCTGTCTTTGGGGTCGAAGGAATCCCAGGTCAGTTTGCTGACGCCCAGGATCAGGGGGTCGATGGTGTAATGCCAGATGGTGATGTTCTTGTTCATCTCCCAGAGTTTGTAGGGAATGATGATGGAAGAGACCGGGTTTTCCTGGCCGTCCACCGTCCCCTGCTGCAAAGCAGTCAGGGCTTCGGACCAGTTAATGGAAAGGGGATTTCCCCCCATGGCCCGGAAGGTATCGATGAAGATGGGCGAGCCCACGACCCGAATTTTCAGCCCTTCCAGGTCCTCGGGTTTCCGCACGGGGCGCTTTGAATTGGTCAGCTCCCGGTAGCCATTCTCTCCCCAGGCCAGCCCTAATACTCCTCGCTGCTCGATGATCTGGAAGAGTTTTTTCCCCGGGTCACCCTTCTCCACAGCGTCGAGTGCCTTATAGTCTGGGAAAAAGAAGGGCAGGGAGAAAAGGTTAAGCTCCTTCACTGTAGGGGACCAGTTGATGGTGGAACCCACGGCAAAATCGCCGACTCCCTGGCGGGTGATGAGGAATTCGTTGGTCTGCATGCCGGCGAAGAGTTGCCCTGCAAAATAACACTTGATGTTGATCTTCCCCCCGGTCCGCTCCCTCACAAGGTCCGCGAATTGTTGGGCCGCACCGCCCCAGGGATTGTTCTGGGCGACTACGACGCTAAGCTTATATTCCGGCTTGTAGGCAGCGGAGGCCAGGGGCGGGAGGAAAGAGAGAGTGAAAAGGAATACGAATCCGAAAAGGATTGTCTTTCTGGGCATTTTTACCTCCTCCGAGAAAAGTTGGCTTCCCTAAAATGAAGTATCTTCTCCCCGAATCGGAAGCTGGCTGAATCCCCTTTCAGTTTCCATGACTTACCGGAAGAAGAAGAGCAGAACAGAAGCGACCTTTTTGGGGATGTATGGCTTACTGTCGAAGAAACAGTAGGTTACCAGGGGGATCGCGAAGAACCAGAGAATAAGGCCCATCAGAGCGTAGAGGATAACTTTTTCTTTCAGGAAAGCAACCGCATTAGGCTTCATTTTCTTCCCTTAATCCTTGGGCAAGGTTTCGGGCCGGGGAACAAACCGAAATACCTGTGGCGAGTCAGGGTGCGATAATAACCTTTTTAACTTTTTTTATCAAGGAAAAATTTTACTCTTGTCACCCGGGGGTTTTGGGGATCGACGGCCGGAGAGGGGCCTTTCCGGTGTTTGCCTGCCTTCCGCTTTCCCAAAGTGGGGGGAATTAAGCGAATCTCAGGTTTTTTCCCAAAACAAAGGAAAATTTCAAAAGGGAAAGGAGCAGAAAAGATCGGCCGCCGATTAGGTATGCCCCGCAGTTTCTATGCTGTATTGGAATCACCCCTTTTGGGGGATGGATGAACGGGGAGGCTCGAATTGGCGCGTTTCTTGAAGAGTTTGAGCCCTTCAAACCAGAGGATGCTGAATCCTCCGGCAACAAGGCAGAGGAGGAGATCATCGGGGTGAAGGAAGGTGAAATGGAAGAGCTCGCGAAGAAAGGGAACGTATAGAACCAGAATGAGGAGAGCTAGGGCTCCCCCGAAGACCCATCCCAAGGCGACGTTGGCGGTTCGCAGGGTAGCCCAGATGGTCCTCGA
>DASPRR010000545.1:0-13576 GCA_035624375.1 Thermodesulfobacteriota bacterium | reverse complement strand
CAAGAACTCGCTTTGGGGGATTTAAGTTTACAAAAGAGACATTTGTATGTCAAGAAAAATTTTACACAAATTTTACACATTTAACATATATTACATATTTAACACTTTTTTTTAATTAACACATATTTAGGAAAATTTAGTACAAAATCTTGGGTTTGTTTGCAGGCCTTTTCAGGGGGAAGTAGGGGGGATTTTGGGGGTAGAGGCGAGGACGGGCGCTTTCAACGATTGGGGGAAGCTCGTCAGGCGTTTTTGAGACCCATCCGGGCACACTCGGCCCTTCCGCCCAGCCCAAATTGATCCGCATTTCGAAATTGAAGAAAAAGACCCTTCAGGATATAATTTTGAAAATTGCTGGTTCGCTTCAAATAACCTACCTTATCCGACCGATAGGTTATCAGGGCAAATCAATCCAGCCGGGGAAAAATCTTTAGCAGGGGAGAACCGCGGTTCTTAGCCCGCATTCATCCCTTTTGGGGAAGACCTGTATGCTTTATTGCGCGTTCCCCATTCCAAATTCCGCATTTGAATGAGGTTGTCGTTTCTATGGAAATTGACAAAAAGAAATGCGTCGGTTGTGGAAACTGCCATACGATCTGCACTATGGGAGCCATCTACCTGGCGGAGGATGGAAAGTCCGAGGTAAATCAGGAGGAATGCGTGGAGTGCAATACCTGTTACCGGGTTTTGCGGAATGAAGGTTATTCGCCCTGGTTTGTGCGAGTCATCCGCAAGGTTCTTTCGACCTTCCGCCTGGGATACCTGGCGGAGGTGGACGTTTGCCCCACCGGGGCCCTGACGCCGCCGGAACTGGAATGGCCGAGAAATCTCCGGGCGGCCTTCAGCGACCCGACCACGGTCCACCCGGGAACGGGCCTCGGGGGCCGGGGCACCGAGGAGATCAAAAGTAATGACGTGACCGGAAGAATCCGCAAGGGGGAGGCGGGAATTGTGGTGGAGCTGGGCCGGCCGGGAATCGGGGCTCATTTCCGGGATGTGGAGAAAATAGCCATGACCATGGCCCGCCTGGAGCCTTTCTTTGAGCCGCAAAATCCCGTCACCCAGCTGATTGTCGATCCCCGAGCCGGAAAGATGAAAGAAGAGGTCCTGGATGAAAAAGTTATGTCCGCGATAATCGAGATGAAAGTAAAACTGGAAAAGATCCCGGAAATCCTCCACGCTCTGGAAAGGGGAGGGAGGGAGGTCGATACGGTGATCAGCGTGGGGGTATCCTCCAAATGCTTGCCGGATGGTTCCGCTCCTCACGAAGAGTGGGTGAGAAAGGCCGGCTACTCTCTTTCTCCCAACGGAAAGACCAACCTGGGGTTGGGCCGGCCCTTCTTCAAGGAGGATTAACCTATGACCAACACCCTGCATAGGAAGGGAACGCCGAGCAGCCTGAAGAATGACTATGTGATTTTCTGCACCATGGCCAAAGGGATCAACTCCCAAGGATCAGGGCCCAAGATCCAGGAATTCATCCGCATCTGTTTGAAATATAATCCGGTCAACATGGGCGACGGCTACCTTGGAAATATTCTCCAGGAGGATGTGGGGATCCAGAAATTTCTTTCCGAGCGAAATGACGGCGAGGGGGCGGCGGCCGTCTTCACCGACCTGGATACCCTGCGGAAAGTCATCGATGAGCTGATCCAGGCCGACCTAAGAATCTCCATCAATATCAGCGGGCTTCTGGACGAGGTCCGGGAGTGCTGCCGCAGGGCAGGGATCGAGCGCCATAGCGTGGAGCACTCTCTGGGGGTTTGGGGGGCCAAGGACCGGCTGCCGGAGCGGGAGATTCTGGAAGTGAACACCCTCTGCGGCCATGGGATGGTCTCCTTCAACCTCATCCGCAAGATGGTGGAGTACGTGAAGCTGCGCAGGTTGACCTCCCAAAAGGCGGCAAACCTCATGGCCAAGTGCTGCGAGTGCGGGGCCTTCAACCCGGTCCGGGCCGAGCAGCTGTTGGAGAAGATGGTAAAGAGGGAGTAGGGGCAACCCGGCGGGTCACCCCCAATAATCCGACAAGGAAAGAAACATGATCATAGAGAGTAAAGGAAAAATCACCGAGGAATTCTACGCCCTAGGAAATTCGGCGCTTCCCTCGTACCTCCTCATGGGAGGATCGCCGGTCCTCTTCGATTCGGGAATGACCGTCATGGGCCCTCTTTATCTCCAAGACCTGAAGAAAACCTTGGGTGATCCCAACCGGCTCAGCTACCTTTTTCTCACCCATTCGCATTTCGACCATGCCGGGTCCGCCCCTTTCCTGAAAAGGAATATCCCGGGGTTGAAAGTAGCGGCCGGAAAGCTGGCCGCCGACATATTCAAGAGACCGAATGCCATCCAGCTGATTCAAAGCCTGAGCAGACCCATGGAAGAAAAGTTCAAGTCCCAGGTCGGGGAAGAAGATGTGGCTTTTCGCGGACTGGACCTGGATCGAGTCCTGGAAGATGGGGAAGAAATAGAACTGGAACGGGGAACCGCCATTCGGGTCATTGCGACTCCAGGTCACACCCGGGATGCCGTTTGTTACTACATCCCGAAGCTGAAAGCCCTGGTGGGCGGGGAAGCGGTAGGAACCTTCGATCGACAGTTCAACGTACGGCCGGTCTTCCTGTCCAGCTACGATGATTACCTTTCATCCCTAGAAAAGCTCAGGACCCTGAAGATCGACCTGCTGCTCCTGGGGCATCATTTTGCGCTCACCGAGGATGCTCAGGCGATGATCCCTAAGGCCATCGAGGCCACCCAAGCGTATGGGAAAAGGATAGAGGAAGAACTGAAAGCTAACGGGGGAAACCAGGATGCGGTGGTCAAGAAGGTCTTCCAGGAGGACTACGTCGAGAGAAAATTGATCAACCAGGAAGAAAGACCCTTCCTCATCAATCTCACCGCCCAGGTCAAAGCCATGGGGGAGAGGAAAAAGTAGAGGAATCTGGGGTCTCCTTACTAATCAGTTCTTTGATCACGTGGAAGCTGAGGACTAAGCCGTTCATGCTGAGCTTGTCGAAGCATGAACGGTGTAGCGATGCACCCTTCGACAAGCATCTCCTGAGTGTCCCGTTCGCCCTTCGACAAGCTCAGGTCGAACGGTGAATCAAAGGGCTCAGGATGAACGGTGATAGAATAAGTAAAAAGCATCGGGATTAGAGGAGATTTTCCGGAGAATATGTCCACTCAGTTTTGGGCTCCTTGGTAAGAATCCTATCTGATGAAAAAGGAGGTTCGTGATGATCAAAGTGAAGGAATACAATCATATCGGGATCGTGGTCAGAAACCTGGAAAAATGCAAATGGTTTTACGGAACGTTCTTGGGTTTGCAGACCATTGCCCGGCCGCCCTTCAACTTCCCGGGCCACTGGTACCAGGTGGGGCCGAATTGCCAGCTGCATCTCATGGGATACGAGGAAGATATTCCCGATACCATGCGCCATATAGCCCTGGAAGTGGCGAACTTCGAGGAAACGGTCCGGGAATTGCGGGCGAAGGGGATAGAAATCATCGATGGCCCGGCCAAGCGGATGGATGGATCGGATTATCTCTTCTGCAAAGACCCGGATGGCAACCGGGTCGAGATTACGCACCACTGATCCTTCTATGTCTGAGGGATTAGAAAGAGAAGAAACCTCCTGGCCGAGGCGTTTTCGGCAACCAGGATTTTTCGTAAGGCTTTGGCGTCTTGAAAAGGCTTTCCCAGAAATCCCTCCCGCCCTCCCTTTTTCAGAGGGAGGAGGGATTTGAGGGTATCCACGGAGGAAAATTCAACTTTTTCGCCCTTTGGAAAGAGACTGGGTCATAATTCGTCATGCCCGCGAAAGCGGGCATCCAGGGGGTTCAAACCTGGATAAAATCGCGACCGGATTCCCTCTTTGGCGGGAATGACAACCCATTTTTCCGATTACGACACAGTCTCAAAAGAAGCAGGAAGGGGGATTTTGCGATTTTTCACAAAAACTTCAAGAGGTCCGGGTGATCCTCGATAAAGCCATCAGCCGCAATCCCCGAGTTTCTGTAGGCGATGAATTTCACCCCGGCGGATCGCGCCGCCCTGCCGTCGGTCTCTGAATCCCCCACGAAGAGCGCTTCATCATTTCTAATCACAAGGGCCCGCAGGACCTTTTCGATAGATTCGGGATGAGGCTTGGGATTCAGGACGTCCCGGGAAGTAACCACGAGGTCGAAGAGACGCTCCAGAGAGAACCTTCTTAAGAGTACCTCCACGTTCGTGGTTCGGCTTGTGCTGATGGCCCGGAGAATCCCCTTGGCTTTTAGGGCTTCCAAGGTGGGAATAAGATGGGGCTCCAATTTCAACCGGCTCATGGATTCCTCGGGGTCCATCCGCGAGAAAACCCCCAGGGCCTTCTCTTCCAACCCAGGATCATCGCGGAAGATATGATGGATCGCTTCGTGGACCGTGTGGGTGTGGGCATATTGGAGCTCCTCTTCGGCCAAAGGAAATCTCCCTGTGGCTGCACAGAGAAATGAATAAAACCAACGGTTGGCATTCAGGGAATCAATCAGAACCCCGTCGCAGTCGTAGATGACGCAGCGGATTTTCGGGCGATCCTCCATCATGGCGTGCCTATTATATTCCGGATACTCTCCTTTTTCCACTCCGCAGCGGGAAGAACCGCCCCGGCTTACAAGCAAATAGTCGAGCATACCCTTAGCTGCAAGTTGGACCTCAAATCAGGCAAGGCATGAAAATGTTCTTTCCAATTCTCGGGGTCCCGGGTAGAATAAGACCGATGCCCCTCAATGATCAGGCTTTGCCGAGGGTATCCTGGGATCAATCAACCAAGAGCGGGAGGGGGCGGTCATGGCGGATATGTTGAAGGGCAAACCGAAAGTTCTTGATTCCATTCCGGCTTCCTTCATCCTGACGGATACTCATACCCGGATTCTCTATGTCAATCAGCAGGCGGAGGTATTCTTCGGCTATACTCAGGAGGAGTTGGAAGGTCAACACCTGAGGATCCTCTTCCTGGAAGATGACCTGCTTTACTTTCTTCCCAATATCGTTTTTCTCACCCGGTATAAGAACGGATTTGAAGGCGAAGTCCTTCTCAAGCAGAAGGACGGAACGAGAATCTTTGTCCATCTTTCCACCTCCTGCTTTCAGGAGGGGGGAGAAGCCTTCCTGACCTTCTACTTCCAGGAAATCCAGCGGTTGAAGGTCTTGGAGAAGGAAAGGCTGGAGATGGAAAGATGGGCCGGACTGGGGAGGATGGTTGCAGAAATCGCCCACCAATTCCGCAATCCCATCGCTTCCATCGGAGGGTATACCCGACGTCTCTCCAAAAACTGGCCGCGCTCCTCAAAAAACCTGCCGTACCTCAAGCAGATTTTGAAACAGACGGGCCGGCTGGAAAATATCCTTCAACGGGTGGAGGAATACGTTCAAATCCCCCGGCCCGCTTTCCGTCGGGAGAAGATTCAGAAACTGGTAGAAGACGTACTCCCCAGAATTTCCCATAGGGCTCAAGAAAAAGAAGCTTCCTTCCGACTGGACACCCGCGGGATGGAAGGGAATGGACGGCTCTTCATCGATGCGGATTTGATCGGCAAAGCCCTCACCCACCTGCTGGAAAACAGCCTCCAGGCGATCCCCCCCAAGTCCAAGGGAGGGGGGAAGAAAGTCGTGGACTTAGCCCTCTTTGATGATGGGGATAATGTGGGGGTATCCATCGCTGACCGGGGGGTGGGAATCCCGAAGAAGAATCTCAGCCTGATTTTTGAACCTTTCTTCTCGACCCATCCTGGACGGGTCGGCCTGGGACTGACATTCGTCCGGCGGGTCATGGAAGAGCATCGGGGGAGAATCCGGGTGGACAGTCGCCTGAAAAAGGGAACCACGGTCACTCTCTATTTCCCGAAGGATCGAAGGCGGAAGGTACGACGCGAGTTCGTTTCTCCCGAGGCCATGGAAAAAGAAGAAGGCTGATCGAGCGAACCACCAAAGATCAAAATTCGAATTCCGCGTCGGAGAATTTGAACCAAGCTCAGTCGAAAGAATTCTCGGAAGGGACGAAGCCTCTTTTACCGACCCTCGGATAAAGGGTTTCCGCGCGCTTTCTGGTCCCAATGAATCTCGGCCTCGGAGCGGCGGACGTAGATGGGAGTGAAACCGAAGAGGTCCAGAGTCTTTCCTTTCCGCCAGGCGGGCAGGCTGAGGCGCACCACATTGCTGGCCCGCGGGAAGGAATCCTCCGGGTGGGCGAAAAGGACCCGGGGGCCCAGCCGGTCCCTGAAAATATCCCCGTAAACCTCCCCTCCATTTCCCACCAAAATGGTTCTTTCCGTAATCCGGGAGCAGAGGTCTTCCGGACTCAAGACCCAGTCTTCACTCATTTTGGTCAACTGCCCTTCTCCCTTTCCCTGGAAAAGGGCCGCGTAGACCTCCTTTTTGCGGGCGTCGAGGACCGGGCAGACCTGGATGGAAGCGAAAGAGAGATTTTGCGCCAGGACGTCGAGGGTTGGGGCTCCCATGACCGGGACCCGGAGAGCAAAAGCCAGACCTTTGACCGTGGAGATGGCGATGCGCAGTCCGGTGAAGGAGCCGGGCCCGAGACCCACAGCTATGGCTTGGATTGTTTGGATGGGTTGTGAAGTTTCCCGAAGGAGACGGTCGATGGCCGGCATCAACCTGGAAGAATGGGTTTCGGCCAGGTTTAGGGTCGTCTCCCCGATGATCTTCAAAAGGGGAGCCCCAGGGTCCTCCCCCAGGGCTTCCACTAAAGCTATACTGCCCGTGCGGGTGGAGGTTTCAACGGCTAGGATGAGCATCTCTCTATTCTGGCCCGATAATCCGGGTAATGTCGTTGTAGAAAACCAGGAGCATGATTAGGATGATGATGAAAATGCCCACCTGCTGGGCCCTCTCCCGCAGTTTCAGGCTGACCGGCCTGCCCACCACGGATTCGATTAGAAAAATGAGGAGGTGCCATCCATCCAGGACGGGAATGGGGAGAATGTTCAGGATGACCAGATTGATACTGATGACGGCCATAAAAATGACCAGACTGAGGGCGCCGGCCTTGGCCTGCTGTCCGGCTAACTGGGCGATCAAGATGGGGCCGCCGATGGTTTTGGCGGAAATCTTCCCCTCGATGATTTTATAGATGCTGATCACCGTCAGTTCGGTCACTCTCCAGGATTGAAGGACCGCCCGGTAAAGGGCGCTGAAAGGGTCCACCCGTTCGATAAAGGTGTTTCCCGAGGGAGAGATGCCGATCAAACCGACCTGAACATCATCGCCGAAAATATTCTTTTGGAGAGACCCCTGAGGGATCACGGTGACCTGGAAGGTTTTTTGCTCCCGTTCCACCTTCAACACCAGAGGGCGATCCGCGCTTTCATGAATGACCTTGGCCAGGTCTTCCCATCGCTTGGCCGGGGACCCGTTGACTTCCAGGATCCGGTCTCCTTTCTGCAACCCCGCTTGGTAAGCCGGCAGGTCGGGCTTAACCTCCCCCACCTCAGGGAGTAGGGTGGGCATTCCCACCACGAAAACAGCGGCAAAGGCCACTACAGCGAAGAGAAAGTTGAAGAAAGGTCCGGCAAAAACGATCCCCAAGCGCCGGCTGACTCGCTGGTGGGAAAAAGACTTGGCGATCATTTCCGGGGGAATCTTCTCTCCCGGCTCCTCACCGACCATCTTCACGTAGCCCCCCAGGGGGATCATGGAAACCTGGTATTGGGTTTCGCCCACCTTTTTGCCGAAAAGTTTGGGACCAAATCCCAGGGAGAAAGTGAGCACCCCCACCCGGAACCCTTTGGCCGCCAGAAAATGGCCCAGTTCGTGGACGAAAATCAGGACTCCCAAAACAATGATAGTGGCAATAATGGTGATCGTCACAAGTTACCTCGGTTTAGAGTCTCCCGGGCTTCCTCCCGGGCCCAGGAATGGGCCTCAAGGACATCTTCCACGGAATTCAGCCGCAGGGGTTGATGGTTCTTCATGGTTTTCCGGATCACGCTGGGGATCTTCAGGAACTCCAGCCGCCCTTCCAGAAAAGCTTCTACTGCTACCTCATTGGCCGCATTCAGAACGGCGGGCATGGTGCCGCCCGTTTCCAGCGCCTGGTACGCCAGGGCCAGGGCCGGAAATCGCTCCCGGTCCACCGGCTTGAAGGAAAGGGGCCCTGCCTCGAAGAGGTTAAGGGAAGGAAGCCGGAGGTCCAGCCTCTGAGGATAGGAGAGGGCATAGGCAATGGGCCCCCTCATGTCCGGAAGGGCCATTTGGGCGATCACCGAACCGTCGATATATTCTACCATAGAATGCACGATGGATTGAGGATGAATATGAACTTCGATCCGGGAGGCCGGAACTCCGAACAGCCAGTGAGCTTCGATGACCTCCAGCCCCTTGTTCATCAGGGAAGCGCTGTCCACGGTCACTTTCTTGCCCATGCGCCATTGGGGGTGATTCAAAGCCTCCCGGGGAGTGACCCTTTTCAACTCCTCCGGCGGGGTGTCCAGGAAAGGGCCTCCGGAAGCGGTCAGGATGATCCTCTTGATCTCTTCTTTTCGATGGCCGGCCAGGGCCTGGAAAATGGCGCTATGCTCGCTGTCGATGGGAAGCAAATTCCCCCGGGTTTCCCGGATTTCCTTCATTATGACCTCTCCGGCCATGACCAGGGCTTCCTTGTTGGCCAGGGCGATCGATTTTCCCGCCCGAATCGCCGCCAGGGTGGGCAGGAGGCCCACGCTTCCCACCAGGGCGGAGACGACCATTTGGGATTGGGGATGGGTTGCCACGGCATTGAGTCCTTCGTTTCCCCAGAGAATCTTGGTGGGAATGGAAGATAGACTCTGCTTTAGCCGGCGGGCCACCTCTGGGTCCATGACCGAGGCCACATCGGGGCGAAAGAGGCGGACCTGCTCTTCCATCTTCCGGTAATTTTTCCCGCCCGCCAGGGCCACCACCCGGAATTCCTCCGGAAACTTGGCAATGATCTCCAGGGAGTTGACACCGATGGAGCCTGTGGAGCCGAGAATGGCAATTGTTTTCATCCGGCTCCCATCCGCCAGGCATAGTAATAAACCAGCGGGGCGGCGAAGAGGACGCTGTCAATCCGGTCCAACAATCCGCCGTGCCCGGGGATCAAGGCTCCCGAGTCCTTGACCTGGACGCTCCGCTTCAGAAGGGATTCCCATAGGTCCCCCAGTTGTCCGATAACCCCTACGGAGGCTCCCAGGATCAAGGCATGAAGAAGGGGGATCGAAGGGAAAAAGATCAGTTTGGAGACCAAAGCTCCAGCGACGGACCCGGCGACCGCCCCCAACCCTCCTTCCACGGTCTTCCCCGGGCTGATCTGGGGAGCCATTTTTTTCTTTCCCCAGGCCCGGCCCACATAAAAGGCCAGCGTATCGCCAAAATAGACAGCCACCAGAGTGAAGAGGACCCACAGCCTTCCCCTCTCCAGATTCCTCATCAGCACGAAATGGCTCAGGAGGAAGGGAAGGTAGAAAAGACCCAGGAGGTGCTTGCTCACCGTCTCGATTCTTGCCGGGAACGCTTCCGGCCGGAAGAGGGCCCGGATGGAGAGAAAAAAGAAGGCCAAAAGGATCACAAAAAGGAAACCACGTGGTTCCCGGGAGTAAAGCGAAACGGCCACAAGAAAGCCCAGGATGAATCCGGCCCCTTTTTCTCCGGGAGAGACCTCTGGTAAACAAAGGGCATAGAACTCCCGCAAGGCGAGGAAAATCACCAGGAGGATGAAAAGGAGGAATAGCCAGGGCGGGGAAAAGACAATCAACAGGATCAAACTCGGGCCGAGAATCAGCCCGGATATCCAGCGTTGGAGATGCATGCCATTACCCGCCTTCGGCCCGGATTTGTTCGCTGGTCAAACCGAACCGCCGCTCTCGATTCTGGTAGCTCAGAAGAGCTTGGATGAACTCCTCCTTGGAAAAATCGGGCCAAAGGGTTGGGGTGAAATAGATTTCCGCGTAGGCCAGTTGCCAGAGAAAAAAATTGCTGATGCGCATCTCTCCGCTGGTGCGGATGAGCAGGTCTGGGTCCGGAAGGTTGGCCGTCCATAAAAACTTAGAGAAAACCTCTTCGGTGATCTCCTGAGGAGTCAGGCTTCGATCCTGGCAATGGAACATCAGCCGGCGGATGGCCTGGAGGATGTCGTCCCGCCCTCCGTAGCTCAGGGCGAGAGTAAGGGTCATTCCCGTGGCGCGACCCGTTTTCTTCATGGTGTCATAAAGGGTCGTCTGTACCTCTTTGGGAAGACGGGAAAGCTCCCCCACGGCCAGAAGCCGGATTTGCCTATCCAGCATCTCCTGAAGTTCGGAGGATAGGTAATTCTTAAGGAGAAGCATCAAGGCGTCCACTTCCGCCCGGGGGCGGCTCCAATTCTCAGAGGAAAAGGCAAAGAGGGTAAGATAGGGGAGCCCGATCTCCCGCGAAGCACGGACGATCGTCCGCACAGACTCAGCGCCCTGCCGATGTCCTTCCACCCGGTCCAGGGAGCGCTTTTCCGCCCAGCGTCCGTTCCCGTCCATGATAATGGCCAGATGGTGGGGGAGTTTTTCCTTGAGGAGACGATGCATTTTAAGAGATTATATGGGGGTGCGCGACGTTTTGGTGATTGAAAGTTGTTGAACTCGTAAAAAGTCGAATTTTCAAGAGCCTCTTGCAAAACTCTCCTATCAAGAGGAAATCGTCATTCCGGGCAAGCGGAGCGCGACCCGGAATCCAGGATTTTAAATGAATTCTGGATTCCGGCTTTCGCCGGAATGACCGGGTAAGTGAATTTTGCAAGATCCTCCCAAGAATGCAGATTTAAATTTCCAGTACTTCTTTTTCCTTGGCCTTGACGATCTCCTCGGCTTTTTGGATAAGCTTGTCGATTAGCTTCTGAACTTCGTCCTGGGATTTGAACTGGTCGTCTTCGGAGATCTGCTTGTCCTTTTTGGCCGTCTTCAGTTGTTCGTTGGCCTCCCGCCGGAGGTTCCGCAAGGCCACCTTGCATTCCTCTTCCATCCGTTTGATGACTTTGACCAGCTCTTTGCGCCTCTCCTCGGTCAGCGGGGGAATGTTAATCCGCACAACCTTTCCATCATTGAGAGGGGTCAGGCCCAAATCGGATTTCTGGATAGCCTTCTCGATCTCTCCCAGGACTTTAGAATCCCAGGGCTGAATCATGATCGTTCGGGCGTCGGGGACCGAAAGAGAAGCCACCTGGGCCAAGGGAGTCGGAGCTCCGTAGTAATTCACTCGGACGCCGTCTAGGATCGCCTGAGAGGCCCGGCCGGTCCTCACCCGGCCCATCTCCTTCCGCAGGGCCTCCAGGGACTTTTCGGACCTGGACTTTAAATCACTGAGGAACGCTTCCTTTTTTAACATGCGGCTCTCCCCCCCCGATTCTGGTTCCAATCTTCCGACCCAGCACTACTCGTTTGATGTTTCCTTTCTGGGTCAGGTTGAAGACGATAATGGGAAGACGATTTTCCATGCACAGGGAAATCGCCGTGGCATCCATGATGCGGAGCCCAAGATTCAAGACTTGGATGTAAGAAAGCTCTTCGAACTTCCTTGCTTTCTTGTGGATCAAGGGGTCCCGATCATAGACCCCGTCCACCTTGGTGGCCTTCAGGATTACCTGGGCCTTCACTTCCATGGCCCGCAGAGCGGCCGCTGTGTCAGTGGTGAAGAAGGGGTTACCCGTCCCGCCGGCAAAAATCACCACCCGGCCCTTCTCCAGATGCCGAACGGCCCGGCGGCGGATGTATGGCTCGGCAATCCGATTCATCTCGATGGCCGACAGGACCCGGGTGAAGATGCCGATTTTTTCTAAAGCATCCTGCAGGGCCAGGCTGTTGATCACCGTGGCCAGCATTCCCATGTGGTCGGCGGAGGTCCGGTCCATTCCCTCCGCGCTGGCCGCGACGCCGCGGTAGAGGTTGCCGCCGCCGATGACAATACCCACTTCCACACCGAGGCCCCTGATCTCTTTGACTTCCTGGGCCACGGCCTGGACTACGGCCGGACTGATGCCGTACTCCTGGTCGCCCATCATGGCTTCGCCGCTGAGCTTGAGAAGGATCCGCCGGTAAACCGGCTTGGCCGAGGTTTTCAACTCTTGGCGATCCCCTCTCCTACCTGATAGCGGGTGAAACGGCGGATTTCGATCTTTTCCCCCAATTTTCCGATCAACCCGTTCAGCAGGTCCTGGATGGTAAGGTCCGGGTCTTTCACGAAGGGCTGCTCCAGAAGACAGGTTTCCCCGTAGAACTTCTCCAGCTTCCCTTCTACGATTTTATCGATCACCTTTTCGGGCTTCTTGGCGTCTCGGGCCTGGGCCCGATAAATCTCTTTTTCGCGTGCCAGAACCTCGACGGTGACCTCCTCCCTGCGGATATAGGAGGGACTGCTGGCGGCAATGTGCATGGCGATGTCTTTGGCAAAGGCCTGGAAATCGTCTGTCTTGGCCACGAAGTCCGTCTCGCAGTTGACTTCCACCATCACCCCGATCTTCCCGCCGGCGTGAATGTAGGACCCGATCCTTCCCTCCGAGGCCACCCGGCCGGCCCGCTTGGCCGCCGTGGCCAGACCCTTCTGCCGCAGATAATCCAGAGCTTTCTGAAAGTCCCCGCCCGTTTCGGCCAGGGCCTTTTTACAATCCATCATTCCTGCGCCGGTTTTCTCCCGGAGTTCTTTTACCATATTGGCTGATACTTCCACGAAGTCCGTCCTCCTTATTCTTGGTCTTCTTCACCCTCGGGTTCTTTTTGGTCCCCGTCCGACCCGGCCCCTCCGGGCTGCGGCGGAATCCCCTCGACCGGCGGGGCGGCGGCTCCTTCGGAGGAGAGCTGGGCCTCGCGAAGCTGCTTGCCTTCCAGACAGGCATCGGCCACCTTGGAGGAGATCAGGCGGATCGCCCGGATGGCGTCGTCGTTGCCGGGGATGATCAGGTCGATCTCGTCAGGATCGCAATTGGTATCCACGATGGCCACGATGGGGATTCCCAGTTTCCGGGCCTCATGAACCGCAATCCTCTCCTTGCGGGGGTCGACGATGAAGATTCCGTCGGGCAGCTTGGTCATGTCCTTGATCCCGCCCAGGGTCTTTTCCATCTTGGCGTGCAGCTTGTCCATCTGGAGGACTTCCTTCTTGGGAAGGGCCTCCGCGGTCCCGTCCTCCTTCATTTTTTCCAGTTTCTTCATGCGGTCGATATTCTTCTTGATGGTCCGGAAATTAGTCAGCGTCCCCCCCAGCCATCTCTGGTTGACGAAGAACATTCCGGCGCGCGTGGCCTCTTCCAGGATGGAATCCTGGGCCTGCTTCTTCGTTCCTATGAAGAGGATCGTCCCCCCCTTGCTGCAAGTGTCGACTATGAACTTGTAGGCCTCCTTAAAGAGCCGGACGGTCTTTTGAAGATCGATGATGTAAATTCCGTTTCGGGACCCGAAAATGTATTCCTTCATCTTGGGATTCCACCTCTTGGTTTGGTGGCCAAAATGAACTCCGGCTTCCAGCAACTGCTTCATGGTGACGGTGGACATAGATTTTTCCTCCTGGGTTTTTCCTCCACTTCCCTTTTCCCGGCCGTTGATCCGA
>DASPRR010000228.1:0-22165 GCA_035624375.1 Thermodesulfobacteriota bacterium | reverse complement strand
CAGGATCGGGCCGGGAACTTTAGCGATCCAGTAGAAGTCCCGCTTTACTTCGGTAGCCGGGTGGAAGCCCAAGCAGCTCCTGCTGCAGGGGCTTACCAAGATCAAGACCTCGGACCGGTCATGATTTCCCTCCGATCTATTAGCGCCTAGACTGGAATAGGGACAACCGGCTTTTTGTCGTGACTCCTAAATTTACCCTTACCCCTCCGAAAATGGGGGGGAGGGGCCGAGCAGGAAATTCCTTTATCGAAATTCCAATAGAATTACCCCATGGGGGGGGCTCTTAACTGTGAATGCATGCGCCACGGGACCCAAAACCGCGTTGAGCCCTAGCGAATTGTATCTTCTGAATTGAGTTTCAAAGTATTTTAGGGGCACCGCCAGAAGATTAAAAACGCGAATACTCTTGAATTCGGGACAGGTCTTCGGGCGAGTTTAAATTCAGGAAAGAGGACAGATGAGGGTCGAGAGGGATCATTTCTTCGGCGGGGACTTCCCTCTTCTTAACCCGATGGAAGAAGTCGAGGATTTTCAAATTTCCTTCCCGAAGGAGGTCTTCCATGAAGGGAAGACATTTCCGGGAATAAACTGCGTGGAGGGGCTGCAGCCCGTCCTCGGTCCGGGGAATCACGATGTCATAACCCGGGGATAGCCCTACCAGATGGGCGATCAGGGCCGGGTTGAGGAAGGGCATATCGCATGCGGCTACAAAGGCGTGGGAAAAGGAGGCATGGAAAAGACCGGTGAATATCCCTGCGAGAGACCCCCTTTCCCGGTAGAGATCGGCGACGATCCGTAGATTCAGGTCCAGGTAATCACGGGGCGAATTCGTGACCAGCACCACCTCGTCGAAGAGATCGACGAAAATCCGCTTGATCCGGTCGATGATCCTTTCGCCCTGAACTTCGAGAAAAGCTTTATTTTGCCCCATGCGGAGGTTCTTGCCCCCCGCCAGGATGATCCCCGTTGTTTTCACTTCCCCCGCCCAGATGGATTATCTTCTTCTCTTCTTCAGGGTTTCCATCTCCTTCTGCAGGGTATTATTCTCCTCCTGAAGGGTGGAGACTTTCAGGTTCAATTCCGCCACTTGGCCGTGGACCGCGGAAAGCTCCGCCCGCAAGCGGGCGGTCTCCATTTTCAATCGTTCGTTTTCCGCGGTGAGTTCCGCGGCCTCTTTTTTTAATTTTTCATTGGCCGCTTTGAGGTCTTCTCCGCAACCCCCGACCAGGAGGCCGATCAGGAGGAGAGCGCCAAGAAAGAAAATCCCCCTTCTTCCTTTTTTGCCCATAAATCAACTCCCCATGCTTTTTGTTTAGGTATATTCGGGGAAGGGAAAAAAGTCAAGAACCTTCAAAAACCCACCCACATTGATTTATCCGATTTTCTTTCTTGGGCAAAAGTAAGCTTGCGGCCCGGAGGTCCGCCTATGGCTGACCTCCGGCCCGGGCACGGCCTCCAAGCCATGGACATGGATGTTTTTTCTTGAGAGTGAAGGGGGAAACCCTTCAAAAGAGAATTTCCAGGGCCTCCTCGACCGATTGGACGCCGACCATTTCCATGCCTTCGAGTTCCAGGGCTATGCGGCTTCGGTTGCTCGCGGGCAAGAGGCACCGTTTGAAACCCAGCTTGAAGGCTTCCTTGATCCGGGTCTCGGCCTGGTGAATTCCCCGGACTTCGCCCGCAAGCCCCACCTCTCCAATCACCATGGTTCCGGAGGGAATAGGCTTGTCGAGAAAAGAAGAGGCCACCGCGCATATGACCCCCAGGTCGGCCGCCGGTTCGTCGATCCGGACTCCCCCGGCTACATTTACGAAAATGTCCTGCTGGGCGAGGTTCATTCCCACCTTTTTCTCCAAGACCGCCACCAGGAGGGAGACCCGGTTCGGGTCCACGCCGATGGCCGTTCGTCGCGGCATTCCGTAGGAAGTAGGGCTGACCAGGGCCTGGAGCTCCACCAGAATGGGCCGTGATCCCTCCAGGCTGGAGATGACCACCGAGCCCGGGACATCGATGGGGCGTTCGGCCAGGAAGAGCTCGGAAGGATTGGCCACCTCCTCCAGTCCCCCGTCTTTCATCTCGAAGACGCCGATTTCGTTGGTGGAGCCGAAGCGGTTCTTCACCGCCCGCAGGATTCGGTAAGGGTGTCCCCTGTCTCCCTCGAAGTAAAGGACGGTGTCTACCATGTGCTCCAGAACCCTGGGGCCGGCGATGGCCCCTTCTTTGGTCACGTGGCCGATGAGGAAGGTGGAAAGGCCTGTGGACTTGGAGAGCATCATGAGTTTCCCGGCTGATTCCCGCACCTGGCCGATCGACCCGGGAGCGGACTGTAACTGGGAGGTAAACACCGTTTGGATGGAGTCGATGACCGCCGCCCTCGGCTTGAGTTTCCTGATGTATTCGATGATTTTTTCCAGGGAGTTTTCCGCCAGGACATAAAGGTCTGGGGACGAAATCCCGATGCGGTCGGCGCGCATTTTGGTTTGGCGCAGGGATTCTTCCCCGGAGACATACAGGACCTGGATTTTCTTTCGCGAAAGCCGGTCAAGGGCCTGCAGAAGGAGGGTGGATTTTCCGATCCCCGGGTCCCCCCCGATGAGGACGATGGACCCCACCACCAGACCGCCCCCGAGGACCCGGTCGAATTCACTGATCTCCGTTTTTTGCCTTCCTTCTTCTTTGATATCTATGGACAGGATGGATTGGGGGGGGATATCTTGAACGGAGATGGCCAAGGAAGTGCCCGGGCGGTCTGCGGCGGGAGAAACCACTTCTTCCACAAAGGAATTCCAGGAACCGCAATCCGGGCATTTGCCCAGCCATTTGGGAGACTGGTATCCGCAGTTCTGACACCCGAAAACAGTTTTGACTTTAACCATTTGGAATAATGAGATTATTTTTTTCTGATTATAGATTCCGGGGGGACAAGAAGTCAAATGGAAAAGGACCATCGCAAAGAGCGGCGTAGGGAAAAGAGCAGAGGGTATGGAGCCGTAAAAATGTAGTCTTGGCGCTATGCTCTATTCCCTTTGCTTTTCTTGCAGACTTGCCAGGCGATGCACTGGGTGCGATACCTGCAGTATCCCTTAGGGTCGGTGCAGGTGCAGCATTCTTGGCAGTACCCTTGATTATATTTCTGGCAGATGGAAAAGGCTTTCCGTTTTGGATGGTTAATGCAATTCATGGATTTCGACCCAGCCTAGGATAAGCTACGAAGTATTTCTTCCAGGCGGCGGATTTTCTCCTCCAATTCCTCGATGGCCAGTAATTGATGAGGTCGAATGGTATGGGCTGGTAAGGCCTTTTCCCGATCCATCAATTCTTCCTTCAAGGCTTCTATTTCCTTGGCCAAGTCCTCTCTCTGTCTTCTTCCTTCCATTTTGCAGTAGTTTGTCCCTCAGGTTTTTGTTATCATTAAATGACCCCATAAAGGGATTGATTCAAAAAGGCTTTTCCGAGCCATCGCATGTCTCACAAGCTGGAAAGGGTTCTTTTTGTGACTTCCTTCATCCCGGTGGCCAGTTTCAAGTCCATTGCCCGCCTGGGCGATGCCACCTGGGGGCAGGCCAAAATCGCCGTGGTCATCGGTTTTGCCCTGGCGTTGATCCAGTTTGTAAGTGCCCGAAAGGTCTTAAAGTACAACACTTACCTGGAAAAAGCTTTCCTTGGATTTCTTCTGGCCGGAACGGTCTGGGTCTATCTGCTGCCGGAAAATCCGGCCCATATCTTCGTGGATCATTCCGTGGCCCTGCTTTATTTTACCCTTTTTCTTATGAGCTTGATACCGCAACTTGTGGGCTATGAACCCTTCACCTATACCGTGGCCAAGCAGTGGTACCCGGAGTCAGTCTGGGGGACGCCCGATTTTCGTCTGATCAATTATCGGATCACCTACGTTTGGTCGGGGGTCTTTTTGGCCTGTTTTCTTTCCAGTTTCCTGGGGAAAGGAAAGCCTCTTTATTCCATCCTCATTCCCTTTGCTCTGTGCATCGGGATCGGGGTGGTGTTCTCCAAAAAGTATCCTGATGTTTACCTGAAGCGGAAATACCGGGTCACCCCTGAAGCGGCCGCGGCAATTCCGGATTCAGTTGGCAAGCTCATCGAAGGCATGCCCGACGCCTTTGATCCCGCCGCGGCCGGCGACCTAAAGGCGGAGGTCCAGTTCGATATTTCCGGGGAAGAAGGAGGGAAGTGGGTTATTTCCATCGCCGGGGGGCGCTGCCAGGTTCGCAGGGGAGAGGCCCTTTCTCCCACGGTTACGATTGAATCCCCCGGAGAGGTTTGGGTTAAAATCGCGCGGGGGGAGATCGATCGGCCAAAAGCTCTCATGGAGGGTCTTTACCGGGTCAAGGGCGACATGAAGGTCTTGTCCCGGATGCCCCAGCTCTTCGGGGCGCGGAGAAAAAAATAATTTTTTTGAAACTTTTAGGGCATCGAGGCATCTAAAAATTTGATTATCCATTTTCATGGAAATGGGAAGGAGGAAGCTGATGGGAGAAGGAACCAATTTATTGGCAGGAACGGATACCAATTTTCAGAAAGAGGTTCTCGAAGCGGAACAGCCCACCTTCGTCGATTTTTGGGCCTCTTGGTGCGGACCCTGCCGCATGATTGCTCCGATCTTTGAAGAGCTTTCCAATCAATACGCCGGGAAAGTTAAATTTGTCAAAGTGAATGTGGATGAGAATCCCAAGACTCCGGCCAACTATGGGGTGAGGGGCATTCCGACTCTGATCATGTTCAAAGGCGGGAAGGTGGTCGACCAGGTAGTCGGAGCTGTTCCCAGAAATCAATTGGAAAATTTGGTTAAGAAGGTATTATAGAAGGAAGGAATCCTCCATGACCTGGAAAGTTATTGCAGGCCTGGCCGCAGGAGCCATCGTGGGTTATGGTCTGAGCCTGATTTCGGTTAAAATCGGCAGCACCTGAGGTTTGACCTGCAACCCGTACATCAGCACCACCTTGGGGGCGGTAATCGGGTTGGTAATGGCCTTAGGGTAAGGCCTTAAAATCAGTTCAGAGATGAGAAGTTAGAGACCCAGGAAAATACTCATAGACCGGGCAATTCCACGATGATTGGTTCAAAAGGAGGTTCAAGAATGCCCATTTACGAATACCAGTGTTGCAAGTGCGCTCACCAGTTTGAAATGATCCATGGGGTTTCGGATAAGGGTTCGAAGATCACTTGCCCCAAATGCGGTGCGGCGAATCCCCAACGGATGATGTCGGCCTTCTCCTGCGGGGGACCCAAGGCTGGCGAGAGCGGGTCGGCTTCATCTTGTGCCCCCCGGCCGGGCAGTCGCTTCAGCTGAGGTTGATAGGGCGCTGCCGGGAGCAGCATCTGAAAAGGAAAAGGCCAGAGTTCACCCTGGCCTTTTTTCCCGCCCTCGGGAGTTCGATGGGAGGAATCATTTTTCTTTCAGGATTTTTTCCCGCAACTGATTTTCATCTTTCAGGAATTTATCCATTCCATCCTTGAAAACCTCGTTGATTTTGGCTTCGGCATACTTGGGCTCATAGAAAGGACGTTCGGTTTCCTGGGCGCTCCCCTCGATGGTCTTGGTCATCCAAACCTGCTCCTTTGGCAGACCCCAGACTACCTTGATTCGCAGCTTGGCGTCGGTATCGGTAGTTACATACCCGCTCTTGGCTTCCACCCAGAGGGCTTCAATCCTTCCTCCCAGGGCGACGTCTCCGGGGATGCTTTTAAAATCTTCTTTATCCTGGTTCAAAAGGCGATTGACCCGGGTAATTTTGAATCCCGCTTTTTCCATGGCTTTGACAACCGACTGATTCATCACCTGCTCCACGGTCCCGGCATCGGGCTTGAAAAAATCCACCATTCCGTCCCGGTAAACCCGTCTGCCCAGGTAAAGTCGATCGGGCCGGGCATCTTCAAATTGATAGATGGCCAAGGTCGCTGGCTTGGCGGAAATGGGCAGGAACTGGGGAGTCCCCAGCGGATTGTAGGATAAATTCAGGAGATAAGTTTTACTCGCTGCACAACCTGCGAGGGAAATAAGCCCAAGAAGCAGGGCGAAGATCGCCCCGTAGACTCCGTTCCGGCAGTGTTTAGCCATTCGTTTCCTCCCTATGGTTTTATGAATCGGTAATTCTGGACGACTCCGTCTTTAAGGATGATCCCGAATGCTTCATCCTCTATTCCTTATCGAAAAAACCTTAGGCCTGGGTTGGCCCCATTATACCCAGACACGCCAAGGCAAGCCAGGGAAAACCGTTGTTTTGCGGCCCTACTCCCCGGATTCCGACCTTCCTTAGGGCATCCCTTTCAAGAGTCGGGCGGTGGATTCCACATCCTTCTTCTTTCCCAGGAGAGTGACCCGGTCCGTGGCCTGGAGTTCGGTTTCTCCGTCGGGGATGATCAATTCCTCGCCCCGCAAGATCGGCCCCAGGAGAACTTCTTTGGGAAGGTCCACCTCTTTGATCTTTTTCCCAGCCGCCGGGGACAGGAATGAAATTTCCACCTGCTCCAGAGCCCCGTCTCCTTTTTCCAGGCGGGTCTTCAACTCCTTGGATTCCTCGCTCCAGCTTCTTTGAAAGTCTTCCTTCAGCTGACCCAACTCCTTCTTCCTGGTGGAGATTTCCTGTAGAAGAGTCCCAACTTCTCCATCCTCGCCGAAGGGCCCGCCGCTCTTATTAAGGTCATAGGTTCGGCTGCCCAGGCGGAGGAGGACTTGGTCGATTTGATTCTCCAAAAAGAGCATGCGCAGCTTGATTTGAACCGCCTGCGTTTTCCCCTTCACCTGTTCCCACAAGGCCATCCTTTCCTCCTAGTAAAACGATGTAAGCCCCGGAGGGCAGTAAGACTGTCGGTCACCGCTTCCTTCTCCTTGAAATGTTGAACTTCAGCATGGCTCCAATTCCCCCAGCCTTTACCAGAGGAGAGAAACGATCGGTAAAAGATAGATTGATCCCCTGGGATTGGGCCAGGAGAACGATAGCTTCCCGCAACGGTGCCGGGCTGGTCTTCCCCTGGCACAGAGGACAGGACCTTGGCACTCCTCCCGTGCCCAAGTACCCACAGACCTGGCATTGCCAGCCTTCGGCTTGAAACTGTCCGTCGAGGATCAGCCGTTCAACCTGGTGATTCTGCAGGGCGCTCAACGTCGGCTCCGGTCCTGCGGTGCCCCTCCCCATGGGCTGGGCCTCATCCAGCAGTTGCCGGACCAGAGCTTCCGCCCTTTCCCGCAACAGGGTCTGGATGGCCTTGAAGGCACCCGAAAGAATTTTATGATCCGGGTCCCGGGAGTCCACCGAAGTGAGGGAACTCTGCTTCTTTCTCAAGGCGGAGGGCAGATGCTTTTTGATCTCCCCCTCCATTCCTTCTTCGGTGACGGTGAAAAGATAGTCCATTTTGCCCCTGCCAACCCATTTTACCAGAGTCTCAACAGCCTCCTTCATTCGCTGTCTGGTGTGCCCCTGGAGGTGGCGCTGAAATTTTTGAAGGGACCAACCCATCCGGCCGAACCGGGTGGTGTGCTCCTCTTCCCAAACGAGGGACCTTTGTTTCTCCAACCGACCCTCCTGAATCCAGAAAAGTCGGGCCTGCCGGGAGTCGGCGGCGAGGACGGCATAAGGGCGGTACAGATCAGCCTGGCGCACCAGGGAGAACAGGTGGGGTTGGGGCGACAGGGCCAATTCATTTTCCGGAGGCAGGGGCAAAGGGATCGGGAGGAACAAATCTTCGGCGGCACAGGCAAACATAGCAATCCCCCTCCAGGAGGGGTCCAGTTTTTCTTCCAAATACCTTTGAACCCGCCTGATATCCCGGGCGAGAAGGGTTTGCTCACGGGAACGAGCGGGGAGGACTCGGCCAAGTTCAGGCAGACGGTTCTTGAGGAAGACGGCATGGAGCTTTTTCCCCTTTCCCTCCGGGCGCAAATCCAAGTAAACGGAAAGGAAGCTTTTTTCCCTAGGACTGACCTTCACCAGACTCTGAACGATTTCATCGAGAGGCATCCCGCTGACCTCCTTTTCAGAGAATGAAGTTTATCCCCGCATCTTCTTAGAGTCTTTTCCCCCTTTCTGAGTGGAATAGGTTCTGGAGACTAATTTCTCCCCTGACCGCAATTCTTTTCCTGTCCCGATTGTACCCCCAGCCGGGAGGCTTGTGCAACGGACTTTTTTCCGATGCTCCCCATGCCTTTTCCAGGCCCAGCCTTCGGTCAAACCAAGGAAAGAAGGTCCAGGAGACGGCTCAGGATCAAGGTGGGCTGAGCCTTGACCAAATCCTCTCGGCCGGCATTCCCCGTGGGGACCGCGAAAACCCGGATTCCCGCATTCCTGCCGGTCTGGATATCGATCACCGAATCACCGACAAAGATGGTTTCTTCCTTCCCCACCCCCATCTTCTCCATGGCCAGGTAAAGCATTTCAGGATCGGGTTTGTTCTGGGAAACATCTCCGTCTCCCAGGATTACGGCAAACATTTTATCCATACCAAAATGTTCGAGAATCGTCCGAGAGAACCGGCCGAGTTTATTTGTGGCCACGGCCAGTTGAATGCCCCGACCCTGAAGGCTTTCCAGGACTTGATGCACGTCGGGGAGCAGGTGGGTATGGGCGCGGAAAACCTCCTCATATTTTTTTCGGAAAAGGGTGAGGGCCTGAGCGACCCTTTCCTCTCCCAGCAGCTCCCGAAAGGTATAGGACAACCCCAGGCCGATGGCCTTTTCCACCTCGGCGTGGGATAGGGGAGGAAGTCCCAATTCCGAATAGGTATAGTGGAAACCCAGGTAAATGGCCTGATAGGAATCGATCAGGGTTCCGTCGAGGTCGAAGATCACCCCCCGGACATTGCTTGCATTCATCGTCTATCCTTTCTTCTCTCCTTCAATTTTTCGAGGACATCAGGGGGGTGGTCTGAAACCTGGCCCAGCTCGATATCCGGCTTGATTTTTTCCCCGTGAAAATCTGACCCGGCGGTCACCAGGAGACCGTGATGCTCGGCGAAAGCCCTGAAGGCTTCCTGCTCCGAAGGGTCATGGTAAGGCGAATAGGCTTCCAGGCCTTCCAGGCCGTTCCCCACGAGGGCTAGGAGGTTGTCTGAGCCCGTGTCTGAAGGATGGGCGAGAATGGGGATGGCGCCCAGCTGACGGACCTTCCGGATGGCCGAGAAGGTGGAGACATCCTCCATGGGGACAAAGGCCGGTTTCCCTCCCCGAAGGTAGTCCCGGTAGAAATTCACGTAGGGAGAACGGGACCGATTCCCGTCAATGTATGGGCGGAGACGCGGGTCCTTCAGGTTTTCTTTGCGGCTGAGGATGGCCTGCAGGTAAGATCGGCCTGTAGGAATCCGGTCTTCAGAGAATTTTCGCAAATCCCCGGCAGTGAAGAAGAATCCCAGCTCATTCAACTTCTCCAGCCGTTTGTCGGCCTGCTGTACCTTTTTCCGGCGGATCTCTTCCAGCCACTCCTGAAGCACGGAGTCGGCCGGGTCCAGGAAGTAGGCGAGAAGGTGGAGGTCCATCTCCCGATAAAGGGTGTTCAATTCCATGCAGGGGATAAATTCGATGCCGAATTCTTCGGCCAGGCGAATCCCCTCTTCCACATTTTCCAGGGAATTGTGGTCGGCGAACGCAATGGCCTTAAGGCTTTTTTGCCGGGCCATCTCGAAGATTTCTCGGGGAGAATACTGCCCGTCGGAGGAGGCATTGGTGTGGATATGCAAGTCAATCATAAAAAAGGTGCAGGGTGCGGGAGATCCTTCCGGCTTATCTCCTCACTTGAGCCTCAAGCGGAGCGATCCTTGAGTCACGCCCCCGGCGTGACGGTCCTCCAACCTTTTGAACCTTTCAGTGCGGGGGTTCATCAATCAGTCTTCTGGCGGCGAAAGTGACCGAGATCAGCAGGGCCGCGGTGAAGAAGAACACCGGGCGCATGCCCAGGGAAGCGGCCAAGAAGCCCCCCGAGATCGGCCCGGCCACATTTCCGATCAGGAGACCGCTCCGGGTGATTCCCATGATCCCCCCCCGCCTTTCTTCCGGAGTATTCAGCGAGGTCAGGGTGTACAGGGCCGGGAGAATCCCACCCACAAAGAGGCCCTGGATGAACCGGAGAATGAGCAGCTGATACACATCGGTCACCAGGCCCTGGGGAGCGTAGGAGATTCCCGTGGCCAGGGTGGTGATGGCCAGGATTTTCTTATAACCCATCCGGTCTCCTCGTTTTCCCCAGTAGGGAGCGGCGAGAAGGCTGGAAACACCGACGATCCCAAAAACGGTGCCGGCCATGGTGGAAAGAGTTTCGGCGGAGGGCCAGAGCCTTTCCACGAACAGAGAAAGGACCGGCTGGATGGCCATGACGGCCAGTTGAACAATCATGCTGGAGACAAAGATCGCGGTGAGAGTGGAAGAAGTAAAAACGAAGCGGTAGTTGGAAAAGAACCCTGCGGATTTCTTGTCCTCCCCGCGTTTCGCCTCCTCCCGAACCAGGAGAATGACCATGAATCCGGCCAGGAAGCCGAACCCGCCGGTGAGAAAGAAGATATTGCGGTATCCGATCAAGTCCGCCAATAATCCGCCCACCAAGGGACCGATGACCCCCCCGGTGGTCAGGGAGGTCTGGAGGATTCCCATGGCATACCCCATATGTTCGCGGGGAGTGGTGGTCGCCACAATGGCCAGAGTGGCGGCGATGAATCCGGCGACCCCTCCCTGGATTAGGCGAAGGAAAAAAAGCTGGGTTACGTTCTGGGCAAAGGCCATGAGCAGAGAAGTTGCGGCAAAGCCGAAGACGGCCCGGACGAGCATCATCCGCCGGCCGTAGCGGTCCCCCAGATAACCCCAGAGGGGCCCGGTAAAGACGGCCAGGAAAAAGGGGGCGGCGTAGATGAAGCCGCTCCACCGCTTTACGTCCTCCAGTTCCCTGACTCCCAATTCCCGGACATAGAAGGGAAGAAAGGGAAGGACCAGGGCCATGCCCAGAACGGCCAGAAATTCCACCGTCCAGAGGCTGTATAAATTTCGTTTCCAGAGTTCCACAAAAAAACTTCCACCACAGAGAGCGCAGAGAACGCAGAGAGATGCTTTCAATCAAAATAAATCAAACAGGAAAAACGTAACCATTTAGCCTTTTGAAAAACTGTCAAATCCCCCCTAGTCCCCCTTTTTCAAAGGGGGAAAAAGTTTAATGATTCATCGATTCCCGTAAATAATCTCTTCTCCCTTTGGAAAAGGGAGGGCGGGGGGGATCTCTGGGAAAGCCGTGTCAAACCACTAAACTGTTACAAAAAAACAAAACTGCCGATGAAAACGGAAGGAATGAATTCAAAGGCGGTTATTGCTTTCGGTTCTTTGGAGCTTATTTTTTGCCTTTTCTCGACGTTCTCTGCGGCCTCTGCGGTTAAAAAATCAAAAGAGGGATCGAAAAAAAGGATGGGACCCTCCAGGATCCCATCCTATTTTACCCCAGGCAAACGCTATGCTCAGCTCGTTGATTTCTTTTCCGCCCGCTCTGACATTTCCGCCCGTTCCGCCAGCTTTAAGAAAGGCTTGATCAGGTCGATGGGGATGGGGAAGATGGTGGTGGAGTTCTTCTCCGTGGCTACTTCGGAAAGGGTCTGGAGATAGCGGAGCTGCAGAGCCATGGGATAGTCGCCGATAATCGCTGCGGCGTCTTTTAGTTTTTCAGCCGCCTGGAATTCAGCCTCGGCCCGGATGACCTTGGATCGACGCTCACGCTCGGCTTCCGCCTGTTTGGCCATGGCCCGGCGCATCTCCTCGGGCAGGTCGATGGCCTTTACTTCCACGGCGGTGACCTTCACTCCCCAGGGTTCGGTGTGCTTATCAAGGATTTCCTGGATCTGCATGTTGATCTTATCCCGCTGGTACAGGATATCGTCGAGCTCCACCTGGCCGCAAACCGAACGAAGGGTCGTCTGGGACAGTTGGGAGGTACCATAGAGGTAATTTTCAATCTCGATGACCGCTTTGATGGGCTCCATGACCCGGAAATAGATGACCGCGTTCACCTTGAGGGAGATGTTGTCCCGGGTGATGACGTCCTGGGGGGGGACGTCCATGGTTACCGTCCGCAAGCTGACTTTCACCAGCTTATCAACGATGGGGATGAGAAAGATGAGCCCGGGCCCCTTGGGCTGGGGTTTCCCCCCGACCGTGCGTACCCGGCCCAACCGGAAGATGACTCCCCGTTCGTATTCGTTGAGAATGCGCAGCGCGCTGGCCGCGATCATGAGGATCAGAATCAGCAAGACTAAAAACGAAAGAGATGGAATCATTGTAACCTCCTATCCTTAGAATTTGTTGAAAACTCAGTCGTTGCAAGTATAGTGACGGGCTAAATAAGTTGACATTCAAGGCGCTGTCATTGCGAACTAAGTGAAGCGATCTCATGAGATTGCCGCGTCGCTTCGCTCCTCGCGATGACTCCTTTTTTTGAGCCGTTGACTATAGATTCTCCGATTTTTTAATTTCGTCCCCCGCGGAATTTTGCTATGCTGATCAGGTTAGCTTTTCCACCTTCAGCCTGAGATTCTCTGCCTTGACCACCCGGACCTTCTCTCCCTCTTCGATCGTCCCATCGCTGTAGGCATTCCAGAATTCCCCGTGAACAAAGACCTTGCCCTCCGGGGCAATCCGCGTGGCGGCCTTTCCCGCCTCCCCGGCCAGACCCTCCATCCCCGTGGCCGGCTTTGCCCGGTAGGCTTTGATCGTCAGGCCCACGGCAAGAAGGAAAAAGGCCGCCGTAACCAGGACCGTCGGGAGAATGACCGTCAGGGAGGCCCGCAGATAGGGCAGGGGGGATTCAAAGAGCATGATCGACCCCAAAGCCAGGGAAATGATGCCCCCTACGGAAAGGAGGCCGTAACTGGCTACTTTTATCTCGGCAATAAAGAGAAAGACCCCTAGGAGAATGAGCAGCACTCCGGCATAGTTAACAGGAAGAGTCCGGAACGCGAAAAAGGCCAGGATCAGGCAGATCCCCCCGATGACCCCTGGGAAGATGGCCCCCGGGTTGGAGAGCTCGAAATAGAGCCCCACCAGGCCGATCATCATGAGAATGTAAGCGATGTTCGGGTTGCTCAGGGTCGCCAGGAAGCGTTCCCGGAAGCCCATCTCGACGTGGTTGGTCTTCAAACCCTTGGTGGCCAGCTTGATCTTGCGTTTTGACTTTTCCAGGGTTTTGCCGTCGATTTTCGCCAGCAGGTCGTCTACATCCTTGGCGATGAGATCGATGATCTTGATCTTCAGGGCTTCGGTTTCGGTGATGGAGACACTCTCCCTCACGGCCTTGGCCGCCCATTTCACGTTCCTTCCCTTCTTTTCGGCGATGGATTCAATATAGGCGACGGCGTCGTTCACCACTTTGTCCGCCATGGTCCGGTCCATCTTGCCCCCCCCCACGGCCACCGGATGGGCGGCTCCAATATTCGTCCCCGGGGCCATGGCGGCAATGTCGGCGGCCAGGGTGATGAAAACCCCAGCCGAAGCCGCCCTCGCTCCGCTGGGACCTACGTAGACGACAATGGGAATATCGGCATTCATCATTTCTTTAATGATGTCGCGCATGGAGAGGTCGAGTCCGCCGGGAGTATCCATCTGGATGATCAGGCACTCCGCCCGGTCTTGGACCGACTGTTCAATGCCCCTCTTGATAAAATCGGCGATCGCCGGAGTGATGGCGTCGTTGATCTTTAAAATGTTGACCTGTTTTTCCTGGGCGGGGAGAAACCCGGGGAGCAGAGAAAGAAGCAGGCCGGAAAGAAAAAGGCCCAGGAAAAAGAAAGCGCAGAAGAATTTCTTGCCCATTATCGAAACTCCCTCGAATCCGCCGGAGCGGAGGAATTCACAGCTGTTCGTACTCTTTCTTAATCTTCTTCATATCCTCCCACACGTCCCTTTTGAAATTGGGGTTGCGCAGGAGGTAAGCGGGGTGGTAGGTGGGCATAAGGGGGATCCCCTGGTATTGGTGAAACCTTCCCCGCAGGAGGGAGATCCTTTCCTCGGTCTTCAGAAGGGTCTGGGCGGCAAAAGTGCCCAAGGCGCAGATCAATTTGGGCTGGATGACCTCCAGCTGTTTGATGAGAAAAGGTTCACAGGCATTAATTTCGTCGGGCTCTGGATTTCGATTTCCCGGAGGCCGGCATTTGATAATGTTGGTGATGTAGACCTCCTCCCGGCTGAGCTGAATGGCCTGGATGATCTTGGTGAGGAGCTGCCCGGCCAGGCCGACGAAAGGTTTCCCCTGGAGGTCTTCGTCTCGCCCGGGTCCTTCGCCCACGAAGACCAGCTTGGCCTTCGGGTTTCCTGTTCCAAAGACGATAGTCGTTCGAGTGGGATGAAGTTTACACCTTCGGCAATCTCCCAGTTCTTCCCGGACTGCCTCCAGGGTGGAGGAGGAGGCTGGTTGGGCTACGAGGGAAGATTCTTTTTTCATAGGAAAAGGCATGGAATTCACCGGTGAACTCCGGGGCCAACCCTCCAAGCCCAAAGATTTTTCTTCTTCCAGGTGGTGGCGAAGACCCACCAGCAGCTCCCTCAGTTCCACGAGGAAACGGGGATGGTCCAATCCTAGAGAGGACGGCTTGGCATTCATTGGGTTCTCAGCTTCACCAGCCGGTCCAGAATCAGGTCGGCCACTTCTTCCTTGCCCATCAGCGGAAGCTCTTCGATGTTTCCCCGGCGATCGATCAGCTTCACGATGTTGGTATCTGCCGCAAACCCCGCGCCGGGGAGACTCACATCGTTGGCCACGATCAAATCCAAGTTCTTTTCGGCCAGCTTCTGCCGGGCATTCTGCAGCAGGTCATGGGTTTCGGCGGCAAAGCCGATGAGCAGCCGGGTTCCCTTCTTCTGACCTGCTTCGTACAGGATATCGGGGTTGAGCTCCAGGAGGAGATTCAAGTTGGCCTTTGATTTTTTAATCTTTTCCTCCCTGGTTCCCTGGGGACGGAAGTCGGAGACCGCCGCGGCCATGACCACGATGGAGGCCGCCTGCAGATTTTCCAGCACCGCTTCCCTCATTTGGGCCGCCGTGCGAACAGGGATGAAGCGGAGATGGGGAGGAGGAGTCAATGCGGTGGGGCCGCTCACCAGGGTGACCTGGGCTCCCCTCCGACGGGCAGCCCGGGAGACGGCAAAGCCCATCTTTCCCGAAGAGCGATTACTGAGAAAACGGACCGGGTCAATGGGCTCTTCCGTGGGCCCAGCAGTGACCAGAATAGTTTCCCCGGAGTAGTCCTTCGGGGACAAAAGGGTCTGGACCTCTTCGACGATCGCCGGGATCTCAGCCAGCCGCCCCTTCCCCTCATAGCCGCAGGCCAGTTCTCCGGCTTCTGGATCGATGAAGTGATAGCCGCGGGCCCGGAGTTTCTGGATATTTTCCTGGGTGATGGAATTTTCCCACATATGTACATTCATGGCCGGGGCCAATAGAACGGGCGCCTGGGTGGCCATGACGACGGTGCTTAGCATGTCATCCGCAATGCCTCCGGCGATCTTTCCGATCATGTTAGCGGTGGCCGGAGCGATGACCAGGATATCGGCCCGGTCAGCGAGGGAGATATGGCCGATCTCCGATTCCTCGAGGAGACTGAAAAGCTCAGTGGCTACTTTATTCCCCGAAAGGGTCTGCAAGGTGAGGGGAGTGATGAATTCCTGGGCGCTACGGGTCATGACCACAAAAACTTCCGCCCCCGAACGAACCAGTTCCCGGACGAGTTCTGCCGCCTTATAGGCAGCAATTCCTCCTGTGACTCCGAGGACGATTTTTTTGCCTTTCAGCATCTTTATGATTCTAGGGACGATCAATCAGCGAGTGGGTGTTTCCTTACTTGGCTCTGGGGTTTTTTCCACCAGGCCAACTCGGACCTCGCAGATGGTGGTGAACCATGTCTCGGAGATGGTTATCAGGCATACCCGGTCGTCTTTCAGAAAGATCAGCGAATGCTCCCGGTCTTTCAGGACAGTCATCGGCTTCCATCCGCCCCGGGGGAGATTGGTCTGGAAGAAGGTGGCCAGAGAATCGGGTTCGACTCCCCCTTCAAAAGTGAGGAGGCCCACTTTGGTACGGGCTGCGCTGTAGACGTAAGATTTTTTTTTGTTCAGGGAAAGTTCAGAGGGAATTACAACCCCTTCGAAATCAGAGAAAGAAGCTTTGAGACTCGTATCCGAAGGGGGTTTCCCCTCTTCTTTTTTAGAAATAGCACAACCCGCGACCAGCCCCAGAAAGAGAAAGAGAACAATTGGTGAGATCAAAAATTCAAATCTTTTCATTGGCTTAACCTCCTAAAGGATAGTAATTTATATCAAGGAAACGGGTAAATGTCAAGGAACTTATGGGCCTTTCCCAGGGAAAGGAATTGGATGAATTTTCCATTCAAGGGAAAATTCGGTAGAATCGGAGCCAGGACCTGAGAACATTTGAAGGATTATTTGGGAACCCGGAATTTTCCAGAAAGGGGTTTATATGGGAACCAAAAAAATAATCTGCCCCCAGTGCGGCGCTGAGGTCTTCGTTTACTCAAATCCTTTTCCCACCGTGGATATCATCATAGAGGTCCAGCCAGATGGGGGGAAGAGGGGTATCGTTTTGATCTACCGGAAAAATGAACCCCGGGCATGGGCCCTACCGGGTGGGTTTGTAGACTACGGGGAAACCCTGGAGAACGCCGCGGCCCGGGAGGCTCGGGAGGAAACAGGGCTGAGAATTGAATCGCTGGAACAGTTCCATACCTACTCAGACCCGCAGAGGGACCCGCGGCAGCACAATATTTCAACGGTTTTCATTGCCAAAGCCAAAGGAATGGCGAGAGCCGGTGATGATGCCGGGAAGATCGGGATATTTTCGGAGAATAATCTCCCTCTCCCGCTGGCCTTCGATCATGAACAGATTTTGCGGGATTATTTTGAAAAGAAGCGGTCAGCTTTTAGCAGCAGAAAATGCTGATGACTGAAAGCTGACCGCTGAGGGCTTATTTCAATTTTCTCAGGGCTTCCTGAATCCGGTCCATTCCCTTCTCGATGTTGGCCATGGAGGTGGCGTAGGAGAAGCGGATATGACGGTCGTTGCCGAACCCGCTTCCGGCCACGACCGCCACCTTGGCTTCCTCCAGAATCAAATCGGTCACATCCCCGGAGTTGGAGATCACTTTGTCTCCCCACTTCTTTCCGAAGAGGCCGGTGATGTTGGGGAAAACATAGAAGGCTCCCTTGGGCATGGCGCATTTGACTCCGGGCATGGCGTTCAGGCGCTGGACGATATATTTGCGTCGCCGGTCGAATTCGGTGACCATCTTCTGCACCGAATCTTGGGGTCCGGTCAGGGCCTCGACGGCCGCTTTCTGACAGAAGGAGACCGGATTGGAAACATTCTGGGTCTGGACCTTGTCCATGGCGGCCATAAGATCAGCCGGGCCCGCGGCATACCCGATTCGCCAGCCGGTCATAGAATAGGTCTTGGAGACGCCGTTGATCACAATGGTTTGATCCTGCACTTCCTTGCTTAGAGAGGCGATGCTGGTAAAGACCGTCCCGTCATAAACGAATTTTTCGTAGATGTCATCGGCGACGATTAGGATTTTCCTGGGAAGAAGAAGTTCAACCAAGCCCTTCAATTCCGCTGCAGTATAAGTCGCGCCGGTGGGGTTGCAGGGGCTGTTGAGAATGATCGCTTTCGTGCGGGGGGTTAGGGCGGCTTTGAGCTGGGATACGCTCATCTTAAAGCCCGATTCCTCCGAGGTCTGGACCACGACCGGGGTTGCGTCCATCAGCAGGACGATGTCTGTATAGGAAACCCAGTAGGGGGCCGGAACGATTACTTCGTCCCCGGCCTGGAGGAGCGCCTGCGCCAGGTTGTAGATGATGAGCTTGGCCCCGGCGGAGGCGAAGACCTGGGAACGGTCATAGGTGAGGCCGTTGTCCCTCTTGAATTTCTGGAGGATGGCGTCCTTGAGGTCGGGAAACCCAGAGGCCGGGGTGTATTTGGTAATTCCCTCCCGGAGGGCCTTGTAAGCCGCCTCCTTGATATTGTCTGGGGTGTCAAAATCCGGCTCACCCTGAGCAAAGCTGATGACTTCGATTCCTTTGGCCCGCATGGCCGCAGCTTTGGCCGCCGCGGCAAAGGTAGGGGAAGGTTTGATGCGATTCACGCGTTCGGCGAGTTTCATGGGATGCTCCTTTCATCGCGATGAGCGATCAGCCGTCACGCTTCAGCCCACAATTGGAAAGTCTTGGCTGAAAGCTGACCGCTGATGGCTGACCGCTTCTTTATGGTAGATTCCGGTAGGCTGGAAATTTCTCCTTCAGCCTTTGGTGAACGATCTCCGGGACCAGGCCCCGCACCGACCCTCCCAGGGAAGCCGCTTCCTTGATGATCTTGGAACTGGTGTAGAACCATTTATATCCGGTCATCAGGAACATGGTGTCCACCTTGCGGTTGAGCTTGCGGTTCATAAGGGTCATCTGAAATTCGTACTCGAAATCCGAAAGGGCCCGCAGGCCCCGGACGATGACGTTGGCCCCCTGCTGGACGGCGAATTCCACCAGTAGCCCCTGGAAGGAGGCGGTGCTGACCCGGGGGTCGTTCTTCAGAGCGATGCGGATCATGTCAATTCGCTCTTCCACCGAGAAAAGGGCCGTCTTGTTGGGGTTGTGGGCCACCGCCACAATGAGTTTGTCGAACACTTGCAGGGCTCGCTCGATCAGATTTACGTGGCCGTTGGTGATAGGATCAAAGGAACCAGGATAGACCGCGATTCTTTCACTCATAGACAAGTCCTCTTCGTTTCTTATGGGACCCATATGAACGCAAAAAAAGGAACAAGGCCCCTTCAATTCTAAAAAACCTAAAAGGGGTTTTCGTGTTCTTTAGGTCGACGTTCATCTGTGTCCCATTTTATTCTTTTTCCTTCCGTCGAAAGAGGGAAACTTCCGTTCCTCCGTACTTTCGCCGGTCAATTCGCTCTAATGAAGAGATCGAACTCAAGTCTTCATCCGGAGAATGTTCGGCAACGATCAGGGCGTTGACCGAAAGAATGTGGCTTCGGGAGAGGCTTTCAAGAGCCCGACAAGCCAATCCCTTCCCGTAGGGCGGATCCAGAAAAATCAGGTCGAATGAATCCTCCCGTTCTTCCAGAGCTTTCAGTCCTGTCTGAACTTCCTTGGAAACGACTTCGGCTTGGCCGCTTAACCGGCAGGCCTCAATATTTCTCCGCAGGACCGCACCGGACCGGGCGCTTCCCTCTACGAAGACAGCCCTTTGAGCACCCCGGCTCAAGGCTTCAATCCCCAAAGCTCCGGTCCCGGCAAAAAGGTCCAACACATTTTTCTTGGGGGGAAATTTCTGCAGGATGTCAAAGATAGCCTCCTTCACCCGGTCGGAGGTGGGCCGGAGGCTCAGGCCCTTCAATGCAAAAAGCTTCTTTCCCTTGCACTTGCCGCTGATGACCCGCAAAAGATCCTTATTCCCCTTCTGCTGCTCTGGAGCGAGATTGATTCTAACATGGAGAAGAGAAAGGCTCAAGGCACAAAGGCAGAGACCATAGAGCAAAAGGCAAAGGGTCCGGTTCCAATTGGCTATGCGCTATCCTCCATGCGCTCTGCCTCTTATCGTTCTATCCCGATCCGGCTCTCGATTCCTTTCCGGTAATAGTGCTTGATCTCTTTCATCTCCGTGACCAGATCGGCTTGCCGGAGGACTTCGGGTGTGGCCCAACGGCCGGTCAGGACTAACTCGACGTTTTCGGGTTTATTTTTCATCAAATGCAGGAGTTCATCCAAAGGAACTAGGCCGTAATCTACCGCCACATTCACTTCATCCAGGATGACCACCTGATATTTCTGACTCTGAACCGCCTCTTTCGAGAGGTGCCAACCTTTTCGGGCCCACCGGCGGTCGACGGAATGGGGATTTTTCTTGTCCACGAAGCATTCCCGCCCCATGGGTACGATGGTAAGATAGGGGGAGAGCTTCCTCGCCGACTTCAACTCCCCGTAAGCGATTCCTCCCTTGAGGAACTGGACCATGAGTACCCTGAAGCGGTGGCCCGCCGCCCGCAAAGCCAGCCCAAGAGCGGCAGTGGTTTTCCCCTTGCCGTTTCCGGTGTAAACCTGGATCAGGCCATTGAATTTCTTCTTTCTCATGAAGTCTCCTAAAAAGACTCAATGGTCAATAATCAATTACCAATGAACAATGCCCATTGCCCATTGGTCATTGCTCATTGACTATCCGACCTATCCGCTGAGCTCTAGCTCGAAAACCATAAATCCTACCACGCAGGCCAGCACCCAGTAGTCCTTCCCCGTCATTTGGGGTTCGTGAAGGTGGGTTCGTTTGACCCCACTGAGATATCCTCGAGCCAAAAGGGCGATGGCCAGATCGTCGGCCCGTTTGAAGACGCTGTGAAAAAGAGGGGTTAAGATGGATAGCAAATTTTTTACCCGCCGGAAAAAGCTTCCGGATTCGAAGTCTACTCCCCGGGCGCTCTGGGCCTTGATGATCCGATTTGCTTCTCCCAGGAGGATGGGGATGAACTTAATCGCCAGCATGGTCATCATGGAGAAATCTTCCACCGGGACCCGGAAACGTTTCAGGGGAGCCAGGAGCTTCTCCAGCCCGTGAGCGAGCTGCAGAGGAGAGGTGGTAAGGGTCATAAGGGAGGAGAGAAGAATGGCCAGAAAAAGCTGGGCGGCCACAAACACCCCCTTGGCCAATCCGGTCCAGGTCAGGTCCAGGAAACCAATGGGGAAAAAGGGAAGCGAAGGGCCGGGGGTAAAAAAGAAATGAAGGCAAGCGGTGAACAGGAAGAGCCAGAGGAAGGATCGAACTCCCCGGAAGACGTAAGCCCAGGGCAAGCCAGAAACGGCCAATCCCAAGAAGAAAAGAAACCAAAGCAGGACCATGGGCAGGAAATCCTGCACCGTGAAGGTGACAACCATCAATAGGATCAGGGACAGGAATTTAGTCCGGGGGTCCAGGCGGTGGAGGAAGGAATTCCCATGAAGGTACTGTCCCAGGGTGATGTCTTGGAGGAATTTCATTGAACAAGCATATCACAAAAAAGAGATCGCTTCGATCCGCCCTGCCTCCCTTTGAGACTGTGTCGTAATTCGTCATGCCCGCGGAGGCGGGCATCCAGGCTGTTGGAGTGAACAACAAATTCAAAGACCTGGATTCCTGCTTTCGCAGGAATGACGGCGTCTCCGCCCGTTACCATATAGTCACTTTGCGAAGGGAAATTGGGGGGTAGGGGTCAGATATATTTTTCGATCAGAATCTCGGCGATCTGCACGGCATTCAGGGCCGCTCCCTTGCGGACGTTGTCGGAGACCACCCACATATTGATCCCGTTGGGGATCGACTCGTCCGCGCGGATTCTGCCCACAAAGGTCTCGTCCCGTCCGGCAGCATGGATAGCCAGCGGATATTCGTTGAGGGACGGGTTGTCCACCACCTTGACGCCGGGGGCTTTGGAGAGGATTTCACGAACCTGTTGGGGGGTGATTTTCTTTTCGGTCTCGATGTTGCTGGACTCGGAGTGGCTGTGGACAACGGGAACCCGGACGGTGGTGGCGGTGACGCGGATGGTGGGGTCTTCCATGATCTTCCGGGTTTCGTTGACCATCTTCATCTCTTCCTTGGTGTAGCCATTCTCCAGAAAAACATCGATATGGGGGAGGCAGTTGAAGGCGATCTGGTGGGGATACACCTTCTTCTGGACCTCCTGGGAGGCGAGAAGAGCCCGGGTCTGAACCAACAGTTCATCGATGGCCTTCAGCCCGGTGCCGGAAACCGCCTGGTAGGTGGAGACCACGATCCTCTGGATCCGGGCCGCGTCATGGATCGGCTTTAAAGCCACCACCATCTGGATGGTAGAGCAGTTGGGATTGGCAATGATGCCCCGTTTCTTATACTGGGCGACGGCGTGGGGGTTGACCTCGGGCACCACCAGGGGAATCTCCGGGTCCATGCGGAAGGCGCTGCTGTTGTCCACCACCACCGCTCCAGAGGCGGCAGCTGCCGGGGCAAACTCCAGGCTGCGGGACGCTCCGGCGGAAAAAAGGGCGATTTGAATTCCCTTGAAGGAATCCTTGCTCAACTTTTCCACTTTCACCGGCTTCCCATTAAACCCCAGCTCCTTTCCCGTGGAACGTTCCGAGGCCAGAAGTTTGACCGACCCCGCAGGGAA
>DASPRR010000539.1:0-2805 GCA_035624375.1 Thermodesulfobacteriota bacterium | reverse complement strand
CGGTGAGACCGGCGGGTCCTCCCCCAACGATGACCAAATCCGTTTCTAGTTCCGCGGCGTCGCTCTCGGGGATGTAGATTCTCTGCTCTTCCATTTTTTCCAGCGAAGACATGAAGAGCTCTTCCGGCTGGGCCCCCATGGCGATGAGCTTTTCATTGGCAAAGACCTGGGGAACGCTCTGAGCGCCGTATTTCTGGGCCAGGTCGGGGTTGACCTGAATGTCGATAATCTCCAGGGAGATCAAATCCGGTCTTTCAAAGGCGGCATTCAGAGCATTCACGGCCTGCTGGGGGCAGTAAGGGCAGGTAGGGCTCACGAAAACCTTGATGTGCCGGGGGGAAGTGATCTTTTTCAAAATCTTGCGGGAATCTTCGCTGAGTCCCGTGGTTCGATAACCCAGCATCTGAAGGGCGATGATCAGGGTCTTGGTTTCCTCACCGATAGGAGCTCCCAGCCAGCGGGCTTTGCATCGATCGGGATCGAAGAGAAGAGTCGGTGAACTCTGTATCTTCCATTTACGGGCCTGTTCGTGGCCCAGGTCATATTCCTTGATTTGAATTTTCGGGGATACCCGGTGCAGGATGTGGAGGACCTCCCGCGCAGCCTGATTGAAGGGTTCGTTCTGACCCTCGTCGGTGAAAAGAAAAATCGATGCCGGGTAGGGCATCTTTTCAAAAAGCTCCCGAAGGCGGCCTTCGGCCTTTTCCTCCATCGCTCTGGCGGTATCTCCCTGGGGTTCCCCTGTCTTGGCCATCTTCTCCTCCCTGGCTTGTTATCCTCTATTATTATACCAGCGACCTGATAGAAAAAGACTTCTTTCCTGTGCGGTGATCCATCCTCTAGAAGGTTAGAAAGAAAAAGCGGCCAAGGAGGCCGCTCAAAAGATTCAGGGGGTCGCGGAAGGACAATCGGCCAAGATGAAAATCGTAATCGATCAGACGATTCAAGGGGTTCTTTCCAAAAACCTCTCTACCTCTCTTCGATGAGGGAGCGAAGGTTGAGCGCCCAGTTTGGTGGTGGCCAGGGCTCCCGCGGCATTGGCCTGCCTCAACGCCTCGCGGGTCGGCTTCCCCCCCGCAAGGCCGCAGGCCAGAGCGCCCATGAAAGCGTCTCCTGCCGCCGTGGTATCCACGGCCTTCACCCGGAAGGCATCCATCCAGATTTCTTTGTCCTGATTCTTGAAATACAGACCCTGCGCTCCCCGCGTGACCACCACATTCTTGACGCCCTTTTCCAGCAGGGTCTTGGCGATTCGGGGCAGGTCTTTCTTTCCCCTTATTCTGATCCCGCTCAGGGACTGAGCCTCCGATTCGTTGGGAACTAAAAAGTCAACCAGGGAGAGAATTTCCGGGGAAAGGGGGGCTGCCGGAGCCGGGTTCAGGATCGTGAGACAGCCCATTTTTCTGCCCAGATTGAGGCCTTTCTTCACTGTATTCAGAGGGGTTTCCAGCTGAGCGACAAAGACACCGGCTGCCCTCCACACATCAGGATGCGCTAGCAGGTCTTTTACCGATAGAGATGCATTGGCTCCCGGCGAGACGATGATTCGGTTTTCTCCCTTGGGGATCAACTCGATGACCGCAACTCCCGTGGGGAGTTTCTTGTCTTGAAGGAGAAAACCGGCGGGTAGGCCTTTGTCGGTTAAATATTTCCGGTATGATTCGCCGAATGAATCCCTCCCCAGTTTGGTGAGAAAATTGACCTCTCCTCCCAGCCTCTTGGCGGCAATAGCCTGGTTGGCCCCTTTCCCGCCGAAGGCAGTCACCAGGTTTTCTCCGCTGATCGTCTCCCCGGGGCCATGGAAGCGGGGGACACGGAGGATGAGATCGATATTCGAACTGCCTAGGACAAGGATCCGACCTTGCATGGGCTCAGCCTTTCAGCCGGGTTAAAAACAAATCCAGAAATTTTTCCCGGTTCACTTCCAGGCAAACCTCCATATTTTTCTCTCCTTGGGGGACTTCATAGCTTTTCCCGTAGAATTCGCCCTCTTTCGCTTCAACAGATACCGAAAGCTTTTCTTTTCTCACTAGGTCCGGATCGATTACTGCTCCTACGGCAAGGGGGTCGTGAAGATAGGACACTTTCCTCCCGCCCCGAAAATGCCTTTCGCTGGACTCGTAACCCGTGGCTTCGACCACGAATCGGGAAAGCGAATTCCGGAGAGGTTTCACTCTCTTTTCCATGATCTCGGGGGTCAAGGGAACCTGGTGGGTAGCATCCAGGGGAACGAGGGTAAAGCGCAGCCCGGAATCCAGCACTTGTTTGGCGGCCAGGGGGTCGACGTAGAAGTTGAACTCCGCCTGAGGGGTGATATTCCCCTTCGTCCGGACCGCTCCCCCCATGATCACCACTTCCTTCAATTTTTTCATGCTGCCGGGATCCCTCTGCAGGGCGAGGGCCAAATTGGTTAGGGGGGCGATGGCAATCAAGGTGACCTCTCCGGGATACCGGCGGGCCGTTTGAGCGATGAGTTCATCCGCCGACCCGGTGAAAACCTCCCACCATTCTTCCTCTTCATCCACTGGAATTTTTGCGCCCCCCAATCCGTCTTCCCCATGAAAGGATTCGGCGTGCACCGGTTTCCCCTGTAAAGGGCGTTGGGCCCCCCGGGCTATCGAGGGCCGTGGGGAAGGCCTGAGGAGAGTCAGAACCTTTTCGATATTTTTCATTACCTTGTCCAGGGAAACATTCCCATGGACCCCGGTGACCCCCATCACCTCCAGCTCGGGTGAATGAAAAGCAAGGATCGATGCCAGGGCATCATCCACCCCCACATCACAGTCAATGATAACTTTCTTCTTC
>DASPRR010000523.1:0-6533 GCA_035624375.1 Thermodesulfobacteriota bacterium | reverse complement strand
GGGAGCTGGCAGCAATTTCTCTGCAGGGATTGATTTTAATTTCCTTGCCCAGGTGGGTCGCGACGACGGGCGGGCCCCGGGGATTCGGCTGCGGGAAGAAATCGACCTGATCCATTCCATTTTGAACCGGATCGAACAGGTCGAAAAGCCGGTGGTCGCCAAGATTCACGGTTTTTGCGGGGGATTGGGGATGGAGCTGGCTCTCACTGCGGATTTTCGAATCGCCGCGGAAAGCGCCACCCTGGGGGTGCCGGAGATCATCCTGGGCTTGATACCGGATTGCGGCGGAACGACCCGTCTGACTCGCATGGCCGGGCCGGTCTGGACGAAAGAGTTAATCATGACCGGGGATATGTTTCCCGCCCGAAGAATTTATGAAATGGGATTACTGAACGAGGTGGTTCTCGATGACCAGCTGGAGGACCGAACTCGGGTCTTCCTGAATAAATTGCTCCAACGGCCCCCCCTGGCCCTCGGCCTGGCCAAGAAAGCGATAGACTGGGGAGTGGGGATGGACAAAAATTCCCACATGGAGATCGAAGCCTACGTCCAGAGCCTCCTGATCACGGCCAAAGATTTCCCGCAGACATTGCAGAAGGGCTTTGCCCAGCTCCTGAAGAAAAAATGAGAAATTCGATCACCACAGAGACACAGAGAGCACAGAGGTATTTAGGGATATAAATCCTCCGCACCCCTTGGTAAATTTTCCTTTTTAGGGAATTGAAAATAGGAAGGGTAGGATGGATATAAATAACCGTACAGGCAAGGTGATTGCGGCGGCGATTGAAGTGCATAAGATACTCGGGCCGGGGCTTTTGGAATCGACTTATGAAGAATGTTTGTGCCGCGAGCTGGGTTTGAGGAAAATCCAGTTTGAAAGGCAAAAGGAACTGCCGATTGAATACAAAGGCCTTAGGTTGGATTGCGGATATCGTCTCGACATAATCGTAGAAAGCCGATTGATACTTGAATTAAAAGCTTGTGAGAGCTTGTTGCCCATACACCAAGCCCAGCTTTTGACCTATCTGAAAATGACCGGTATGAAAGTCGGCCTGTTGATTAATTTCAACGTGCCGGTCTTAAAAGATGGATTAAAGCGAATTTCGAACTGGCCGGGCAGAAGTTTTGTTTTTCCCTTGGCTTATTTTCAAAATATATTACTCCTTGTCCTCTGTGCCTCTGTGGTGAAGAAATGAAAAGAATAGAATTTTCTTGTGGCGAGATTACTCTTGAAGGAATGATCCATATCCCCCAAGGGTCGGGACCATTCCCCCTAGTCGTGGTGTGTCATCCCCACCCGCTATACGGGGGCAGCATGCACAACAACGTGGTGGATGCTGTCTGTTCTTCCCTGGGAGAGAAAGAAATCGCCTGGCTGAAATTCAATTTCCGGGGAGTGGGGAGGAGCGGGGGGAGTTTTGGAGACGGGATCGGGGAAAAGGAGGATGCCAAGGCGGCCCTCTCCTTCGGGGAGAGGCAGGCTGGGATTGATGCCGAGGCGATCGGGTTATGCGGCTACTCCTTCGGGTCCATGGTCGCTTTTCCGTTGGCCGTGGAAGACGACCGGGTCCGGGTGGTTGCCGGCATTGCTCCTTTTGTCCAGCCCGAACACCTCCTCAACCAATATACCCGACCGAAGCTCTTGGCCTGCGGGACACAGGATGAGTTTATACCTTCCAGGGCCTTGGAGAAGGTCGTTCAAAAGATGCCCGAACCCAAGGAACTGGCCCTCTTTCCGGGGGTCGATCATTTCTGGTGGGGAAAAGAAGGAACGATGGCCGAAAGAGTGGCACAGTTTTTTGGAAAATATCTGAAAAAATAAAGGACGTTGCTCGTGGCCGGTTGCTGATTACTCGTTTCTGGTCTTTGTTTCCGGTTCTGCGTGGATCGTTTAGGACGGGCGTTTGGTACCATGATTAGTGACTAGCAGCCAGCGACTAGAAACCTCCACACTGGAGGAGAATATGAATTATCCGTGGACTGAACTTCTTCACCTGGGCCTTGTGGTCCAGGCTTTCTTCCCCGAAGCAAGAGAGCGGAAAAGCCAGGCTTTGGAGATTACCCGGAAGCTGGCTGCCGACCCTTTTTTCCAGGCTCTGGAGATTTCGGGAGTGGAAGAGCAATCTTTACAGAGAGAACTGGCTGGAATCGTACGGGCGAGCGGAAAGAGCCTCGTTTTTTCAGGGGGAGGCTACTGCCGGGCGGGCGGGCACAACCTCCACGACCTCGAGGAGGGCCGAAGAGAAAAGGCCGTCCAGCAGGTCAAGAAGATCATCGATGAAGCCTCTGATTACGGATGCTCGATTCTTTACGTCATGGGCTTCGAAGCCCCGGCCCCCCCGGCCCGTGACCGGGCGCGCGAGAAATTCGCCATGTCTTTGGCCGACCTCAGCGACTACGCCCGGGGAAAAAACCCTGCCGCGCCGCTTGCCCTGTCAGTAGAAAACTTTTACCTCCTGACCGACACGCCTTTTCTGATCGGGCCCACCCTGGATTTTGCCCGGATGCTGAGGGAACTCCGCCCAAAACACCCCAACCTCGGCCTGACTTTTGACACCAGCCATATCCTCCAGCTGAAAGAGGATTTGGCTGCGACCTTCGCCCGGGTCAAGGACGTGATCGCCCACATCCATCTGAGCAACTGCTTGCTCCGAGACCGGTCGTCCCCTTTTTACGGGGACAAGCATCCCCCCTACGGCTTTTTGGGAAGCGAAATCGGTATTCCAGAACTGGCCGGCTTTTTGGGGACGCTGAAGGCCCATGGGTATTTTCTCCGGACCTCTTCTAGGGAAAAGCCAATCCTCAGCCTGGAAGTCATAACTCCTCCGGGGCAAACTCCAGAGGCGGCTTTGGGAGAAGCCAAAGAGGCCTTCCAGAAAGCCTGGGCGGAATTTGAAAAGAATTAACTTATTGTTTCGGGTTTCAGGTTTCGATTCGAGTTGGAACTGCGAAAAGAGAAGCGGAATGGGAACCTTCTGCTGACTCGAAACCCGAACCCGGACCTCGAAACTTGTAGCAGGTTGACCATGCAGAAGAGCGATTTTTCTAATTCCCGGCTGATCATGATTGGCGGAAAAGGAGGAGTGGGCAAAACGACCATTTCAGCCGCGCTGGCCTTCCATTTTGCCGCTTCCGGGGAGAAGACTCTACTGATTTCCTCCGATCCCACCCCATCGCTGTCGGATATCTTCGAAACCGAGATTGGGAGCAAGGAAAAGCGCATCCGGGGGGTGGAGGGTCTCTACGGTCTGGAGATCAGCTCCGAAGTGATTTTGCAGCGATGGAAGGAAAAGTTCGGGCCCGAAATCTACGAGGTCATCTCGGCTTTTTCCAACCTGGACTATGATTTTGTGGACTACATTGGAGGGGCGCCCGGGATCGAGGAAGAATACATGCTCCACACGATCCTGGAACTGGTGGAGAGCGGAACGTACCGAAGGGTCATCTGGGACACCGCCCCGGCCGGCCATACGCTGCGCCTCCTCCATCTTCCCCAACTCTTCCTCAACCATCTGGAGGCGGCCGCCCGGTTCTACATGAATCTGTACGGGACCTTGGAAAAGATTGCCAGCACGGTCCGTTTGAAGAAAAGCAAACGAACCATCCTCCAGATCATTGAAGGGTGGAAGGAGCTGTCCCAGAAGGTTCTCGATTTCATCCGGGACCCGGAGGAAGCCGCTTATGTAATCGTGACCATCGCCGAGGCCCTGGGAGTTCGATTGACCGAGCGGCTGCTGAAAGATTTTGACGACTTTCGCCTCCCCGTCGGACATCTGATTGTGAACAACCTGGTCCAAGAAGCCGACTGCGATTTTCACCGTCAGCGGCAAGCCATGCAACGGAAGTACCTGAAGGCCCTGAGCGCCCAGTACGGAAAGCGGATGACTCTGATCGAGGTCCCACTCTTCCCCTACGAGGTCCGGGGGGTGAAAAGAATCGCTCAAGTGGCGAAGGTCCTCTTTCCTTCGGGCCCGGGGTAGGGAGGTTGCGATTTAGCCTTTGTCGTTACTTGGCAATCAGTCCTTTCTCTATGGCCAGGGCGGTCAAGGCGGATACGCTGTGCAGGTCCAACTTCTGCATGAGGTTGGCACGGTGCTTCTCGACGGTCTTTACGCTAATGCAGAGGAAATCAGCAATCTCCTTATTCTTATACCCCTCGGCAATCAGCTTTAAGATCCCCCGTTCTCGGGCGGTCAGGCTCTCCCAGGGGGTGGATGCCTTTTGGGGCCTTTTGGTTTCCAGATACCCTTCAACGACTTTGGCCGAAATTCCCGGGCTGATAAAAAACTTTCCCTCCAGCACGCTCTTTATGGCCATCCGTAGTTCGACGTTCGTAGAATCCTTCAGAACATACCCGTCCGCCCCGGCCTGAAGAGTGGCGACGATGTATTCATCGGTCTTATGGACCGTGAGGACCAGAACTTTCGTATCGGGCACTCTTTTTTTGATCTCCCGAATGGCGTCCATGCCGTTCATCCGGGGCATGGAAAGGTCCATCAGGACCAAACGGGGTTTCAACTTTTCCACGCAACGGATGGCTTCCTGTCCATCCTCCGCTTCCCCCGCGATCTCAAAATCCGGGTCCGAGGATAAAAGAGCTCTCAAACCTTCTCGAAGGATGGTATGGTCCTCGGCGATCACGATTCTTTGCTTTTCTCCCATGGTCAGCTTACCTCCGGCTAGAAGAACCTCCTCAAATATCTCATTGCCGCCTGAGCAGGCCCTTTAAGCCCTACCTGACTTCACACCAGAAATACTGTGTCCGTGGGTTTTAAATACTGTTCTCACCCTATTTACCATGAGCTGAACGGTTAGTAAAGTATTTTATCAGGCGAATTCCTCCGCGAGCAGGAAAATAGCCAAAATATGCGCTTTTTCAGGACTTTAATCGTCGAGGACAATCCTCTCTTCCGCCAGACGATCCTGGAGATTCTGAGCCATCAGTTCCCTTCCATGGTTTTGGAGGCGGTGCCAGACGGCAAAACGGCTCTGGAGAAAATCGAGGACTCCCTTCCTGATCTTATCTTCATGGACATCCGACTGTCTGGAGAGAGTGGCCTCCACTTGACCGAGCACATCAAAAGGAGACATCCTCAAATCATCGTGACCATTCTGACCAGCTACGATTGGCCGGAATACCGGGACGCGGCTTATAAGTTCGGGGCCAACTATTTCCTCATGAAGGGCTCCTCCACCAAAAGAGAAATCGTGGATTTGATCGAATCCATCCTCAACAAACTGGGGTTTGGCCCCAACGGGATTCTAAAGAATTCTCTTTCCTAGAAGAAGGCTCTAATTCCTTTCCCCATTCTTTTCCCACCTGGGTCCTCCCTTTAAAGTGATATAATATTCGCACTGCCAGGGTTCGTCCTGCATCAATGGCCTTTCGGCGCAGGGCGGAAAGGTCTTTTCCACCCGCCCCCTCGGGCTAGACCGGGGGAAGAAGAGGGGGATGAAAGGAGGAAGAAAATCAGGCCTCAGGAAGAGATCATGCTTATGCCCAACGTAACCCCCCTTCGGGCGGAACCCCCTCTCATTGTTTCCCTGGACATCGGCACGTCCTCTATTCGGGCCTCCCTTTTCGACCGTATGGGAAGGGCCGTGGAGGGGTTGAAGGCTCGAAAGGCCCACGAAATTCAGACGAGTTCAGGGGGAGCGGCCGAAGCAGTCCCCGATTCCATCCTCCAATCCGTCTTTGATTGTCTGGATCAACTGACGCAAAAGATTCGGCCTCTAAAATCCGGGATCGGCGGAGTGGCCTCATGCACCTTTGTCAACAACGTCCTGGGAATCGACGGAACCGACCGAGCCGTCACTCCTCTTACCACGTATGCCGACACCCGGGCGGAAAAAGAAGTGGCCGGGCTGCAGTCCGATTTTGATGAAGCTTCGGTGCATGACCGGACGGGCTGCCGCTTCCATCCGAGTTACCTGCCGGCTCGCTTCCGCTGGATGGCCCGGGTTCATCCAGAGTGGCTGGAAAAAGTTGACCGCTGGGTTTCCATCGGTGAATATCTGGAATTGAAGCTCTTCGGGGTGACTGCGGTGAGTCATTCCGTGGCTTCCTGGACCGGGCTGCAGGATCGCCACCGGCTGGTCTGGGATGCCCCTCTCCTGGCCGGTCTTCCCGTAGGGGTGGAAGGGCTTTCCAGCCTGACCGATGTGAATCGTCCTCGGCACGGATTGCGTTCTGAGTTTGCCGGGCGCTGGCCTGATTTGGCCGAAGTCCCCTGGTTTCCTGCGGTGGGCGACGGGGCCGCTGCCAATGTGGGAAGCGGATGCATATCCTCTGGGCAGGTCGCTGTGACCATGGGGACGACGAGCGCTCTGCGGGTGGTTCTCTCCGATGCTCCCGAACACCTCCCATCCGGCCTGTGGTGTTACCGCGTGGATGGGAAAAGGTCTCTGCTGGGAGGAGCCTTGAGTGAAGGGGGGAGCGTTTTTGCGTGGATGAAGGATACCTTGAACTTGGGAGCTTATCCGGACCTGGAAAAGGCTCTGGCCGCCGTAAAGGCGGACTTCCATGGTTTGAC
>DASPRR010000508.1:0-2488 GCA_035624375.1 Thermodesulfobacteriota bacterium | reverse complement strand
TCCCCCCAGGACAGGCCCGATCTCATGGAAGAACCACCGCCTCAGGATGATAATCCAAATTTCTCCGCCCTGAACCCCATGAGATCCCCCCTCCTTTCCAGAGATCTTATTTTCGAAGGACTCTTTTTTAAGAACCGGGGGTGGGCAAGAGATGAAATCCCCTTGACGGAATTCATTGGGTCCAATAGAATCTTATTAAGCTGAGACTTTAATTCCCTCTTTGCTTTCCAGGGTGACGATCTCGTCCCTTGGTGCTGAGGAAGAAACAAAATCTCTTTCTCCCATGTTCGTCGAAACGGTTTCCCCATAGCCCGAAAGAAGTACGGGGGATTCTTGATATCCATCTTCAAAGGGAGGCAAAATATGGCCGAGGAAAAAACAGGGGGCGATGCGTGGGATTCGACCCAGTGGCACGTGGTGAAGAAAGGGGAGTCCCTTTGGAAGATTGCCGAGCAATATTATGGGGATGGGAGCCTTTACAAAAAAATTTTTGAAGCCAACCAGGATATTCTTTCCGACCCCAACCTGATCAAGGTGGGTCAGAAACTTAAAATTCCATAAATAAAAAGGAGGAGCGATCATGAAGAAGGTTCTTGCGTTATGTGCGGTCTTGCTTGTGGGACTGATTTTGGGAGCTGGGTGCTCCCAAGACAAGGAGCCGGCGGAAGCGGCACTTAAAGCCGCGGAGGCGGCCTTGAGTGCAGCCAAGGCTGAGGCGATGAAGTATGTGCCCGATCAGGTCAAGGGTGTTGAAGACGCCCTGAAGACCGCCAAAGAGGCTTTCGAGAAGAAAGAATACACCCAGGCTCTGAATGCGGCCAAAGACCTTCCCGCCAAGGCCAAAGAATTGGCCGATGCGGCCGCAGCCAAAAAAGCGGAGTTGACCAAGAGTTGGGAAGAGATGGCGGCCGGCCTTCCCAAGATGGTCGAGGCCATCAAGAGCCGAGTGGACATCCTCTCCAAGAGCAAGAAACTCCCCAAGGGGATGGACAAACCCAAATTGGAGGCCGCCAAGGCTGGTTTGGGAGAAATCACCCAGGGCTGGACGGATGCGGAAAACGCCTTTAAGGGCGGGAACATCGCCGACGCTCTAGCCAAGGGCAACGCAGTGAAGGCTAAAGCCACCGAGATCATGACGACATTGGGCATGCAGCCCCCGGCCGCTGCCAAGGCCTCCTAAGGGTATCCTCGGAATCCGCTTTCCAAAGTGGTGTGAATCCCTGAGCGAACAACCGAAAAATGACGGGGGGATCGCAAGATCCCCCTTTCTTTTTCCGGTAGAATCTCAAGTCCTGCTGTCTAATCAGAAAGCCGCGATATCCTGCCATGACGGAACAGGAATTCTCATAGCGATGAGAAGGAGAAAAAATGGCTGTCAGAATGGGTACCGGAAAATTTACTTATGAGGCCCATCCCGATTGGGCCAAGCTTCCCAAGGGGTGGAGGTTTCTGGAGGTTGTGGACGCGGCGGTGGACTCCCGGGACCGGGTCTATGTTTTCAGCCGAGGAGAACACCCGCTCATGATCTTTGACCGGGAGGGAAATTTTCTCACATCCTGGGGGGAAGGCCGGTTCAAAAGGCCCCACGGGATCACCGTCGGCCCGAACGATACCCTCTATCTGGCCGATGACGGCGGCCATGCGATCTATCAGTTCACCGTGGAGGGAGAATTGTTAATGACCATCGGGACTCCCGGGAAGGCAGCCGAATTCATGGGAGGAGAGCCCTTCAACCAGCCGACTAAGGCTGCCCGGGACCCGAAAACCGGTGAGCTTTTTATTTCCGACGGATACGGCAACGCCAGGGTTCACAGATATACTTCGCAGGGTAAATATCTGTCCTCCTGGGGAGGACCCGGGATAGAACCCGGGCAATTCAACCTACCGCATAGCGTAGCCCTGGATAAGGATGGGCGAGTTTTCGTGGCCGACCGGGAGAACCTCCGTATCCAGGTCTTTGACCAGCAGGGTAAATTTCTGACTGCGTGGAACAACATTCACCGACCCTGCGGCATGCATATCGCCGGAGTCGAAGAACAATTGGTTTATGTGGGAGAGCTTGCGCCCGCCTACCCCTTTAACCAGAAATACCCCAATCTCGGAGCCTGCATCAGTATTTATGACCTTAAGGGTAACCGCCTGGCCCGGCTGGGGGATTCCCGCCCGGGAGAAGAACCCCACCAGTTTCTGGCCCCCCATGGCATGACCGTTGATTCACGAGGAGATATTTACGTGGGAGAGGTCTCCTGGAGTTTTAAAGGCAAGACCCTCACCCCGCCCCGAGAACTGCCCAGCTTCCGTAAGCTGGTCAAGGTCTAAAAATGAATGACTTTGCTCATGTCGGCCCGGCCTAGATGCGGTAGAATTTAATGATATTGAGGATTGAAAATTGTCCGCAAGGCTTGTAACAGGGGTAGATTCATGAATCGCCCGTGCGGTCGTGGGCATTTTCAAGGGGGCTAGGCAAGAGTGAGGTGTGATTGATACC
>DASPRR010000481.1:0-5354 GCA_035624375.1 Thermodesulfobacteriota bacterium | reverse complement strand
AACCTCAACCGATGGAAACCATTGATCATTGAATGGTCTTCCCTCTTTGGAATGAGTCTTGCTAAATGAAGGAGTATTACTTCCCACTATTGAAGGGGATGGAGAGGGACTCAGATGAGAAAGTTTTGGATCATCATGTTTCTATTTCTATGGCTGATGTCCATCTTGTTGATCAACCATTTTTCCTGGAGTGCCCGGTCATCCCTTGAAAAGGTTCTCCGAAGGCCCTCGCTTTCTTCCCCGGTAGAATCTTCAAGGGAATCCTCCTTAAATATTAGCCAGCGGGTGGACAGGTTTAAAGTCTCGTTTCACCCATTAAGGGCATATGGAGGGGAGAAGGAGGGTTTAAGGTGACCCCGGGGCGAATATCCCGGGCTGGCCTCACTGGCGCTCTTTTTTTTGAATGAGCAGAACCGAAAGAATAATTTCTATGAGGCGAAAGGAGCCTCCAATGAAAAGCAGAACCGTTGAAGAGCTGTTGCTTGAACTTGACCTGACTGAAGAAGAAAAGGGGAAACACGCCAAGCTGATTCAGGAGTCCCTGGAACGGCAGAAAAGGCTCATCGAATATCGCAAAGAAGGCGAAGAAGGGGTAAGGGCCTTGGAAATTTATCTGCGCACCCTTTCTCGGGCCCTTCTGGTAATCCATCAATCCGTTCAACAGGTGAATGACCGTTTGGCAGGGGTCATGCTTCAGAACTTGCCCGAATCAAAGATGCCCCGAGCATAGAGGCTCCGGCCTCAAACGGTTCCTAATTTCAGAGATTTCCTGCCCTTCAATCTTTTTATCTGTGGCGCTTCAACCCACCTCTCTATCCTGTTGACCTTAAAAATCTTCATATTGTGGTTCCCCCAAGTCATTCTGCAGGCCTGCAAAGGGTTGAGCCGGGAGTTATTTCATTCGCACGTCATCTGTCAAAGTGGGGGGTGATCCCTCAATTCCGGCCGTTATTTTTAAAATCTTCAATGAAATAGGGGTATAAAGCTAAATTTCCTGCCAGTGAATGAGAACTAACAGTTTGATTTTATTTAATTAATAAAAAAATTCCCAATAATTCTTCCATATCCTAACAAATGGGTGAATTAGGAAAATATTCTTGACGATATGAATAATAGTCATGACCAAGAAAACAATATTCCTTATGCTGTTCCTCGCAGTGCTGGATTTTGTCCCGGTTCTGCGATTGGTAAATCCTTCCTGGGCGGGAGAGCAGGGGGTCCCCATCCTTGCCTATCACCGCTTCGGTCCCGTGCTGGCCGACAGCATGACTGTCACCACCCAAGTTTTTGAATCCCATCTGAAACATCTGCAGGAGAATGGGTACCGGGCCATTCTCCTTAGAGACCTCTTGGAGGAATACCTCAAGGGTGGAACTCCTCCGAGTTCCCGCCTCGTAGGATTGACTGCGGACGATGCCCACATTTCGGTTTATGCCACCGCTCTTCCCCTCATCAAGAAGTACCGGATCCCGATGACCCTTTTTGTCTATCCTTCGGCCGTCTCCAATGCTTCCTACGCCATGACCTGGGATCAGCTTCGCGAACTGAAGGCCACCGGCCTCTTCGATTTCCAGTCCCATACGTACTGGCATCCCAACTTCAATAAAGAGAAGAAAAGGTTGGCCCCGGCAGAATTCGAGAAGCTGGTGGAAATGCAGCTCAGGAAATCCAAGGAAAAGCTGGAAAAAGAATTGAACGTCAGGGTCAACATGCTGGCTTGGCCCTTTGGCATACATGATCCCTGGTTGATGGATAAAGCCGCTGAAGCAGGATATGCAGCGGCCTTCACCATCGAGGGGTATGCCTCCTGCAAAGAAGACCATCCGATGGCCATCCCCCGGTACCTCATGGTTGATTCCGACCGGGGAAAGGCATTCGAGAGAATCATCCATGGATCGATTCTCACCAGCAAGAAAGGAAACGGCAATGGGAAAAAGGGGTAGGAACATTGCGCTCTTTGTATTCGTTTGGTTATTTTTCCCCGCGTCAGGGCCTGCGGCCGATTACCCAGGTCTGAAGGTGGTTGACCATCAGACCGGTCAGCCGATTGTGAATGCCAAAGTTACCCTCAACCATGAAGTTTTGCTGGCCGATTCGCAAAATCTTTTTCCCCTCACCAAAGCAGGAGGAATGGTGAGAGTGCGGGCCCACGGATATCAGCGACTCGAGCAAGTCCTTCCTGCCTCCTTTCCTGCCAGCCCCTACACGCTTCGGCTGGTACCCAAAAATCCCAAGGCGCTTTACCTCTCTTTTTACGGGATTGGGGAAAAGGCTCTGCGCGACCCGGCTCTGAAGCTGATCGAAGAAACGGAGCTCAACGCCCTGGTCATTGACGTGAAAGGAGACCGGGGTTGGATTCCTTACAAGAGTTCCGTCCCCCTAGCGGCTGAAGTCGGCGCTACCAAAATCACGATCCTAAAGGATATGCCTGGGTTGATCAAATCGCTGAAGGAACGGGGGATCTATACCATCGCCCGAATCGTGGTGTTCAAAGACCACCCTCTGGCCACCACCCGCCCCGAATGGGCGGTGAAGAAGGAGGGAGGAGAGATTTGGAAAGACCGGGAAAACTTGGCCTGGGTGGACCCTTTCAGGAAGGAAGTATGGGAGTACAACATCCAAATTGCTGTCGAGGCGGCTCAGCAGGGTTTCGACGAAATTCAGTTCGATTACGTACGGTTTCCGGATTCCTCGTCTCCTCGTTTTTCGCAACCCAGTACCGAAGAGAGCCGCGTGAAAACCGTCTCCGGCTTTCTCCAGGAAGCCTCCAACCGCCTCCTGCCGTACAACGTTTTTGTCGCTGCCGATATTTTTGGATACGTCTGTTGGAACTATAACGACACCAAAATCGGGCAGAAGCTGGAAGCCATGGTGACTCCCGTAGACTATCTTTCTCCCATGCTTTATCCCTCGGGGTATCAGTTCGGGATTCCGGGATATCGGAATCCCGTGGCCAATCCTTATGAGATCGTCTACCTATCCTTGAAGAAAGCCCAGGAGAGGACTAACCTTCCATCGATCCGCTTTCGTCCCTGGCTGCAGTCTTTCCGAGATTATGCCTTCGACCGCAGGGTCTTCAACGGAAAAGAAATCAGGGAGCAAATCAGCGCCGCCGATAAATTCGGGTCCCAGGGATGGATGCTCTGGAACCCGGGGAACGTCTATTCTTCGGAAGCTCTGAAGGTGGAAAAATCTCCCACCTGGATTACCAGTCTTGCCTCCGTTCCCGAAAGATTATAAAATAATTCCAATAGAAGATAGAAGGATCACTGAAGGTGAAGAAAAGGGGCGGCTTCCCCCTGTATCTATTATTGTCCCTGCCGATTCTCCTTCTGCCTGGGCTCGCTTCAGCTATTCCCCAAACCATCCAGACCGAAAGGCTTGAAGAGATCTGTCCAATCGTCGAGGAAGCGATTCGGGGAGGCCAGACTCCGGGTGCGGTCATCATGGTTGGCCACCAGGGGAAAACGGTCTTTCGGCAGGCCTTCGGTTGCCGGGCGTATGAACCGCGGAATGAACCCACCACTCCGGATACCTTGTTCGACATTGCTTCCCTCACCAAGGTAGTAGCTACGACCCCTGCCCTTCTGCAGCTTGTGGAAAAGGGGACCTTGAGCCTGGATGACCCGGTGGTCAAACACTGGCCCAAGTTTAGGGGCCAAAGAAAGGAACAAATCACCATACGCCAGCTCATGACCCATTATTCGGGATTCCGGGCAAGTCTCCCGCTGAAGCCGGATTGGTCGGGGTACGATGCAGCCCTGAAAAAAATCACCGCGGAGAAGGTGATCCACCCCCCGGACTCCCTTTTTCTCTATAGCGACATCAATTTCATCATTCTGGGAGAACTCGTCCGCCGAATATCTGGACAATCGTTGGATGCCTATTGTCGCCGGAATGTTTTTGAGCCCCTGGGGATGAAGGACACCCTCTTCAATCCGCCTCCGTCTCTCTTTGGACGGCTGGCTCCGACCAAGGAAAACCAACCCGGGGAGGTCCATGACCCCACGGCCCATCGAATGGGCGGCGTGGCAGGCCATGCCGGGGTCTTTTCCACGGCCGACGACCTGGCCATCTTGGCCCAGGCCCTCCTCGACGGAGGTCGTTTTCCCGGAGGTCAGATTCTGAGTCCCCGGACCGTTGAGGACATGATCCTGCCTCAATCTTCGCCCGAAAAAATCCCCTGGAGAGGTCTTGGATGGGTCATTCATTCTCCCTCTCCTTTCCCGCAAGGGTCCAATTGGAGTGAATGGCTGCCCCCGGGTTCATTCGGCCACAAAGGGTATACCGGGACTTTGATCTGGATTGACCCTGTTTCCCGAACCTATCTCATTGTCCTGACCAACCGTGTTTACCCCGGCGGAAAAGGGGATCAGGAAAATCTGCGAGACCAGGTCTTTTCCATCGTGACGCAGGCACTCGGCCGGGCCACGCCGGCAAGCCTGGCCGGACAGCCTTTGACCCCGCAATCAGGCGGGCCGAGTCCGGAAGCCCCAAGCAGAGTCAGGACCGGGCTCGAGTTCCTGGCGGCCCAGAACTTCGCCCCTCTGGCCGGAAAGCGGGTTGGGTTGATTACCAATCAGACGGGAAGGGATTCTTCCGGACGACGAACCATAGACCTTCTCTATGCCGCTCCCAAGGTCAAGCTGAAAGCCATCTTCACCCCTGAGCATGGACTTTCGGGCCAAGCCGAAGGCAAGGTTCCTTCCGGGCGGGATGAAGTCACCAAGGTGCGCGTGTACAGCCTCTATGGAGATGACCTGCGCCCCACGGCCAAAATGCTCAAAGGAATCGATGTCCTGATTTTCGATGTCCAGGATGCAGGGGCCCGTTTTTATACTTACCTCTCCACCCTGGGATACGCCATGGAGGCTGCGGCCCAGAACAGAATCCCCTTCTATGTTTTAGATCGGCCGAACCCGATCAATGCCAGCTTGGTGCAGGGACCGGTGATGGATGGAGACTTAAAATCTTTCACCGGATATTTCCCTATGCCCTGGCGTCACGGCATGACCTTGGGCGAGCTGGCGCGAATGTTCAACGAGGAAAATAAAATTGGGGCGCAGCTGAAGGTGGTTCCGATGATTGGGTACCAGCGAATGGCTTGGTTTGATGAGACCGGCCTTCCCTGGGTGAATCCATCGCCCAATTTGCGTTCCCTAACCCAAATGGCTCTGTATCCCGGCGTGGCATTGGTGGAAGGGGCCAACGTGAGCGTGGGAAGAGGAACGGATAAGCCCTTTGAGCTTCTCGGGGCTCCATGGATCAAAGCCCAGGAATTGGCGGATGATCTTAATAGCCGCAATATCCCGGGAGTGGAATTCCGGCCTGCTACCTTTACACCCGATGGTAAC
>DASPRR010000470.1:0-2742 GCA_035624375.1 Thermodesulfobacteriota bacterium | reverse complement strand
AAGACCTGAGCGACATCCCCCGCGTTTTCAAAGCCCGGAGACGACAAAATCCCCAGACCCAAGCAGCCAATAATAAATGCATTCCAGCTAAAGATATTTGAAATTTCGCAATTGATTGCGCCTTTGGTGGTGTGTGTTGGTATTCTGCATGTCCGCATGGGCGGGCATCCTTACGGGTTCGATCTTACAAAAATTTTGTGATTTCTAATTGGATTTTGGACCTTGAAGAGGCCGCCTTAGCCCGTGATCGGTTTCCTTTTTTATGATATTATCGGCGTGGGTCTGCGTTCATCTGCGTCCTATTTGTTTTGACGGAGTCGTCCCATGGAAAAAATGATCATTGAAGGCGGGTACCGGCTGGTGGGGGAGGTTCCGATAAGTGGGGCCAAAAACGCCGCCCTTCCCCTTTTTGCGGCCACCCTCCTAGCAGAAGACTGGATTACCCTCCGGAATGTGCCGGCTCTGGCTGATATCCGAACCATCTCCCGCCTTTTGCGCATGATGGGGGTCAAGACCGAAGGAGAGAGCGGAACGGTCCGAGTGAGCGCTTCTGAGATTCACTCCTTTGAGGCGCCCTACAATATGGTGAAAACCATGCGGGCCTCCGTCCTCGTCCTGGGGCCCCTGGTGGCCAAGTAGAAACGGGCCCGGGTTTCCCTCCCGGGGGGCTGCGCCATCGGCGCCCGGCCCATCAACCTCCATCTCAAGGGCCTCGAAAGCATGGGGGCCAAAGTCGAATTGAAGCACGGGTATGTAGAAGCCTCTGCCGACCGGCTGAAGGGCGCGGAGATTTATTTCGACATCTCCACGGTGACCGGAACGGAAAACATCATGATGGCGGCAGCCCTGGCGGAAGGGAGGACAGTTTTGAAAAACGCCGCCCGGGAGCCAGAGGTCGTGGAGCTGGGCCAAGCCTTGAAAAAAATGGGCGCCAAGATCGAAGGAGTGGGAACGGACGTGGTGGTGATCGAAGGGGTCAAGGAGCTGCGCCCCATCGAGCACACCATCATCCCGGACCGGATCGAGGCCGGGACTTTCATGGTTGCCGCCGGCATAACCCAAGGGAATGTGAAGCTGCAGAACTGCCATACCGCTCACCTAGAGGCCGTGGTGGCCAAGCTGAAGGAAGCGGGACTGGAGATATTCCCGGAGGGGGACGGCGTGAAGGTCATCGGACCGGTGAACATCAAACCGGTGGACGTGAAAACCCTTCCCTATCCCGGGTTCCCAACCGATATGCAAGCCCAGATCATGGCCCTCCTGTGCTTGGCCGGTGGGCTTTCGGTAATCACCGAGACGGTCTTCGAAAACCGTTTCATGCATGTGAGCGAGATGCGGCGGATGGGCGCCGACATCCGCATCGAAGGGAAAAACGCCATCGTGCAGGGCCTTGCTCATCTTACCGGGGCTCCGGTGATGGCCACCGACTTGCGGGCCAGCGCCTCCCTGGTTCTGGCCGGGCTGGCCGCAGAGGGGACAACCGAGGTTTCCCGCATCTACCATCTGGACCGCGGATATGAGAAACTGGATCAAAAATTGAACAAGCTCGGGGCCAGAATTCGAAGGGTTCAAGAATAAGACCATGAGACTGCTGGGTTCGGGAAGAGGGAATTTCTCCCGGTTTCTTAAAAGCCTCTCCCGGCGAGGAGAGTCGGGCTTTGAGCGAGTGGAGGTGTCGGTCAGAAAAATTCTGGAAGATTTAAAAAAAGAAGGAGATTCGGCCCTTTTCCGACTCACCCGGAAATACGACCGCTGGCCGCCTTCTTCAAGGAGCATCCGGGTCACTTCCGTAGAAATCCAAAAGGCGCTGCAGGCCCTCTCCCGAGAAGAAAGGGAAACCCTGGAATTTGCTGCCAGGCGGATTGAAGGGTTTCATTCCCTCCAGCTTCAAAAGTCCTGGTCCTTCGCCGAAGAGGATGGAACGATCCTGGGCCAGATCGTCCGCCCCATGGAGCGGGTAGGAATCTATGTGCCTGGCGGGAAGGCAGCCTACCCTTCCACCGTTCTCATGAACGCCATCCCCGCGAGGGTGGCGGGAGTCCGGGAAATCATCATGGCCTGTCCGGCGCCCAAAGGTTATTTAGATCCCGCTGTCCTTGCTGCCGCTCACCTTGCAGGGGTGAAGGCGATTTTCAAGATGGGGGGAGCCCAGGCGATTGGCGCCATGGCTTACGGGACCAAGACCGTTCCCAAGGTGGATAAGATCGTCGGCCCGGGAAATATTTATGTAGCCGCCGCCAAACAAATGGTCTTCGGAGAAGTATCCATTGACTCCATCGCCGGTCCCAGCGAGATTCTCATTATTTCCGATGGAAGCGGAGACCCGTCTTGGCTGGCTGCTGACCTGATTTCTCAGGCCGAACATGATGAACAGGCGGCAGCCATCCTCCTGTGCACTTCAGGAAAATTTGCCAAAGAAGTTCGCCTGGAAGTCGGGAACCAGCTGGCTAGGCTGCCTCGAAAAGCCATTGCCGAAGGCTCCCTCAAAAAATTCGGAGCTATCCTCAGGGTCAAGAGCCTAGCCGAAGCCGCCCGAATCTCCAATGGGCTGGCCCCTGAACACTTGGAGCTGGCGGTGAAGGACCCATGGGACCTTCTCCCCAAAATTGAAAATGCCGGAGCCGTCTTCCTGGGCCATATTTCCCCCGAGCCCATCGGCGACTATGTGGCCGGCCCCAACCATGTTCTGCCAACTGGGGGCACGGCCCGGTTCTCTTCTCCCCTGGGAGTTTACGATTTCCT
>DASPRR010000447.1:0-11155 GCA_035624375.1 Thermodesulfobacteriota bacterium | reverse complement strand
GATCCGCCAGGGCGACCAAATTTTCCTGAATTGGCTCAACCTCTGGCTGGAGCAAATGTTCCTACAAGGCGAGGTCCAGGAGCTTGAACAGCAGTGGTTGGGGATGGTGATGAGGTAAGCTGCGGCCATGATCGCGACATTTTCGCCTGCATCGCGATCAATCCGATCGTCCCGGCAACGATTTCCGCTGTAAATCGGGTGGCTGTTTCGATTGAGCCCCGGGAGTAGCCCAAATATGTTTAAGTTGCTTCAGAACCTACGTCCCCTTTTCCGCACACGCTAATGCCGAAGAACCAAGGAGGGAGGGGACGCTCATGGTGAACATTCTTTGCACTATTGGCATGGCGAGTACACGCTCTGCACGAACATCCCTGCCACCCCGTATGGTTATCTTTAAGCAGGCTACGGAAAGGGTGGTAGTAGGCTGAGGGTATTTGCTCCTGGGTCGGGGAATCCCATGAAAGAAATACTTCTCCGGATGAGGAGGGCGGCTTTTTGGGCAGTGCTCCCGTGGATCCCTCTTTTGGGGTGCGCTACCCCTGCGCCCCTGTCCACAGTCAAACACGTCGAATTTCTTCCCAACTACAAAAAGGTGTATTTGTTTGAAGGTGAATCTGATCCCCGAGGGGTGCAGCCCAAAGTCCTATCTCGACTTCAATCTCTGGGCTTTGAAGTGGTTCTGGTCAAGAAGGGCCAGTCTATCCTATCGCAGGGAAGCGGCTTCATCATCAGCCGGGATGGCCACATTCTCACTTGCGCTCATTTGTTCAAAGATAAAAAAGAGGCAACTGTGTGGGTTGGCGGTAAAAGATACGAGGCGGATGTAATGAACAAAGATGCCCGTTATGACCTGGCGATTGTGAAAGTAAGGTCGCCTTCGGATGTTGTTCATAAGCCGCTGGCCCTGTCCCGGACGGACAAGTTTTCGATGGGGCAGGATGTTTTCACGATGGGGTTCCCTCTGAGTAGCATCTTGGGAAATACCCCGAGGTTGAATAAAGGACTCATCAATGCGACCGTAGGCATAAGAGATGATCCGGACCAATTGCAGGTTTCTGTACAAATACAGCCGGGCAACAGCGGGAGCCCTCTTTTCAATGACCAGAGGGAGGTTATTGGCATCATTTTTTCCACCCTCAGCTCCGTGGATGTATTGAGGCAAACCCGAGGGGTCTTGCCTCAGAATGTAAATTTCGCCCTTAAAGCAGGACCCATCCGCAAATTTCTTGAGCAGTCTGGAATACAGCAGAACCCATCGGCTGAAATTGTTCCGCCTTCTTCTTTTGATGAAGCCAAAGAATCCATCGTAAGAATTTACAGTGGAATTGAACCCCAGGATAAGCCCCCGGAATTGATTTGTTCCATTTTTTATCAGTACATAGAATACTGGAACCGCTTCCGAGCGTTTCGCCTTCAATTTTATGATCGAGAAACAGGAAAGCTCCTGCTCGAAGTCGGACAATATAAGGACACTGAATTGAGCACCGAAGATGAAGTACTGAATCGCGCCCTTAAAGAAGTTGGGAAACAATTCTTTCCGCCCGCCAAATCCAACTGATAATCACCAAAATCCTCAGCCTCCCAGGCCGCTTCCAAGTCCTTTCCATGAGCATCCTATGGCCGATTGAGAAACCGGGGGAGGTATTCTGCCACAAATTCTTAATGGAAATATAAGGTTACTTTGCCCAAAGCAGGGGGGAACTTTAGTGTCCGCGAAAAACTTAGGTAATACGGCCCCGCTCCAAGGCGGGATATCGCATGATCGGCGGCATCCAGGCGGAATAAGGAGTTGAGGTTTTTAAAGTGGAGGTTTAAAACACTCAACATGAAATTTATCCCCCGATTAATTGTGTAGAAGGAAACGTCCTTTCTGAATTGACTTATGACTTAGGGAGTTTATCAAAGCACCTGCAACGGCGAGCACAGTCACTACGGCCCACCCGATGAAAAAATGATGCATACGGGGCTTCCGGTTTTAATGATCTGCCCGGTCGGCGATAGTTTACCGGTTACTGGGTCGATCCAATATGTGACGATCGTATCGCTGTTCTCGTTGGCCGCGTACATAAATGCACCCGTCGGATCGAGCGAAAAGAAGCGGGGATTTTTGCCTTGGGTCGATTCCCAACCGACGGAGGAGAGCATGCCGGTTGTCTGATCTACGGCAAAGATGGCAATCGAATCATGACCGCGATTGGAAGCATACACGAAACGCCCCGAGGTGGTGATGGCTATCTCGGAGGAACGGTTGTTCCCGGTAAAGGTGGCCGGCAGGGCCGTCAGGATCTGCATAGGGGCGAGTTCCCCGCGTTCGGCGTTGTAGCGATAGGTGGTCACGGTCGAATCCAGCTCATTGATGACGTAAGCGTACGCCTTGCCGGGATGGAAAACAATATGCCGCGGTCCCGAAGTCTCACGGGTTTCGACAGAGGGACCGGCGATCAGCTTGCCGTTTTCAACGTCGATACGAAAGGTGAAAATCTTGTCGAGCCCTTTGTCGGGAACGATGATGAACCGCTCTCCCGGGTCCAGGGGGTTGTGGTGCGGATGAGAGATTGTCTGCTCAACCTTGTGCGGTCCGGGATTGCCCGGCAGTTTGGCAAAATCTTTGAGTGGCCCCAGAGTGCCGTCCTCCTGGATCGGTAAGAGGGCTAACGTCCCGGTCGCGTAGTTCGATATAACCAGGAACCGGTTCGTCGGGTCCACCACCAGGTGGACCGGATTCTTTCCCTGGGTTGACTGCCGGTTCAGTAAGGTCAGTTCACCGGTCTGTCTGTTGACCTTGAAGCTGCTGACCTCGCTGAAGTCGCCGTGGACCGAATAGAGGAAGTTCTGCCGGCGGTCAAAGGCCAGAAAGGAAGGGTTCACGAGATTCCCGACAAGCTGAACATGCGTCCAGGAGCCGGAGGACGGATCGACGCGATAGACATTGATTCCCTCCCCCCGGGCATTTCGCTCCTTCGTCGTACGGCAGCCGACGTAGGCAAACACCGGACCGGATTTGCCACTCGCAATCGCTGCTGCGCTTGCCCCCCCAACTTGGGCTTGAACCGATGACATGTCGAGACCCAGTACAAACGCAATCGCGATACCTAAACAGGCTGACAGGAACGTTCTTCGTTTGACCCCCGGGGCAACATCGTACTGGCCTTTGCCTGCCATGGTTATTGATTGTTGGCCGGAAATTTTCGCGTCACGGATGGTGTGCATCACAGCACCTCCTTTTCCATAACGTCATATATTAAAAACAAGGGAGAACCCACTCCAGAGGGTGAAGGAAGAAAACCTTCTGGGTATGTTACCTGAAATCCATGAAAAAAGAAACCTCCTGCAAAAAGATAAGAGTGAGCCCGTCAGGAAGGGGGCAAGTCTGCTTTTGGCTCACATTAATTTTTGGGGAATGAGGGAACATTCTTGTTGAACGTGCTTTGGGGTGCGGGACGTTGTGTCCTGGATTTCAATAAGCCTACATGCGAATCTCATTAAAAGCATGGCGGTGTATCTCTTCTCATACCTGTGATCTAAGCCTCCAAGTTTCTTCAAGCCCAGGGGTCATTAATGCACCCTCCCCCATCAAATGCACCGCACGAATCAGTGTACCGTAAATGTTGTAAATATCTATATAGCCCTCCAAACCTATGACCCCCCGCCTCTATCTTTCCCCTATCCCTTCGGCCTATTCTTTACTTGACTAGTAGGATAATCACGGGTTATATTTTTTAAATCCCCTCAGTGTTGCCCAGAAAAACCAGATACAGGAGGAAGCAGGATGACGGAGGTTGGAGTCAGCGATATGGCGATCTATGTCCCCCCCTTTTACCTCGCCCATGAAGATCTCGGCAGAGCCCGGGGAGTCCCGCCGGAGAAGTACCACCTTGGCCTTGGAAATTACAGTATATCGATTCTTCCCAACTGGGAGGACGGAGTAACCATGGCGGCCAATGCCGCCGCCCAGCTTTTGGAAAAGACGGGGACCGTCCCCGACGAAATCGGCCAGCTCGTGGTGAGCACGGAGAGCGGGGTGGATCACTCCAAACCGGTGGCCAGCTTTGTACAGGGATTGCTCGGAATTGGGGAAAGGTGCCGGATTTATGAAATCAAACATGCCTGCTACGGAGGGACTGCTGGCCTGGTAAATTCCATCGACTGGATTTCGCGGAACTGTCATGCTCCCAAGAAGGCCCTGGTGATTATGAGTGATATTGCCCGGTACGCTTTTGGTTCTCCGGGGGAGCCGACTCAAGGGGCCGGGGCCGTGGCTCTGCTTGTGGAGAGAAATCCACGCCTCTTTTCGGTAGACACCAGGATGAACGGAATTTTTTCCAAGGATGTCTTCGATTTCTGGCGCCCGACCGGCCACCGGGTTCCCATCGTAGACGGGAAATACTCGATCGATTGTTACCTGGAAGCCCTCCAAGGGGCTTACTCCCACTTCCGTTCCAACCTGGGAGTCGAGAGAGGAAAGCTACTTGAAAAGATCGACTACCTGATCTATCACATGCCTTTCAGCAACATGGCCAGGAAAGCGCATCGTCATCTGATCGATCTCGAGTATGACGGTTTGGAACCTTCAGTCAAAGAGAGGCTTTTCGAAGAGACCTTTGCCCGAAAAGTCGAACCAAGTCTTTTGGGGTCCCGTCAGGTGGGAAACATCTATACGGGTTCTGTCTATATGGGGCTGATCAGCCTTCTGGAAACGGAAAAGGAAAAAGCCGAGGGAAAACGGGTCGGTATTTTCAGCTATGGAAGCGGGTGCGGAGCCGAGTTCTTCCTTTGCCAGATGAAAAGCGGAATCGAAGGTATCATTCGGGGCTTGCGCTTCCAGGAGCTTTTGGAAAGGAGAAAAAAGATCACCTTCGAAAAGTACGTGCAGACTTACTCCAAGAGCTGGGAGGAGACTTTCTATCACCCTGGGGAAGTAGAGGTTTTCAAGGATGATTTTACCCGATTTGTCTTTACCGGCTTCAAGGACCACAAGCGGCAGTATCTATAACTCCTTCCTTCTCTTCGCCCCTGGATAGATGCTTTAGGCAAGGCGAGCAGGGCACAATGTAAACGCATAAAGAAACCTGCCCAAATGGAGGTGGATTCCACGAACGAACTGGGATTTTTTCGTTGGTATGAGATCAATTCTGGAGGAGACTGTGATTTGATCGAAAAAAGACCCTTTGGACGGACCGGGCACATGAGTACGGTGGCGATCTTCGGGGCTGCGGCCTTGATGGGTGTCGGAGAAAAGGAAGCGGACCGGGCACTGGAGATTCTCCTGGAATTCGGGGTGAACCATATCGATACCGCCCCGCGCTATGGAGATTCGGAAGTACTCATCGGGCCCTGGATGGATCGCTACCGCAAGGACTTTTTCCTGGCCACCAAGACCAAGAAGCGCACCTACCGCGAGGCCCGCGAAGAAATCCGCCGGTCTCTCGAACGTCTAAGAGTCGGCCAGGTCGATCTGATTCAACTCCATGCCATTGGTCATCCGGATGAGTGGGATGCGGCACTTGGACCCGGAGGAGCCCTGGAAGCTGCGGTCGAGGCGCGGGAGCAGGGCCTGACACGATTCATCGGGGTAACGGGTCATGGATGGATGATCGCCGCCATGCACAAGCGCAGCCTGCTGCGCTTTGACTTTGACTCGGTTCTGATGCCTTACAACTATTTAATGCACCAGAATGAAATATACCGGAAGGATTGCGAGTCTGTGGTAAGCATGTGCCGGGAAAGGAACGTAGCCGTTCAAACCATCAATTCCATCGCTCGCGGTCCATGGGGCATTACCCCGCAGAATCGGAACACGTGGTACCAGCCGCTGGAAGAGCAGGCGGACATTGACAAGGCGGTTCATTGGGTACTGGGGAATCCGGATGTATTTCTCAACACGGCTGGCGATGTGGGTCTATTACCCAAAGTTCTGGACGCAGCCTCCCGCTTTCAAAGGCGTCCGGCACCCGGTGAAATGGATGAATTGGTGAAGAAAAATAAAATGTCTTCCCTGTTCGGACTCGGCCCCTAAATTTGCAGAGTTTTTGAACTCCCTCTTCCTGCAAGCCGCTATCCCCTCCGGCTTTCAGGCCATAAGGACAGAGCATTCGCGGAAGGAGGGGGGACGTAGCTCCGATAACTGCGTTATTGTAGGGAACCTGCAATCGCCCATCCCCCATTTTGAAATTCCTGCTCCCCTCCATCCGCCGTACGAAGAACGCTCTGCACGAATATATTCAAGACCTTGGCCTCATGCGTCAGAGACACCCCGTATCCACAAATCGCTGCGTAACCGATAAGGTCCCTCGCTCCGACTACTCTTCTCCGCCGGCTGGATTGCCTTGTTAAATACCATACTTCATCCCTTATCGCTATGTTGGGATGAGGTTCGACGTTTAAGGATAGAGAGATTCCATATCCTCTCTGCTCTTGAACCCAGAAACCAAAAGCTTATGGCCAGCAATGCGAAGAATATTGCCTTATGAATGGCATCCCAAAAATACTCAAAGTATCGCGTATACAGATTGATAAACAGAAAGGTTAACCCAAAACCTCTCATCATGGGGTCATCGAACTTGATTCCATGCAGAATTACCAGAAGAGAAACCACGCCAAAGAGCAAGGACCAATGAAACAGTTCGATCTGTTTGGCCCTGGACCACGAGTCAATCTCTCCATAATTTCCAAAAATCGATAAGATCCAGAGTGCTACAAAAAGATAAAGCAAGCCCATAACCCGAGTAGGTTTCCCAAAATCCTGCCGTCCAAGTTTAACCGTAAACAAGCTGCCTGCGGCCAACAAAACTGCACCGAAGATAACGAACCTGAGGGGATAATTCATCCCGAGATAGTAAGCTCCCCACCCCGACACATATCCGGTTTCAGCACCAAACCAGCTCCCCAACGAAAGAAGAGCAAAGACCCAGATGAGTTTCGACGGAAACCAAAGCCCCAGTATTGCGTATATGATCGCAGCAAGAAGGACGAGAATCGAGAAATGGCCTCTTCCCGTATCAATTGCCTTGCCGAAGAATGCAAGCGCCCCAGCGGTGGCGAATACGCCGAGCGAGAATATGGCCTCGTTGCTAAAGACTTTCTCGGGTTTCTTTCTTCTTCTCCTTAGACCTGCACTAAACAGGGCTGCAGCAATGCCGGCCAAAAACAAGCACTTAATGATGTCAGGGGCATGGAATATCTTGGCAAGTAATGCCATCAATGCCCTGTCGGCGAGTATCGATCCGACAGCAATGACAATGCAGACCAATGAAATCCAAAAGGAATATTTGGCAAGGCGTTTCCAATCAAAACCTGCAATTTCATAACTCTCAAGAAGCTTTTCGCCTTCTTCTTGAGTTACAGCCTTGTCGGCTACCCATTGCCGAATGACCGCCTCCACCAATTTTGCCTTTCTTCTTGTCAGTTTCAATTCGATCCTCTATCCATTCTGGCATTTAACATGCGGGCGCGCAGCGGGAACATGCGATAGCTACCAGGAAAAGAGGCAAAAACAGAAAATGACCAATATGAAAATAGTCTTCATCAACCCCCCCTGTTGGTTACCTCTTCATCATCAAAACCATAGGTCAATTTGGTGCGTCCATTTCTCAATTCAGAGTTGGACCAGAAGGCGATTCATTGGACCTCAGTTAGCTGGAAAACAAGTTAAAGGGAAAATTGCACCCCTATGCCCTTTTTCGGCATCCTTTTTCGAATCTTTAGAAGCAATATCAAGTAGTTAATTTGGTCCTGCCCGGGTGCATATATCATGCTGGTGAACAATGCCGCGGTCGGGAATCCTAAAACCCGGGCTAGAATCCTGTATTTCTTCTTCTCTGCGGTCCCTGAGGGCTCTGCGAGAGGCAATTGCTTTTTTTGTTCCTATTTTTTCCCCCTCTATTGGGAGAAAAGCTTTTATAATGTCGTAACCTAAGCCTGCAAGGAGGATTTCTTCCATGGCGCCGAAATCCGTTCACTTTCCTAAGATTTTTGAGCCCGCTTTTTTGGGGCCGCTGGAAGTCCGCAACCGCCTCATCATGCCGCCCATGGGGACCCGCCTGGCCAATGAAAACGGGGGTGTCTCTCCGTGGCAGATCGATTACTACGCGGAGAGGGCCAAAGGGGGGGTTGGTACGATCATCGTGGAAATCACCGGGGTTGACTCTCCTCACGGGGTGGCCAGCCCGAAAACCCTGACCATCCATGAGGACTTCTACATCGGCGGGCATAACGAGCTGGTGGAGGCCGTTCATGCCCATGGGGCCAGGATCTTCCTCCAACTCGCCCATGTGGGCCGGAACCGGAGGCTCGCCATGGGAGTCCAGCCGGTGGCTCCCTCCCCGATTCCCAATCGATTTTTCGGGGTCACCCCCCGGGAGCTGAGCTGCGGAGAAATCGAAGATTTGGTCAAGAAGTTTATCGCTGCGGCCCTGCGCGCTCAGACCGCCGGCTATGACGGAATCGAGCTTCATGGAGCCCACGGGTACCTCATCGGAGAATTCATTTCCCCCCTCAGCAACCGCCGGAAAGACCGCTACGGTGGGAGCCTGGAAAAGCGGATGGCCTTTCCGGTGGAAATCGTCCAAGGGATTCGCCGGGCGACCGGTCCCCGCTATCCCATCCTCTTCCGCTTCAGCGCCGATGAATTCGAAGAGGGAGGAACAACCGCCCAGGATTCGAAGAAAGCGGCCAGGATCCTGGAGGAAGCCGGTGCCGACGCCCTGCACGTTAGCGCGGGAACCTATGACTCCATGGCCAGGACCATTGAACCCATGTCCTATCCGGAAGGGTGGAAAATCTACCTGGCGGAGACCATCAAGAGGGCGGTTAAAATCCCGGTGATCGGCGTCGGGGTGATCCGCAGCCCCGAGTTCGCCGAACGAACCCTGCAGGAGGGGAGGGCCGACTTCATTGCCCTGGGAAGGGCTCTGCTGGCCGATCCCCATTGGCCGCAGAAGGCCAGGGAGGGAAGGGTGAAAGAGATCATTCCCTGCATCTCGTGCAACGAGTGTATCGGAGGCCGCACTTTCCGCAATCTGCATATTCGCTGCGCCGTGAATCCCGCGACGGGGCGGGAAGGGTGGCTGCAAAGGCTTCCTTCGGAAAAGAAAAAAAAGGTGGTGGTAATCGGCGGCGGGCCGGCAGGTCTCATGGCCGCTCTGACGGCCAAGAGACGGGGGCACCGGGTTACGCTGTATGAAAAGAGCGATCATCTGGGAGGCCAGCTTTGGCTGGCGGCCGCGCCGCCGGGCAGAGAGAAAATTTCCTGGTTCAGCGATTATCTTCGGAATCAAATCCGGCAGGAGAAAATTAAGGTTCTCCTGGGAATCACAGCAACTCCTGAGAAGATCGCGCGTGAGAAGCCCGACGACGTAATTCTGGCCACGGGTTCCGTTCCGTTGTTTCCGGACCTGCCGGGAGTCGAAAGCCCGCAGGTATGCACGGCCTGGGACATCCTCGGAGGGAAAAAGATAGTACGGGATAAGGTCGTTTTAATCCTGGGGGGCGGAATGGTGGGGTGCGGGACCGCCCTCTACTTGGCTGCCCGGGGCAACAAGGTTATCGTCGTTGAGATGCTGGAAGGAGCCGCGCAGGATACGGATTTCATCACCCAGGCCGATATTCTGTTCAGAATGAAGGAAGCCCGGATAAAAATTCTGGCAGGCAGAAAGGCGGAGAAAATCAGCGACGGGGAATTTTTCCTGAGGAATTCAGCGGGAAAGGGAGAAAGGATCAAGGGGGATATCGTCGTTCTGGCTTTGGGGTCAGTGCCCGCGGGGGACCTGAAAAAGAGCCTTCAGAGGAAAGTCAAGGAAGTCCATACAATCGGGGATGCCCATCAGCCGGGAAAGATTATCGATGCAGTCTATGAAGGTTTTCGGTTAAATGGCGGGTGAAAGGGCGCGGGGGTAATTTCCCATACGGGACCGGGAGAAAGTTCGGGAGACCTCATCATTCGGGCCGGGATAGTCCTGCCGGGAGGGGATTGGCCCGGGCCCACGGGGTGCATCCCATCCATGGCAGGACATCATGAGGCGGTGGTTCTTTCATGGGTTCGCGTCGGAACATACTTAGGTCGGACCGATTAGGTCCACGATTCGGTTTTCCCCAAGGGGGTCGGAGACAGGTGCCTTGCGAAACCCGGGCAACCGCTCCGGAATCCGGCGTTTTTCCCGCCAATGCTGTCCTGCCATGGATGGGACACACCCCCTGGGCCTGAGCGATAGAACATTTTCGGTTCTCTTTCAACAGACTCGATTGGGAGAAGACCCTCTTATCTTAAACCGGTGCTTTCGATGCGGGGAAAAAGCCTCTTGGAAAGCCCAAGGGGATTAGGGGCAGGGTCATTACCCTCCCCATGGAATCTTGGAGTACATCTCGGCGAATTGATCGCGGAATTCGCGGAACAGCTTTTCGTGCGCTTGCTCCCAGCGTGAAAGATACATCAGAGCTTCCCTGGCTTTCCCTTCCGTCTGGCGGGCCATCTTTTCGTAGAATTCGCTCAGGTCTTTCTCGATGAGCCAGGCGGTGTTGAAGATCGTAACCTCGGGGACCATGGAGCCCTCCAGGCATTGGGCCAGGAACTCTTTCTTGGCCCTCTCCTCAAAAGGACTGACTGCCTCCTCGGGGCCTTTTGGGGAGGGGAGGTCCACGGAGGATCCTTTCCTGAGGCCGGAAAGGATCTTCTCGATCATTTCAATGTGTTTCTCCTCTTCTTGGATGAGACGCTGAAAGGCGGTCACCGCGGACCCCCATCCCATCCTTTGAAGGGAGTTCTTGAAGAAGTCTCTCCCCGTAAACTCCTGTTGAAGGGCGTGTTCGAAAATCTTGATCAGCCTCTCATTGCCGGCCATCGTTCTATCTCCCTTCCTTGCCAGGATTCCGCGCTCACCTTCCTGGCTTTCCAGTGATCGGAAGGTCACCTGGAAAACCTCCAAAAGAAGGAATACATAAGTCAACCCCACAGCCATCCCAGACTCCATTGCCGTTCAAGTCGAGGAACCACGCACCGTTCCTGTAGGTCCCGATCTTAGTGGTGCCGGAACCGGGCCAGTCGCCGGTCACCGGAATGTCGGTCGGCAGACCAAAGGAAGCAATGTAGGCGTCGGTCCCGCAGCCATCCCAGACTCCATTGCCGTTCAAGTCGAGGAACCACGCACCGTTCCTGTAGGTC
>DASPRR010000431.1:0-7200 GCA_035624375.1 Thermodesulfobacteriota bacterium | reverse complement strand
GCCTTGACCCAGGCCGTTCCCTCCGGAGCCAGGGTCCCCATCTTCAAAATCACTTGCTCGGCTGGAGCGGCTATTCCCACGCCGGCCAGGAACAGGAAAAGGATCAGGCCAAGGATGGCAACACCGAGAAGTCTGCTTATTCCCATTTCACCCCCGTTCTTAACAACCTAGAAAAATTCATCCACCCGGGCCAGGAGCTTTTTGGCCTTCCGCTGGGCCAGGGTGTTCGCAAGAGTCAGGTCCGGCTCCACCTGGGCGGGGGTTTCCAGCACCCGTTTCAGGGTGGAGACGAAAAGGTCGCGGTTGAGGGTCTGCCGCGCATAGTACTCGGCGTAGTACACTTCGGTTGTGAGAAATTTGCCCTGGCCGTAATCCAAGGCTTTCTGGAAATGGACCTGGGCCTTCTTCAGATTTCCGCCGAACTGCTCCGGCCTGGCGGAGAGGAGGATTGCCTTGAAGAGATGCGGTCCTCCGTAATAAAACCCGGGGTCCAGTTGCAGGACTCTTTCCATCAGGGCTTCCACCCAGGGCAAGTCGGCCATTGCCGCGGCCCCCTCGTTGCTGGCGATCCAGCCGGCCCAGATATTGCCGACCCAGAAGAGGGTGGGAACCTGCTTTTGATCCGTCTTCCCCAAACGTTCCTGGAAGACTTCCAGCGGCTTTCCCAGGGCGTCTTTGAAGGGCGGTGTCAAATCCAAGGCTTTCAGGGCGTACTGCTTGGCCCGATCGCTCAGGGCAGCCGCCCGGTCCTGTTCGTCCTCGTCCAAGACGGAAGCATAGGCGGCATAGGCTTGGGCTCCAGCGAGGAGAAGGTCCCTGTTTTCCGAATTGCTTTGGAGAATCCCGTCGATAAGCATGAGGTAAGAAGGGATTCCTTGGCGGACAAGGACGATATCGGACTGGCGGTTGGCGGATTGAGCCACGTCGCGAAAGAGGGCCGGCGCCTTCTCGGCCACGATCTTCTGACTGGAAATGCAGCCGGTGTTGAAGGCGAAAGTACCCAAAATCAGAAAAATGATAAGAAAGCGGGCAGCAGACATGTCTAATTAAAAAGTATCACTGATTAAAAGACCGGGTCAAGGGGAAGAATGGTCTTGCCCACCCCGGGTTCTTAAAAAAGAGTCCTTCGAAAATAAGATCTCTGGAAAGAAGGGGGGGCGGAACATTGGGAGGAGTTTCATGGAAGGATAAGCACCCGCCGAGCCTGATGATCCAAATTTCTCCACCCTGAACCCCAACAAGCACGAAAAACTGGAGGTGGGCAAGGAAGAATGGTCCATCCGAAGAATTGACAATTATCTCCTTTTGCCCAATAATTGCACTATTAATCCTTCCTTGATCCGGGAAACAAGTTTGAAAGCGGCATTCCCGGCAATGGTATAGGGGCGATTCCTACATATAGGCACAATTTCCGCTGACACTCTGGTTTGCCAAGGAGGCTACCGAAATGAGCAAGTTTGATGTACTCCTGCAGGACCTCAATACCTACTTAAAACTGCAATCCAATCCGGTAGCGGTGAAGATGCTCCGGAAGGGTGAGAAACCGCCGGTACCGGCCAAATTCCCCCTCAAAGATTTCAAGAAAAGGATGGTCCTCTGCCAGGCCTGGACCATCGCCAAACGGCACGAGGAGACGGTGTGCATGAGATACGAGGATATGCGCTGCGCGCCCAGCGTCCTGGCCATGGGTTTTAAACCTCCCATTCCCTACTTCACTGAAGGACACCTGTGTATCGACCGGTACAGCAAAACGCTGGAGGCAGGGGCGCGGAGCGAAGCCTTGGTGCCCATGTTTCTCCACGGCACCTACGACGCCGTTCTGTTCTCGTCGCTCACGACTTGCAACTTCGATCCCGATGCCATTTTCCTTTCCGGGAATTCGGCCCAGATCATGCGCCTCATTCACGCCGCACTCTACCGCGAGGGAGGCCGGATCAGTTACTCTACAGACGGCCGCCTATCCTGCGCCGATCTCATCGTGACTCCTATCCAGAATCCGGGATTTTACATGGTGCTTCCGGGTCACGGCTCCAGGCGGCTGGCCCAAGCGAAGGACGACGAGATGGCTTTCACCTTCACCTGCACGCCCGAAAAGGTGGATCAGTTGAGGGAAGGATTGGCCAGGACCCATGAAGCCGGCCTCCGTTACCCGGTCCGCATTCACCTGGATTACGAAGTAGTCTTCCCCGGACAGTACGATCAACTGTTTACCCTTTGGGAAAAAGAAAAATGATTCTGATCCTTCTCCTTCTTTTTTTGGCGGCCCCTTTTTTTGTATCGCCGGAGAAAGCTGTTGGAGGGGAAACTCCTCTTCAGGTTGAGGTTCTCCCGAGGTCGGTCAAACAGGGAGAGGTGTGCCTCCTGAAAGCCTGGGGTCCTGGATCGCTCAAGTCCGTCCATGGAGAGTTTCAGGGAAGGCGATATCCCCTGGGATCGGAGGATCAGTATCAAACCTTTGAGGGCCTCCTCGGAGTCGATCTGCAGGCCAAGCCGGAAAAGTACAGCATCCGATTCATGACCACGGACGCGAACGGCCAGGTTGATTCGAAGACTTTTTCGATCAAAGTGGAGAAGGCCGATTTCGGAGTGCAGAAATTAACTCTACCGCGGTCTATGGTGGATTTGGACCCCCAAACCCTCGAGCGGGTGAACCAGGAGTCAAAACGGCTGAAGGAATTATTCCAGAAGTTCTGGAATGAAAAGACCTGGAAGGGTGCTTTTATCCGTCCGGTGGAGGGAGAACTGTCCGGGGCTTTTGGAACGCGTAGGATCATCAACGGGCAGCCCAAGAGTTCCCATACCGGCGTTGACCTGCGGGCTGAGGAGGGAACTCCTGTATGGGCCAGCAACAGTGGAAGGGTTGCCCTGGTCGACGAGCTTTTCTTCACCGGGAAATCAGTCATTCTGGACCATGGATGGGGCCTCTACTCCATGTATTTCCACCTCTCGGAGGTGAGGGTCCAGGAAGGAGATCGCATCCCTAAGGGGGCCCAACTGGGCCGGGTGGGGTCTACAGGGAGGTCCACCGGCCCTCACCTTCACTGGGGAATTATCCTCAATGGAGCGAGGGTTGACCCTCTTTCCCTCCTCCGATCAACCGCGTCGCTTCAATGATTGTCAGCCTGCGGGAAGACTCCGATCCCAGCCCCGATTTTTACTTCCACCATCAGTTTGCCATCTATCACGAATCCTACTTGATCTGGGACCGGGGAACGTGGGAGATGGTGCTGGCCACTTGCGCGGTTTATCGGGTGGAAGTGGATGGCAATTACGCCGGGGATGTCATCCTGGAGGGGAGGCCCAAAGGCACCCGATACATTGTCGATTTCAGCCTCTTACCTGAATATCAGGGTAAAGGAATTGGAACGGCGGTCCTGGAAGAAGTCAAGAAGATGGCAAAGAAATTGACCGCCATCACCCGAAAGGAGAAACTTCCCTTTTTCCTGAAATGCGGGTTCGCCTTGAGAAAAACAGTGAAAAATTATTATGATTCAGGTGTGGACGGCTATCACATTGTTTTCGGCTAAAATTGATGATTTCGAAAAAAGTCTCTTGAAGCCTCACCCCGGCGAATGCCTGGGTCCAGAACTTTCAGCTGAGGCGGTGGCTGTTTATTGACACCCTGCAGCTGTTCCGGTAAAATTCCAATCGATAAAATGAATGACCGCGGTTAGATACGGCTCAGCTGAGAACTGGTGATTGTCTGGGCGTGCCGCTCAACTCAGGCGAGGGTTCCATTCCATTCGTAGGGCTGCCCGGCCCGGTAAAGCATAATAATACCTTAGGTTTCAACCCAAGGTTTCTTCTTCAGTTCTCCCAAGAGTTCGCCCAGCTCGGAGGGAATTCAGATGCCCATTCAAGATTTCACTCCAGACAAGTTGATAAGAGCCGCCGCGGATTTAGGTCTCATAATTTCCGGTCATGAGGCTGAATCTTACTGCAGAATTCTCACCCCATGGGTAAGTGCGTACAAGGCTCTGGACGCCATCCCCGATTCCCCTCCTACGCCGATATATCCCCGCGCGCCGGGATACCGACCGGAAGGTGAAGCGAATAAGTACAACGCTTGGTACTACAGGACCTCCATCAAAGGCGCCACCAAAGGACCGCTGAAAGGAAAAACCGTCGCTCTCAAAGATAACATCATGTTGACTGGTGCACCCATGATGAACGGAGCGTCAACTTTGCAGGGGTATGTTTGTGATCGAGATGCCACCGTCGTCACGCGAATCCTGGAAGCGGGGGGCGAGATCGCAGGCAAGGTTCATTGTGAGTGGTTTTGCATGGCGGCAAGCAGTTTCACAAGCGCCTTAGGGCCCGTGCATAATCCCTTCAAGATGGGTTACTCGGCAGGTGGATCGTCGTCCGGATGTGCAGTGGTAGTGGCCATCGGCGATGTGGATATGGCGATTGGCTGTGACCAGGGCGGTTCGATTCGGATCCCCTCGTCATTCTGCGGAATTTACGGCATGAAACCCACCCATGGGCTGGTGCCTTATACAGGAATTCTATCGCTTGATCCGCAGATCGACCATGTCGGGCCGATGACCCGCAGTGTTCGTGACAATGCTTTGCTGCTGGAGGCGATTGCCGGACCCGACGGCCACGACTCAAGGCAGATGAAGGTAGTCACGCATCCCTACAGTCAAATGCTCGAAGGAGGCGTCGCCGAGTTGCGAATCGGTGTTCTGAGGGAGGGATTCGGTCATCCTAATTCTGAAGCAGATGTAGATGCTAAGGTTCGAACGGCAGCCCAGCTCTTTAAAAAGATGGGCGCGCTGGTCGATGAGGTTTCTGTTCCCATGCACCTGATGGCAGGCGCTATCTTCACCCCGATTGCGGTAGAGGGCGCTCTACACACCTGGGCCGCGGGCGATAGCGTGGGGATCGGCCGCCCCGACGTCTACGCTACCAGCCTGATGGATTATCATCGGGGCTGGGCCCAGCATCTCGACCCCATGCCTCCCCTCTTGAAAGCTCTGTTCATGCTAGAAAGTTGTATGCGAAAAGATTTCGGCCACCGATACTATGGAAAGGCATGCAACCTGATACCTTCACTGACCAGGGCTTATGACACCATCTTGAATTCCTATGACCTGCTGCTCATGCCCACAACCCCTATAAAAGCCTCGAAGCTCCCTGGCCCGGAAGCCAGCCTGGAAGAGCGGGCCGAACGCAGCGTAGATATGGTGGCCAACACCCTGCCTTTTAACCTGACCCATCATCCAGCTATGAATGTTCCCTGCGGAATGAGCGACGGCTTGCCCGTGGGAATGATGCTGGTCGGCCGATGTCACGCCGAGCCGACTATCTACCGTGCCGCTTACGCCTTCGAACAGGCCCAGGACTGGAAGGCGGCTTGAAGCCTGGGGAAATTTTCTAATACCCCATGGTCTCAAAAACCTCCTCGCTGGCCAAATTAGCCCGTCCCGTTCTCACCCGGGTGTTCCTGCGGGAGCGGCCCTTTGACCTCTTGGATCGCCTGCGCCAGCAACCGGTGATCTGGATCTCCGGGCCTGCGGGGTGCGGCAAGACCACTTTGGCCTCGAGCTACATCGAAACCCGGCGGCTCCCCTGTTTGTGGTACCGGCTCGACAGAGGAGATGGGGATGCAGCTACTTTTTTCTATTATCTGGCCCTGGCTGCCAGGAAGGCTTCCCCTCGGGTGAAGACGCCGCTTCCTCTACTCACTCCAGAATATCTCCAAGGATTATCAACTTTTACGCTGCGGTATTTCGAAAATCTCTACCAGAGGCTGAGGCGCCCCGCTATTCTTGTCTTCGACAATTACCAGGAGGTGCCGTCCGAAGCATCGTTCCATGACATCATTCTTCAAGGCCTATCCAACACTCCGGACGGCATCAACATTTTCCTGATCAGCCGCCAGGATCCCCCTGCGGGATTGGTCCGCCTAGGAGCGAATCATCAGATGGCTTTTCTCCCATGGGGTGAGCTTCGTCTTACGCTGGAGGAATCCACAGGGATCGCCGCCGTGCGATTCCCGGAGAAATTACCCCCAAAGAGCCTTCATCAGCTTCACAGTACAGCAGATGGATGGGCAGCCGGGTTGATTCTCCTTCTGGAGCGATTGAAGCGCGAAAAGATAGATTTCAAGCAGCTCGGGAAATTGGTTCGGGAAGAGATCTTCGACTATTTTTCAAATGAAATCTTGAATCCCCTGGATCCGGAAACCCGAGATTTTCTGCTGAAGACAGCCCTTCTCCCCCAGATGACTGAAAGCATGGCTGAAAGGCTTACCGGACAGCCTCAGGCTGGGCGGACGCTCGCCCGGCTGAACCGGGGGAACTATTTTATGGAGAAACGAATCCTTGAGGAGCCCATTTACGGCTACCATCCTCTATTTCGGGAATTTCTCCTCTCTCAGGGTGAAAAAACCTTCTCCGAAGAGAACCTCCGCTTCTTTATAGGCCAAGCGGCTGAGATTCTGGAGGAGCACGGGCAGGTGGAGAGCGCGGTTCGCCTCCTACAGAAAATCGGGGATTGGGAAAGCCTAGTCCGCTTGATCCTCAAACATGCCCCCGTGATTCATGCCCAGGGCAGGTATTCGGTTTTGGAGGGATGGCTGCGAAGCCTCCCTCCTGGATTGGTCGAAGCCCGCCCCTGGCTTACCTACTGGATGGGGTCCTGCTGTATGTTTGCCGACCCAGCCCGGAGCCGGCCTCACTTTGAGCAGGCCTACCGGCAAATGAGAAAAGAAAGGGACGCCGCCGGCCTTTTTATGGCCTGGTCGGGTATGATGGATGATATCAATCTGGGGTATGGGTTTGAACCGTTTAGTGCCCTCGACCGCCACCTCCAGGAGCTGGAAGAAATCCGACGGGATTACCCGGTTTTCCCTTCTGCGGAAATCGAGGCCCGAGTCGCCTCAGCGGTTGTTGCGGCGCTCGCCCTCCGCCAGCCCAATCATCCCGAATTTGAGGCTTGGGCCGAGAGAGCCCTGCGCCTGGCCCAAGACCAAACTGTGGTCAACATGAGAATTCAGTCCCTTTTCTTCCTCGCCTACTATCATCTTTACGGGGGGAATCGGGAAAAGGCGTTGCTCGCTATCAATCAGCTGAGGCAAATGAGCCAATCTCCGCAAGCTTCAGCTTACACCAAGGTCATGACGAAAATGGCCGAGGCTATGCATTACTGCATCGCTGGTTTGAGCAGGGAGAGTATGAAAGCGGCCCAAACCGG
>DASPRR010000428.1:0-8726 GCA_035624375.1 Thermodesulfobacteriota bacterium | reverse complement strand
CTATGACCGCATCGTGTCCTCCTTCGAGGAAATCGAAGACGATGTCATCCATTCAGTAGCCCCCATCCCAGCCTTTCCCTGGCTGGAGGCCATGCTGGGGATCCGGGCCCAGGTGGGCAACGAGTCCATCTGGGCCAAAGAGGGGGGCTTTGACTATCGGGACACGGGCAAGCTCAATCTCTCGAGGGATAACCCCTGGAGGAAAAAATATTTGGAGTTCGTTTCCGCTCTGCAGGATCGATACGGGGATCGATACCCGGTGGGGCAGCCCATCCTCCGGGGAACCTCGGACATGGTGGCTGCGCTGCGGGGCACGCAGCAGATGATTTTTGATCTCTACGATCATCCGCAGGAATTTCAGCGCCTGGCCAGGTCCTGCACGGACTTTTTCATCGGCCTGGTGAAGGACCAGCTGGCCGTCACGAAACCGTTCTATGGGGGCTATATAGTGGAACAATTTACCCTCTGGGCTCCTGACGGGATCGTCCGAATGCAGGAGGATGCGTCGGCCCTCTTCTCCCCCGCCCTTTATGTAGAATTCCTCCAAGAAGAAGACCGGCGGATCGCCTCCGCCTTCCCTTATGACGTCATCCACCTCCATTCCTCTTCGCTTCATTTGCTGGACCGGTTTGTGGACATCGAGCCACAGAAGTCCTTCGAGATCAACAAAGACCAGGGGGGATGGGGAGTGCCCCGCATGCTCCCTCTTTTCAAAATGGTCCAGTCAAGGGGGAAGAAACTCATCATTCGGGGGAAGTTGGACCTGGCGGACCTGGAACTGCTTCGCAAGGAGCTTTCTCCCCGCAGCCTTTACCTTCAGATCGTGATCGAGAAGCCCGAAGAAGCGAAACAGTTCCAGGATTTTTTCCGCCCTTGGAGCTGATCCACAGCGAGGGATCAATGGAAATGACTCCCAGAGAGAGAATCATGGCGGCTCTGAAGCGGCAGGAACCCGACCGGGTCCCCTTCTGCGAGCTTGGTATCGACCGCGCCCTGGCGGAGGGGCTCATGGGATGGCCGGCAACCAAGACCGCTGCCGGGGGGAGCCTGGCCAAGAACCCCTACACCGTGGAGGAATCCAAAGCCCTGGCCGCCTTCCTGGGCTTTGACTGCATCTGGTACCTTCTGCGGGCCCCGACCTTCGCCCATCAAGGGGTGGGCCAGGAAGGCCGGGGCTTCATGGGGGAAGGAATGATCAAGTCCGAGGCGGACCTGGAAAAGATCAAACTGCCCGACCCCACCAAAGAGGAATTCTACCGCGAGGCGGAGCACTTCGCGAAGAACAAAGGCGATTATGCGCTGGTCTTTGCCACCCGCATCGGCTTTTTTCAGACGGTCCTGAGCATGGGCACGGAGAATTTCCTCGTGTCCCTCTACACCGACCGCCCGCTGGTGGAGAAGATCCTGGACCTCTATTTCGACTGGATGACTGTGGTAGTGGAGAGAATGTGCCAGATCGGCTACGACATTTTCTGGACTACCGATGACTACGCTTACAATACGGGCATGTTTTTCTCCCCGGCCATCTTCCGGGAAATCATTGCCCCCCGCTACCGGCGTGTCCTGAATAAATGCACCATCCCCTGGTTCCTTCACAGCGACGGGAATATCATGGAATCCATGGACATCCTCGTGGACCTGGGCGTGGCCGCGACCCATCCCAACCAGAAGGGCGCTATGGACATCCGGGAGGTCAAGCGGAGGTACGGAGATCGGGTCTGCGTGATCGGAAATGTGGACCTCAACATCCTGGGGATGGGAACACCGGAGGAGACGGATCGGGAAGTGAGAGAATTAATCCGCGACCTGGCCCCGGGGGGAGGTTACATGATCAGCAGCGGAAATTCCCTGGCTTCCTACCTCAAGCCGGATTGCGTCCTGGCCATGAGCCGGGCCATTCAAAAGTACGGAAAGTATCCAATTCGAATAAGCTAGTCGGGTTTTCACTTGGAGATATCTCCGGTCCTTGCTTCTAGACAATCACGGCTTTTCTACCAAGGTATAGGAGTCCGAACTCCGCACGGGCGACCCCGCACGCCTCTTGGATGATCGCCCCAATAAGCCTGAACTGAACAGGAGATCGTCATGTCCGACGTATTCCGCTACTTCTTCGAGCCGCGCAGCGTGGCGGTCATCGGTGCTTCGAAAACCCCGGGGAAAGCGGGGAATGAAATCTTGGTCAACATGCTGGCCAACGGTTATCAGGGTAAGGTCTTTCCCATCAACCCCGGAGGGGAAGAAATTCTGGGATTTCCATCCTATCGTTCGGTGAGGGAGGTCCCGGAGGCGGTGGACCTGGCGGTATTCATCGTCCCAGCGGAAAAGACGCTGGAGCCTCTCAAGGAATGCGCCGAGAAAAAGGTCCCTGCCGCGGTCATTGCCTCCGGAGGATATGCGGAGGTGGACGAGCAGGGGGCCGGCCTGCAGGAGGAGATCCTTAAAGTGGCCCGGGCGGCCGGGATGCGGATCATCGGCCCCAACACCAGCGGCCTGACCAGCACCCCTGCCAAGCTGACCACCACCTTTTTCCCCTTGGGAAAAGTGCGGCGGGGGCCTATCAGCTACATCGCCCAGACCGGGAACTTCGCCACCCATACCATGCGGTGGATCAACACGGCAGAGAACTTCGGCGTGGCCCGGGTAGCGGGACTGGGGAACAAGATCGATATTGAGGACTCGGAGGTTCTGGAATACCTGGGAAAGGACCCGGAGACCAAGGCTGTCTTGATGTACGTGGAAGGGTTTCGTGACCCCCGCCGATTCCTGGAAGTGGCCAAGAGGGTGACCCGGAAAAAGCCGGTCATTATTCTCAAAGGAGGGCGGACAAAAGCGGGAGCGGAGAGGGCCTTTTCCCACACCGCTTCTCTGGCCGGGAACGATTCCATCCTTGATGGGGCTTTCCAACAGGCGGGCATCGCCCGGGTGAGGCGGTACGCCGACCTGGTCAATGTGGCCAAGGGAATCGCCTTCCAGGCTCTTCCCCCGGGAAGAAGAGTTTCTTCTCTTGCCCCTTCGGGAGCGCTGGGGGTTGTGGTGGCCGATGCCTGCGAATCCGCGGGCCTTGAGATCGCCCACCACTCGGAAGCCAGCCTGAAAAAGCTCAGGGAGATCAGTGCCTCCTGGGTGACCGTCTCCAACCCTGTGGACATGTCGGCCATCACTCCCATCCTGGGTCCGGTGGAGGCCTACCGCAAGGTCACGGAGATTCTCCTCGAGGATGAGGGAGTGGACGCGGTCGTGGCCATTCTCCTTGCTTCTCCCCGCACCCCGGCAGAAGCCCACCGGTTTCTTCCCGAACTTTCTGCGAGATACCCCCAGAAGCCGGTCTATGTGAGCTTTACCGGAGACAAACCGGCCTTCGACGCGGCGAGAGATTACCTGGAGAAGCATTCCATTCCTGTTTTTTCCCCGGTAGAAGATATTTTCGAAATGCTTCCAATTCTGTGCCGGTGCCGAGAATTCATCGCCCCTTCCCCGCTTTCAGGATGAGACCATTCAATCTACCCAGCCCGGCCCGAAAGCCCAGAGGAAATCTCGCAGACATAATGAGGCGCCAACAATTCCATCGGTCGGGGCGGGCAGTTTTTCTTCAGCCCTGTTGGCGACTTCAGTGGATTCCCGCCCTTCTTTGAGGATGTCAGGATATCCTCTGTAAGAGAACCCAGTCCCGCCGATTCTGTCTGCGAGATTTCCTCTGGGCTTACGGGCCCTAAACAGGGAATCTCAGAAGTCAAGGGATCAGATTCTATTGAAAATAACCGGGGAGGAATTTATACTGATCTCAAGGGAATGCGATGCCGACAGTCAGGTCGACGTCGCTTTCCAGGGCGGGAACTGAAAAGGAAAGGGAGGATTTTCCATGCCGGAATTTAATCCTTTTAAGATTGCCCAGGCGCAACTGGATGTGGCCGCGGCCCGATTGGGTCTCGACCCGGCGACGCACGAGCTGCTCCGCTGGCCTCAAATAGAGTTCAAATTTACTCTACCGGTGGAAATGGACGACGGGAAGGTCCGGGTTTTTCACGGCTACCGCGTCCAGTATAACTCCGCCCGGGGCCCGACGAAGGGCGGCCTTCGGTGGCATCCCGAAGAGACCATCGACACGGTGCGGGCCCTGGCCGCCTGGATGACCTGGAAGACTGCGGTGGTGGACATACCCCTGGGCGGAGGGAAGGGGGGCGTTACCTGCAATCCCAAGGAGATGTCCGAGCGGGAAAAGCAGCGCCTGGCCCGGGCCTACATGCGAGCGGTAGCGCGTATCCTCTCCGTCTTCAAAGATGTTCCGGCCCCCGATGTATACACGACTCCTCAAATCATGGCCTGGATGATGGATGAATATGAGGTCCTGGTGGGAGAGCACCACCCCGGGGTCATCACCGGTAAGCCCATCCCCCTGGGAGGTTCGGAAGGCCGGGGGGATGCCACCGCCCGGGGGGGAGTATACGCCCTCCGCGAAGCTGGCAAAGTCCTGGGCATCGACCTGAAGGGCAAGACCATGGCCATCCAGGGATTCGGCAACGCGGGGCAGTTCGCCGCCCTCCTGGCCCATGAGATTCTGGGGTTGAAACTCGTGGCTGTCTCCGATTCCAAGGGAGGGATCTATAACCCCAATGGAATAGACCCCAAGCAGGTAATCGATCATAAGCTGAAAAAGGGAAGCCTTCAGGGATTTCCGGGATCGCAGGCCATCACCAATGAGCAACTCCTGGAGATGGACGTGACGGTCCTATTCCCCTCCGCTCTGGAGAACGTGATCACCGATTCGAATGCTTCGAAGATCAAATGCCGGGTCTCCTGCGAGTTGGCCAACGGACCCACCACCCCAGAAGCGGACGAAATCCTCTATGCCAATAACATCTTTGTCATCCCTGACTTCCTGGCCAACGCGGGAGGGGTGACCGTCTCGTACTTCGAACAGGTTCAGAATGCGTACAATTTCTACTGGCCCCTGGACGAGGTTCACCGGCGTCTGGATGAAAAGATGACCCGGGCCTTCCACGGAGTCTACCAGATGTACCAGCGCGAAAAGGTCAACATGCGCCAGGCTGCCTACCTGGTTTCCGTGGCAAGGGTAGCGGAGGCGTGCAAATTGCGAGGATGGGTGTAAAAGAGAAATCCCAAGCACCAATCACCAAAACCCAAATAAACAGTAAAATCCAAATATTCAAAATTTCAAACCGGAGAATGGACATAGGAAATGAGTTTGGGAAATTGGGTCATTGGAATTTGGTACTTGGTGCTTGAATCAGAGTTAAAAGGCATAAGATGATTCGGTTATGAATTCTCCTGCCCCAAGGAGATTCGAATGAACGACGGCTGGGATATCTTCAAAATTTACCGCCTGATCCGGAAGAAGAACCAATATCCCCATCTGTCGGGGCTGATGGACATTACCTTCATGGAGATTCTGGAGCAGAGGGGAGTCATCAACCGGGAAACCCTCTTTCAGAAGGCTCTGAATCATCTGAAGGCCGACGGCCTGCCCGACACCGAGGAAAACCGGCAGGATTACGTGGAAGCTTTGACCGACGCCTATTTTGCCAACTCCTTCACCGCGGCGGATATCGAGAGCTACATCAACCTGGCCCGGAAGAGGGACAAAGCGCAGACCCTCAGCATGGTGGTCAACCGCGACCAGGCAACCTCCATGGAAGTCTACAAGGCCTTGAGGGAATTCTGCGAGATCCCCATGGGGGAGGTGTACATCTCGCCGGAAGAGGCCATCGGAATCCGGGTGGCCCTCATCAGCCGGTTCATCTCCAACCAGCTCCCCTTCATCAGCCTGGCCAAGAATCACATTACCATCCGGGATATGGAGCTCATTCTGCAACGGGCTCTGTGGAGCCGCCGTCGGCCCGGACGGTTGGGGGGGAAAGCAGCGGGAATGATCCTGGCCTACAAAATCCTCCTGCCCCTTCTGGAGAAACACGATCCCGAGCTGGAAGAATCCGTGCGGATTCCCGAAACCTGGTACCTGAACTCGGGGGTTTTCTCCGAATTCCTGGACCGGAACAATCTGTACCTCTTTCACACCTTTAAATACAAGGACCGGGAGGAGATCGAGAAGGAATTCCTCCATGTGGAAGAAAAGTTCAAGTATGCCACTTTTGCCCCCGAGGTGATCGACGATTTTCGCAAGATCCTGGAGGAGATCGGGGAGCATCCCATCATCATCCGGTCCTCGAGCCTCCTGGAAGACAGCTTCGGCCTGGCTTTCTCCGGTAAGTACCTCTCCGTCTTCCTAACCAACCAGGGCAACCTGGAGACCCGGCTGACCCATTTCATCCGCGGGCTGAAGCGGGTCTTCACCAGCACCTTCGGGCCCGACCCCATTCTCTACCGCATGGACCACGGACTCCTGGACTTTGACGAACGAATGGCCATGGTGGTGCAGAAGGTGGTGGGTCGCAGGTGGGGCGATTATTTTTTCCCCTTTGTCTCGGGGGTCCTCTTCTCCCGCAACGTCTATGCCTGGAACCCCAAGATTAAAAAGGAAGAAGGGCTGGGGCGGCTGGTTCTCGGGCTGGGAACGCGGGCCGTGGACCGGGTGGGTTCGGACTACCCCCGGATGGTCCCCTTCAGCCATCCCCGGCTGCGTCCCGAGGTCACCGCTGCGCAGATTAAGAAATATTCCCAAAGGCAGGTGGATGTGCTCAACCTGAAGACCGGACAGATGGAGACGGTTGATTTCCGAACATTGAAAGATAAGACTCCCCATCCCGACTTCTTCTACGCCGTTTCGGTCGATCGGGACGGGCACCTCGCCCCCCCCATGTTCAAGACCCAGGACCTGAGCGGGGGGGAATCTTGTCTCACCTTCGAGAATTTTCTGGAAAAGACCCCTTTTGTTGGACTGGCCAAAAGGATTCTCTCCCAAATCGAATCGGCCTACGGCCGACCCGTGGATATCGAGTTCGCCTGGGATGAGAACAAATTCTACATGCTTCAGTGCCGTTCCCTTTCCACCCGGAAGGAAATAGAGCGGGTGAAAATCCCCGAAAAAATTCCCCAGGATAAGGTTCTCTTTGCCACCCAGGCGGGGCTTTCCAACAGCGTCGTGCCTAACATGGAATACATCGTTTACGTAAACCCCCGGGCCTACGACCTTCTGCCCACCTTTCAGGAAAAGATGGAGATTGCCGGGGTGGTGAACGTGCTCAACAAGGAGCTGGCCGAAAAGCGCTACGCCCTGATGGGGCCCGGCCGCTGGGGGAGCAACGATATCAACCTGGGGGTCAAGGTCACCTATGCCAACATCAACAAGGCCAAGCTCCTGGTGGAGGTGGCCTTCGCCAAGGAAGGCTACAAGCCGGAGGTCTCCTACGGAACCCACTTCTTCCAGGACCTGGTGGAAGCCGACATCGTGATCGTCCCCCTCTTCCCGGATGACCCCGGAGTGGTCTTGAACGAACCGTTTTTGCTGAACAGTGAAAACCTTCTAGGCCGGCTGGCCCCCGAAGTGAAGAACTGCGAGAAAGTCGTCCGGGTCATCCACGTCCCTACAGTATGCGGGGGGGATTATCTTCAGCTCTACCTGGACGTGGACTCCCAGCAGGGGGTCGGTTTCTTCGGGCCCAGGGAGGAAGAGGGGTAGATGGGCTGTTCTCGCCATGAATGAAGTAATTCAGTTCGTCACCCAGCACGGCTATTCCCTGGTGTTTCTCTTCGTGCTAGCCGATCAGGTCGGCGTACCTGTGCCGTCCTCCCCCATGCTTTTGGCGGCAGGAGTTCTGGCGGGACAGGGATGGATAATTTTCCTGCCGTCGTTTTTTCTCGGGGTCACCGCGGCGCTGGGGAGTAATCTGATTTGGTACTGGATCGGCAGGTCCAGGGGAGAATCGGTACTGTCCTTGCTCTGCCGGGTCTCCCTGAATCCGGACTCCTGTGTGCGCAACACGGCGTCCTTTTTTTCCCGCTACGGGGCCCGCTCGCTCCTGGTGGCGAAATTCATCCCCGGCCTCAACACCATCGCCCCTCCCCTGGCTGGGATCGTGCGGATGCCCCTGGGGTCTTTTCTTATTTACGACACTTTAGGGGCGGGTATCTGGGTCGGGGCCCTGATCGGCGCCGGGTATGCCTTCAGCTACGAGATCGAAGCTCTCCTCGGGTCGCTCTTGAAGATGGGTTCCCTCTTTGGGTTCCTTTTACTGGGGGGGCTGGCCGCCTTCATAGGCTGGAAATATTTTCAGCGCCGCAAATTTCTGCACCAGATACAGATGGCGCGGATCGGGTCCGAGGAGCTGAAGGAAAAGATAGACCGGGGGGAGGACCTGGCGATCTTCGACGTGCGACACCCCATGGAGTTTCATGCGGACCCCCGGGTGATTCGGGGAGCTGTCTACGCTCCCTTGGAGCGATGGAGGGAAGAGGACTACTCCCGACTGAAGGACAAGGAAGTCATCCTTTACTGCGGTTGACCCGAGGAGGCCTCCAGCGCCCGGGCGGCGCTGCAGTTACGCCAAAGAGGAATCCTCCGAGTACGCCCGCTCGAGGGCGGGTTCAAGGAATGGAAAGCGAAGGGGTATCCGGTGACAACTGCAAAGGGCATGGAGCCTAACGTATAGCAAAAAGGTTATTAGCGCTAGTGTCGCGTCTCAGAAATAAGCTGCATAATTTTGCCCCCGAGCAGGGAGCGGGGCGAAGAACCCCCCCCTTCCTGATAAATTTATTCACTGAATTTATGGGGACGCCACACTAGGTACAGCAGTAATTTGATGTAAAACCGT
>DASPRR010000377.1:0-4794 GCA_035624375.1 Thermodesulfobacteriota bacterium | reverse complement strand
TTCTTTAGTTCTTCCAGAACGTCGTTCCAGGTATTCCGAATGATCACTTCTTCTGGGTAGCGTTCCAGGAGGTCGGCCCGAGAACAGTTCGGGGAGAAGACGATCACCTTTCGACCGCTAAGAATATCAGCCATGGCCTTTCGGTGGCCCACCCGGTTGTAAAGCCTCATGCCCCGGTCCGCCAGGGAGTGGAATCCTAGACCATCGGAGCTGGCCGTGGCGATGACCACTTTCCCACCTTCTCTCACCAAACGGCAGGTTTCATTTCCCGTCCACACATTCATGGCCTTTTGGGCCTGGACCAGTTCTGTGTCTTCCGGGAAGGCGTTGAAAATCCCGACATCCATGTCGCAGGGAGCGTCCGTCCGGTACACGGTCCTCGCCAGGTCGACGGCGGCCCGATGGGCCTGGACCAAGTCCCCCACGAAGACCCCGGCGGTCTTGCCTTCCGAAGTCCCCACGGAGTTAACGATGGCATTCAACCCGGCCAGGCGGGCCCCTTCTTCGATGTCCGCCCGGAGTTCATTGGAGTTGATATCATATCCTTTGGAAAAGCCCGTGCTGCCGACCTTCCCCTGGAAGGCAGGGGTATGATTCCGGTGGATGGTGTCGATGGACCCCAGGCCGGGGATGACGATCTTGCCGCCTCCCCCGAAAGCGGCGATGGGATGGGGAGTGATGAAGCCGATCCCGATTTTGACATCGGATTCCACGAAATAGCGGTTGATAATCACTGGGGTTCCCCGGGAGGTGGTGCCTACATTGACCACGTTTTCGAAAGGATGGTGGTTGTAAACGGCAAACCGGTTAGCCATCTTCTTGCCCAGCTTTTTCTCCTGGTCTGCCTTCATCAATGGGCGGTGGCAGCCGACGGCCATGATGATCTTGATATCTTCATCCTGAATGCCGGCCTGGTTCAGTTCTTCCACAATAAAAGGGAGAAAGCGGTGAGCCTGGGTCGGGCGGGTCAAATCGTCCACCGCAATCGCCGCAGTCTTTTTCCCTTCGGCCAGCTTGCGGATCGGCTCCTGGCCGATGGGGTTCTGGAAAGCCTTGCGGATTTCCTCCTGGCTCAAATCCGGCTTACCGGCCATGGGCGCCATGGCAATCTTCCAGTTATTCGGAAAAGTCAGAGGCAGGCTCTTGCTCCCGCGCCAGCATCCCCATGGAATTGCAGCTTTTCTCATCTTTGATTTCTCCCTTTACCGATCGTTTGTTTGAAATTTTCGTTGCTCCACTCTTTTATGGTAATTAATAACCCCGGCGCTGTCAATTGGATTGTAATTCTTGCCCACCCCCAGTTTTTCGTGCTTGTTGGGGTTCAGGGTGGAGGAATTTGGATCATCAGGCTCGGCGGGTGCTTATCCTTCCATGAAACTCCTCCCCATGTTCCGCAGGGAGAGGCCTGAGAGGAGATTCCTCCAAGCAGAAAAGAGAACCAAAGCATTTTTCCGTTTCAATCCCCCCAGGACAGGCCTGATCCAATGGAAGAATCACCGCCTCAGGATGATGATCCAAATTTCTCTGCCCTGAACCCCATGAGATCCCCCCTCCTTTCCAGAGATCTTATTTTCGAAGGACTCGTTTTCAAGAACTGGGGGTGGGCAAGGATTGTAATTATTGTAATTTGGAGAAATAGATTGTAATCTGGGAGTCAGGCTGTTTTTCAATATAAAGAGCCTTGAAGCAACAACTTGATTAAAGGAGACTGCAAATGAGTAGAGCCGTAAGACGTTCAACCTTGATCCTGCCGGTGAACATCCCCAAGTTTGTGGAGAAGGCCTACCAGCGGGGAGCGGACGCGATTTTATTAGACCTGGAGGATGCGGTTCCCTGGGCGGAAAAAGACAACGCCCGCAAGCTGGTCAAAGATTCGATTGCTTTGGCCGCCAAAGGCGGTGCCGAGGTGGGGGTGAGGATCAACAAGGATCCGAAGTGGCTTTCTAAAGACGTAGAGGCCTCGGTTCACCCGGGGCTGGATGGGATCACCCTGCCCAAGGCCGAATCGGCGGAAGAAGTGCGCAACCTGGAGAAGATGGTGGAAAAATTCGAACGGGAGAAGGGAATCAAACCGGGGCACATCCAATTTTCCATTCTGATCGAAACTCCCCGGGGATTGCTGAAAGCACAGGAGATCGCCACCGCCAGCCCGCGGATTGAGTCCATGAGCATCGGGCCGGAAGACTATTGCCTGGAATTGGGCGTTGAGCCGTCGCCGGATGGAAGCGAGATCTTCTACGCCGTCTCCTGGATCGTAACCGTCTGCAAACCGGTCGGGGTCCGGCCCATGGGAATGCTGGGGAGCATCGGCGGATTCCGGGACCTGGAAGCCTTTGAGAAGGCGGTGTCGCGGGCCCGGCAACTCGGCTGCGAAGGGGCTTCCTGCATCCATCCCGATCAGGTTCCGGTGATCAACGGGGTTTACACCCCCACCGAGGATAAAGTGGCGTTTGCCCGCAGGGCTGTTGAGGTCTTTGAAGAAGGGGTGAAGAAGGGAACCGCTTCGGTCAACCTGGATGGGAAGATGGTGGACATCCCGGTGTACAATCGGGCGAAACTGATCCTGGCCCGGGCCGAAGCCATCGCCGCAGTGGAAAAGAGGAAAGCAGCGGCGCTGGCCAAGATGAAATAATGTTACGGGTTATGGGTTGCAGGTTTCGAGTTTAAAACCGAAGCGTTAAGACCGAAAACTCGAAACCGGAAAATCGAGACTCGAGACTTTCTATCCCACGCAAGGAGGAAGGAATGGCAGCATCTCGAATCGTTGTATTGCCCGGGGACGGAGTAGGCCCCGAGATTATTGCTGAAGGATTGAAAGTGATTCGGGTGGCCATGAAAGCAGTTTCCCTGGAGGCCCAATTCACCGAACTGGAGATCGGTGCGGCCCGTTATCGGAGGACGGGCACACCTTTTGGGCAGGAGGACATTGAAAAGGTTCGGAAAGCGGATGCGGTTTACTTCGGCGCCGTGGGCCTTCCCGATGTCCGCCTGCCCGATGGGAGAGAGGTCCAGTCGGGATATATCTACCGACAGGACCTCGACCTTTATGCCAACATCCGGCCGGTGAAACTATACAAAGGGGTTGAATCCCCGCTGAAGAGGGCCCAGGAGAAAGGAATCGATTATGTCATCTTCCGGGAGAACACGGAAGGCCTTTATACCTTCGGTAAAGGAGGATTCCGGATCGGGAAAGAGGCGGCGGTGAATCCCCTGATTATTTCCCGGAAGGGAACAGAGCGGATCGTGAGGGCCGCCTTCCAGATGGCCCGTCGGCGCAAGGGGGCTCCCGACGATGGCGTCAAGCGGGTAACCTGCGTGGACAAGTCGAATGTGGTGGAAGCCTATGCCTTCTTTGAAGAAGTCTTCCACGACGTAGCCAAGGAGTTCCCCGACATCCAGAGCGAACATTACTACACGGATGCCGTGACCGTCCTGATGGTCCAGAGGCCCTGGCACTTCGACGTGGTGGTGACCGAGAACATGTTCGGAGATATTCTTTCCGACCTGGGGGCGGGAACCATCGGAAGCCTGGGCCTGGCGCCCTCTGCTGAAGTGGGAGACAAGCACGGCCTCTTCCAGTCCATCCATGGAAGCGCCCCGGACATCGCCGGCAAGGGCATCGTGAACCCGATCGCCGCCATCCTCTCCGGCGCCATGATGTTTGACTGGCTGGGAATGAAGCATAAAGACCCCAAAGCGACGGAAGTAGGGAGGAGGATCGAAAAAGCAGTGGAAGCCGTCCTGGCCAAAGGCCAGGTGAGAACTCCCGACTTGGGCGGGAAAAACACCACGTCTCAGATGGGGGATGAGATTGTTAAGGAGATAGAAAAATAGCCAGCCGTAACTCAATCCATTGGGCTTATGAAATGAACGTCTGCCATGGGGAGTCAGGGCTAAGGCCATGATCTACAAAGATTATTCGTCAGGGTTAATGTCCTACATTCACAGGAAAGATTCTCTTCCCGCCAGGCAGCGGCCCCAGCCGCTGCCTTTCTTCCGGGGCGGCCGTCTTGCCGGAGCTGAAATAGGCAAAAGCCGCCCATTCTCCCCGATCCAATCCATTTAAAGAAATTCTCCATTTTCGCCGAAAAATCAGAAGAGCTTAGGAGAAAATCGCAAGGAATCAGGCATGAACCGAATCATCCGTTTCCTGGCCTTGCCCGCGCTCGTCCCCATCTTCTTTTTCGCCGTTGCTTCCACGCCGGTTGAACTGCTGGGTTGTCGCAACCGTGGGCTCCTCGCGGTCATGATCGCGCTTGCAGGAGCTTTGGCCGCTCTGGGTGCGGCGATTATGGGGACAAAGGGAAAAATACAGCGAGATCCACAGGCGCACTGGTGGGCTATAAGCGCAGTAGTCCTGGCCATCCCGGCGGTTGCCATTATATTAATTGCTTACCGGGAGTGATCAGCTTTGGCCGTCCCTTATGATGAGGGGATCCTATCAAGGGAATTTTGATTGCCGGATTAGACCCTATTAATAATTTCCGTGAAAGAAAGGCTTCCTTCAGAAAGAAGCGGTTAACTTGTGGAAACGAAAAGAGTAAATTCCTTCCGGCAATACTCAAAACCGGCGGTTCTTTAAGGAGTAGATATGACAAAAAACTTCTCGATTTTTTTCAGTATTTTGGCCTTTGGTGTCTGCAGCTGCGCGGCGCCCGTTGTTTCTCAAATGCCGAAAACCGATCATGACCTGGCCTTGGATGCCTGTATCTTTCTGGGCAATTATAGTCCCAGCTCGGCCGGATATGTCCTGAGTACGCGTGAACATTTCTTGAATGCCCCCAGCCCCTTCTT
>DASPRR010000353.1:0-3858 GCA_035624375.1 Thermodesulfobacteriota bacterium | reverse complement strand
GAAGAGAGCCATTTTGGTATTCTCCATGCAGCCGGCGAAAGGCCAGAAAGGCGAGGAGAAAGGAACGGACAATCTCCATCACTTTCCTTTCCCGCTCGCGCCGTTCCCAATCCATGTGGTTCTTCATCGTCTTCTCCTACCCTGTCAAGCATTTTATCCATGGTTCCCGACGAAAGCAAGGGGGCTTATCAGGCTTGCCCGCCTCACTTTCCAGAAATCAGGTGAGAGTCAAAGATGTAGGAGCCTTGCCCTGCCCCAGGGCTACAACTTAGGTATCCAAAAAGAAAGAAACTTTATGACCTCTTCGCCAGAGTCGGTGGTTTACCCGAAGGAAATTTAAAAGGGGATTCACTTTGGCTTGTTTCCTCCACCCCCAGCCAATTTTCCCTTGCCCGGCAGGGGCGGAAATGGTATTTAAAAATGATCCAATCACAAGGAGGAAGCGGAGATGGAGGTCGGCGATCGGATCAAATTTTCTTTCGGTGGGGAAGAGAAAGAGGGCGTGGTAGTCAAAATCTTTCCCAAGAAGGTCTATCTGAGGGTTGATTTCCCGAGGCACAAGGGGAAATTGATCGTTCGTTCCCTTGCCGCGCTGGAGGGGAAGATTCCCCAGGGCAAGAAGAAGGAGAAGGCCAAAAAGGAAAAGAAGACCAAAGCATCGCCTTCCAAAAAGAAGATAAGCGAAGAAAAGAAGGAAGAAGAGGGGAAGGGATAACCGACAATGGGGGGGCCTTCTCAGGGTTTGAGGTCCTTTTTCTCCTTTTCTTTTCTTTGCCGTGAAAAATGGCGAAAGAGAAAGATTCCCAGAGCCGCGGCAATCAGGATTTGAGCTCCCACACAGATCAGAAGAAGAGTGAAGGCGGTCATCTTTTAGGGTCCAGAAGAGAGGGGGCGGGTCACCCTCTCCCCGGTCAGTATTTAACCGAAAAAGAAGAGAATTCTCCCCGGAATTCCTCCGGCTGAGCGATCAACTCGGTGACCTGGGCGGACGGCGGCCCATGACGGCACCACTGGACCATGGCCTCCACATCCTGTTCGTCACCTTCGAAGATGGCCGCCACAGACCCATCGGGAAGATTCCGCACCCAGCCGGTAATGTTGCTGCGGATAGCCTGCCTCTGGGTATAGTAGCGGAAATTCACTCCCTGAACGATTCCTTTCACAATAACCCTGGCTCGAGATTTGGCCATTCGATCGACCTCCCCCCTCACCCCATTCCCTCTCTCCTGAAATAGTTTTATCTCAACATTTCCAATAATTCATCTTCCGATAAAATCTTTACGCCTAAAATCTTTGCCTTTTCCAACTTGGACCCAGGGTCTTCTCCGGCCACCACAAAATCGGTCTTTTTGCTGACCGATGAGGAGGCCCGTCCTCCTAGGGATTCAACCTTCGATTCCGCCTCGCCCCGGCTCAGCGTCTTTAATCCGCCGGTGAAAACAAAGGTCTTCCCCTGAAGTTTGAGGTCCCTGGCCTTGGGGCGAGTCGGCCGTTTAGGATATTCCACCCCCAGGTCATTCAGCTTCTGGAGGACCTTCTGATTCCCCTTCTGCTGGAAGAATTTGACCATGGAGGAGGCGATTTCTCCCCCGATCCCGCGGATGCCGGTGAGCCTTTCATGGGAGGCCTCGGCTAGTTCTTCCGCGGTGGAAAATTCCTGGCTGATCAGTTTGGCTATGTGTTCTCCCACATGAAGGATTCCCAGGGCATAGATAAGCCTGTCCAGGGTAGTCTTCTTGCTGTTCTGGATGGCAGTCAAGATGTTGCCCGCCAGTTTGGGACCCATTCTCTCCAAGGTGAGCATTTGGTCGAGGGTCAATTTGTAGAGGTCGGCGTAATCTTTGATCAGGCCCCGGTCTACCAGCTGTTCGATGATCTTAGCCCCTAGCCCCTCGATATTCATGGCATCCCGGGAAGCGAAGTGAATGATCGTTTCCTTGAGCTTGGCCGGGCAGGCGATGCCCGTGCAGCGGGCCACGGCCTCTCCTTCCGGGCGGTCCACTTCCGACCCGCAAACCGGACACCGGTCAGGGAGGCGGAACGGCTTCTCTTTCCCCGTGCGCTTCTCGGGAATCACCCGGACCACTTCGGGGATGACATCCCCGGCCCGCTGAACGACCACGGTGTCGCCAATCCGAACATCCTTTCGGTCGATCTCATCCTGGTTGTGAAGGGTGGCGCTGCTGATGGTCACTCCCCCCACCCGGACCGGCTCCAAGACCGCCGCGGGAGTTAGCGCCCCGGTTCTTCCCACGTTGACGGCAATATCCAGCACCTTGGTGGTCACCTGCTTGGGCTTGAACTTGAAAGCCAGCGCCCAGCGGGGGCTTCGGGCGATGGTCCCAAGAGTCTCCTGGAGACGGAAGGAGTTTACTTTGAGGACCACGCCGTCGATTTCGTAGGGAAGCTTTTCCCGGAGTTCATCCATTTCCCGGTAGTAATCGAAGACCCCGTCGATGTTCGCGCAAATCCTGCGGTTGGGGTTGACCTTGAATCCCCATCGTTGCAGGGAATCGAGAAGCTCCCATTGGCTGCCGATGGCAGCCCCGGTGAATTGCCCGATGCCGTGGCAGAAGATGTCGAGGGGGCGTTGGGCGGTGATCGAGGAATCAAGCTGGCGGAGGGAGCCAGCAGCCGCGTTCCGAGGGTTGGCGAAAAGAGACTCGCCGCTCCGCTCCCTCTTGGCGTTCAGCTCGCGGAAGGCTTTGAGAGGGAGATAGACTTCTCCCCGAACTTCGAGCCGGGAGGGAAGAAACTCCCCCTTTTGGGGGATTAAGGTTAAGGGTATGGCCTTGACCGTCTTGAGGTTCTGGGTAACGTTTTCTCCCACGAAACCGTCCCCCCGGGTGGAACCGGTAATCAAGTGACCGTTCTCGTAGATCAGTTCCACGGCTATCCCGTCAATCTTCAGTTCCGTGCAGTATTCAATCTCCCGAGTGTTTTTCAAAAAGCGTTTGAGCCGGTCGTCGAATTCGCGAACTTCCGCTTCCTCAAAGGCATTGGCCAGGCTGAGCATGGGAACGGCATGCCGGACCTCTTCAAATTTATCCAGGGGGGGAGCTCCCACCCGCTGGGTCGGCGAAGTAGGGGTGCGCAGATGGGGAAATTGATTCTCCAGGCCTTCCAGCTCCCGCATGAGCCGGTCGTATTCAGCATCGGATATGACCGGGTCGTCAAGGACATAGTAGCGGTTGTTGTGGAAGTTAACCTCTTCCCGTAGCTTTTCGATTTTCTTCTTGGCCTGCGCTTCGTTCATACGAAACTACCTTTTCATCACAGAGACACGGAGATCTTAGAGGTAAATCAAAATTCAAAAGGAGCCAATAATATCTCTCGAGCTTTCAACCTGCTTCCTCAGGATTCGGCGGTTCGATCGAGCGACCGGCCGCTCTCCCTACAAGAAAAAGACACCTTCAACGGGGATTCGAACGGTTTGCCCGACCGGCCATGAAATGGAAGCCCCCTCATCATTTTTGCGCCTAAACTCCTTGCCCCCGGGCCTGGCACCCTGTGTTTAATTTGGCCTTTAAAGCCGCGATGAGGCCGAAACAGCCGGCCAGCATCATATTCCCGTAGGGAGCTGCCAAGTAATAACCTAATCCTTCCACCATTGAACGCCTGGGCCCGGTGACCGCCACAAAGCGAAATCCTTTCTTGCGGGAATATCCTGGACGATAGGCGCACCCATGACCCTGGTCCTGGAAGATTTCCTCATTCGTGACCGCCTTCGTGGGAAAACGTTCCAGGATCCCTTTGAGCTTCTCTCGGGTCATCCGTCCGGTGTGATGCTCAAAGATTCCCCAAACGCGATTTCCCTGGATCAAGGCGCCCAGGCTATGCTGGTTGCCCAGATTCAGA
>DASPRR010000330.1:0-4011 GCA_035624375.1 Thermodesulfobacteriota bacterium | reverse complement strand
ATCGGAGGTCAAGGAAATCGAAGGACAAGTGGGAACTAATTTGGGGGATTCCCTTCTCCTCTGGTTGATCAGCCGGTGGGTGGTCGGGGAAATTCCTCCGGGGCACGATGTGATCATAAATCCAGTGGGGTTTGCCGGTTGGATTGGCCTTCTCGTAACTTCCCTCAACCTGCTTCCCGTCGGTCAACTGGATGGAGGACATGTGGTCTATGCCCTGGTTGGGGAGAAGCAGAAAAAAATATCGAAAATCGTCTTTGCCGGGCTTCTGGCCCTGGGAATCTTCGGTTGGGAAGGATGGCTTTTCTGGGCGCTTCTTCTCTGGATCATGGGCTTTCGCCATCCTCCACCCCTGGAATGGTGGGTTCCCCTGGATTGGAAGCGGAAGGTGCTTGGATGGGTGACTCTGGCCGTCTTTGCCCTGACCTTTATCCCTGTGCCGTTCAGCGGCTTTTAAATCGTTGGAGGACCGTCACGCCTTCGGCGTGACTCGAGGACCGCTCCGCTCGAGGCTGGAGGCAAAAAATAGGTTCTTAGGACATAGGACTCAGCAATAACAACTCTTGGAGCAAAAGGTGGAATTGAAAAGACTGGAAGTCGGCTCTTTCGAGAACAATTGTTATATTCTGATCTGTCCGCGCACCCGGGAAGGCGTGATCATTGATCCGGCCGCAGAGGCCGAGAAGGTCCTAGGGGCGGTCCAGGGGGCCCGGGTCAAATACATCCTCATTACTCACGGGCACATGGACCACATCGGGGCGCTGGAAAAAGTTCAGGAGGGGACTCGGGCGACCGTGGGCATTCACGAAAGCGACGCTCGCGCCCTACGCCGGAAACCGGATTTCTTTCTCCAGGACGGGCAGGACCTGGCCGCCGGAAGCTTTTCCCTGAAAGTCCTGCACACCCCGGGCCATTCCCCGGGCGGGGTTTGCTTCTTTAGCGGAAAAATCCTGTTCAGCGGCGACACCATTTTTCCCAATGGGCCGGGAAACACGGCTATCCCCCGGTCGGACTACCAGGAAATCCTGCGGTCCATCCACTCCAAAATATTCGTCCTCCCGGACGATACGATCATCTACCCGGGCCACGGTCTGGAGACGACTGTGGGGCGTGAGAAATCGACTTCCTTCTATCCCCTTCCAAATGACCTGGGTAGGAGGTCTTGAGTGGGTGTGGAGATCATCGAGGGGAATCCCCCCCCGGAAAAGCTGCTGCCGATTTGGGAAGCCCTCCTTCAGGAAAGCCGCTTTACAAACCCCTTCCTGACCCCCGTCTGGAATCAACTCTGGCTGAAGCATTTTGGATTAGACCTGGAACTGAAAACGCTCCTTCTTCGGTCGTCCGGGGAAGAGCCCCTGGGCTTGGGCATTTTTTCCCATTCTGGGAAAGAAGAGGGGAAAGATCATATAGCCCTGCTGGGAAGCAAGGATGTGTGGGACTATCGGGACCTGGTCCTTCCTGCGGGAAAGGAGAAAGAGGCTTTGGGTCTTTTGGCCCGTTGGGCGGCGGAAGGGCCCTGGGGGGAGTTGGATTTCAGCGGAATTTCCGAGTTCTCTCCCACGATGGAGTTTTTGCCTGCCCTCCTAAGGTCTTCCGGTTTTCAGGTGACATGGGATGTTGAAGAAGTGGCGGTATACTTGAATCTCCCCCCTGCTTGGGACGACTTCCTGGCCCAGCTGAACTCCAAGGACCGCCACGAGCTTCGCCGCAAGATGCGCCGCCTGGAAAGAGAGGCCGCCTTTGAAATCAAAGAAGGGGTGGGAGAGAAGCTGGCCGAAAGATTGGATGCCTTTTTGGACCTCCACCGGAAAAGCCGAAAGGATAAATCTGAGTTCATGACCCCCTTGATGGAAACCTATTTCCGCGAAATCGCCCACCGGTTCCAGGAACGAGGCTGGCTGACCCTTCCTTTCCTTCGGGTGGAGGGGAGGGATATCGCCGCGTATTTCTCCTTCCGCTATCGGGGGGTCGAATACGTTTTCAATTCGGGGTACGATCCGGATTACAGCCGGTTGAGTCCAGGGATCGTTCTGGCCGCCCATTGCATCGGGCAAGCCATCGAAAAAAAGCTGAAGGTTTTTCACTTCCTCCGCGGGCAGGAAGACTACAAGTACCGCCTGGGGGGAAGAGAAGAAAAAATCTACCGGATCAAGGCGGTGAAAGGATGAAGCGCATTGCCGTTTTGAGCGTCCACAGCTGCCCCTTGGCCGCCCTGGGGGGGAAAGAAACGGGAGGAATGAATGTCTATGTGCGGGAGCTGAGCCGGCAGATGGGGCGCATGGGAATCGAGGTGGATGTATTCACCCGTTCGCAGAATCCCCACATATCCCCTATTGTCCCTCTAGGCCAAAATGCCCGGGTCATCCACATCAAGGCCGGACCCGAAGAGCCGGTGGCCAAACACAGGCTCCTTCAATACATGCCGGAATTCACTTCAGGAGTCGTCCGCTTCGCAAGGGAGAACGGAGCGGCCTACGATCTCGTCCACTCCCATTACTGGCTTTCCGGCTGGGTGGGGGGGCGGCTTAAAAAGCTCTGGGCTGTTCCCCTGGTTCACATGTTCCACACTTTGGGGATATTGAAAAACACGGCCGGTGAAGGTGGCAGGGAAAGGGAACCTTCGAAACGACTGAGGGTCGAAAGGGAAATCGGGGAGTCTGCCGATTGCATCGTAGCCCCCAGCCCCTGGGAGAAGAAACAAATGGTCCTCCTGAACAGGACTCCGTCAGCCCGGGTGAAGGTGATCCCCTGCGGAGTGGACTTGAGCCTCTTCCGTCCCATTCCTTCTTCCAGGGCCATGAAGGTCCTCGGGCTGACCCGAAGAAATTTTATTCTCTTCGTCGGGCGGATCGATGCCATCAAGGGGATCGATGTTCTCATCCGGGCGGTCCACAGACTGTCCTGCAGGCCGGAGGGAGAAAAAGGGGACCTGGGGTTGATCATCGTCGGAGGAGAGCTGGATGCGGACCCGCGCAGGGAAAGCAGGGAGATGCAGCGATTGCGGGGTCTGGTACAGGATTTGAAATTGCAAGACCGGGTCGCCTTCTGGGGGTCTCAGCGTCAGGACCTGCTGCCTTACTTTTACTCCGCCGCCCAGGCTCTGGTCCTTCCCTCGCGGTATGAGTCTTTCGGCATGGTGGCTCTGGAAGCCATGGCCTGCGGAACCCCGGTGATTGCATCCCGAGTGGGAGGATTGAAATATACCATCGAAGACGGGCGCACCGGAGTTCTGGTCCCCGAAGGCAATTCAACCTTGCTGGCCGATCGAGTCTGCCAGGTGGTGGAAGGACCCGGGGTGAGAAAAAGACTGGTCCACGCTGCCCTGGCCGAGGTTCGGCAGTTCAGCTGGCCGGAGATTGCTCAGAAGGTTCTATCGGTGTATCGGTCTTTGTCCTCAGGGCTTGGGCAAGGAAAGCTGCAAGGGACGGGGAGAAGAGAAGGTTGGACCCCCGAAGAGAGCCAATCCTTCAGGTCTTCCCCATCCCGAGGATTTTCATCATCTCCCCATGAATTCGCCTGTTGCTGGCCAGTACGTGGCTCCCGTCCAGGCCCAAAGGCCGCCCCTCAAAGTTCGTGACCTTCCCTCCCGCTTCGACAACAATCAGGCTCCCTGCGGCCAGGTCCCAGGCCCCCAACTTCATCTCCCAAAAGCCGTCGAAGCGTCCAGCCGCCACATTGCAGAGGTCCAGGGCCGCGGAGCCGCACCTCCGCACGGCGTGGGTGCGTAAAGCGAAATTCCGGAAGTGATCAAAGTTGTTGATCGGGGTTTCCCTTAAGTCGTAGGGAAATCCGGTGGCCAGAAGGCTTTTGGAGAGATGGGAAGTCTTGGAGACGGTCAATCTGCGCCCGTTCAACCTGGCCCCCTTCCCCTTTTGGGCGACGAAGAGCTCTTCCCTGGAGGGGTCATAGACCACCCCCAGGATTATTTCTCCCCCATATTCCAAGGCGATGGAGACGCAGTACACTGGGAATCCGTGAGCGTAGTTGGTGGTTCCATCCAGGGGATCGATGATC
>DASPRR010000324.1:0-12003 GCA_035624375.1 Thermodesulfobacteriota bacterium | reverse complement strand
GCCCGTACGACCGGTTAAGGTAGTATTGAACAAGGAAACCCTTATGGTGCTCACCTATCGGCTCGAGGAGGGGCACGTCGTCATCGCCGAGTTTCACTACTGAAGCTCCTCTCCCTGAAGAAGGGAGAAAAAGGATTGGGGGCAGTTTTGGGACCGTTTTACTTCAGCTGGGGAGAAAAGTCTAGGGAGATCATTCCATCCTACCCTGTAGTTATTTCCCTTTTGTCTCCGGGGTGCTGCGAGGAAACCGCTGGTTTGGTCGTCAATTCCCTCCTTCCTCTTTCCTCTTGCTCCTGAACTCTCCCCATTCCGAGCGAAATCATTTGATTATAAATCCTTCTGAGGGAATAGAGGTATTTCTGGAGACCCAAAAGTTTTAACGGCTTTCATCTCGGCGGCACTTCTCTTCGTTTGGCACATTTTTCGCATATTCTTAATGGTCTTTTTTCAATCTTATAAGCGGAACCAATTTTTCATTTGACATTGGCGATCAGCAGACCCTATCGGCAAAAAGAAAAAGGGATTCACCGAGGCCCCGTTAAATTCTGGGCTCTTCTCCTTATCCCCTGCCTCTCCGTCCTGCTTTGGATTCCGCGGGCAAGCGGGAATTGGTCTCCCCTCATTGACCGCCTCATTTCCGACGGCTTCAATGAGCAGGTCATTCTAGGTCTCTTCTCGAGGGCAGAGGTCCAGTTCGATCCAGCCCCCATGTCGAGCAAGCTGGAAACCCTTCTTAAGAACCAAGCCGATAATGCTACCCCTAATTCAGGATATAACTCCAGGAAGGTCTACCGGAGCCTTCTTAAAGAAAGAACCCTGGCTCGCGCCCGTTCTTACCTTCAAGAGCATCGGGAGATCCTTGAAAAAATCAGCAGCGAATACTGCGTGCCCGAGGAGATCACCGTCTCCATCCTTCTGGTGGAAACCCGTCTAGGTGATCTTATGGGGGGAAGATTGGCCTTCAATTCTCTGGCCAGCATGGCTCTGTGTACCGACCTGGAAACGATACAGCCTCACCTTCCGAAAAAATTGATCCATCCGAAAAATGAAGAATTCGCCAGGGAGATTTGCTGGCAGAAGGCCCACTGGGCCTACTCCGAGCTCAAGGCTCTCATCCTGTACGCCCATTTTAATGGATATGACCCCCTGAACCTTCCCGGCTCCATCTACGGGGCCATCGGCCTTTGCCAGTTCATGCCCACGAGCGCCCTCATTTACGGGGTCGATGCTGACCGAGACGGTCGCATCGATCTATTCATGAAGGCCGATGCCTTCTACAGCATCGCCAATTACCTTCGCGAACACGGTTGGAGCTGCCGGATGGACCGGGCCTCCAAGCACAAAGCGGTTTACACCTATAATCACAGTGACGTTTACGCCAACACCGTCCTGGCTGTGGCCGAAAAGCTAAAAGATAAATCCAAAAAGAAATAGAATGGGACGTATAAGAACGCAGATAGAAATTCTACATGCCGAAAGCAATATTCCAGCTCCTTTATTAATCTCCTTCCGATTGTTTTTCTGAAGCCCGCGATTAAATCCTTTTGATCTCGATCCCCCCAGGGGCGAGACCCTTTCAGTCTGCCTTCCTCAGTGGATTAGTTTCCCTTGTCTTCCATTCCGAAATCGGCGTTCCGGATTCCACATCTCCTCTATTCCTCCGTCTTTGATTCCGCATTTAAGAAGTCCCCTTTGACACTCCAGTTTCCTTGGCATATAATCCTTTCATCGAAAGGCCTTTCTGTTCCTTAATTCTTTTTATCGCTAAGGGTGTGCCGGCGAGCACATCGAAAGGAGGCTGTCATGATGCGCAAGTACAGTTGGGTATTGGCGGGGGTCTTCGCCCTGGCTCTGGTGTTTCCTTCCGGGGCGCCGGCGGCCGGATTCCCGGAACGGGACATTACCCTGGTTGTACCGTGGGCAGCAGGCGGCGGGACCGACACGCTGGCCCGAACTCTTGCCAAGAATGCCAAGAAGTATTTTGGCGTCAACATCAACGTGGTGAACAAGGTCGGCGGCACCGGTGCCGTCGGCATGAACTCCGTGGCGACGGGCCGGGCGGACGGTTACACCGTCGGCGTGATCACATTCAATCTCAGCACGTATCGGATGATCGGTCTTGCCGAACTCTCCTACAAGGACTTTGACCTGATTGCCCTCCTCAACCGGAGTCCGGCAGGCTTCTCGGTGAAAACCGATTCCCAGTTCAAGAATTTGAAGGAACTGGTGGAGTACGCAAAAGCCAATCCCGGTGTGGTGACCGTGGGTCATTCGGGCCCGGGCCAGCCCTGGCATCTTTCCGCGGCTCTGCTGGCTTCGAGTTATAAACTGAAGTTCACGTTCGTCCCCTTTGACGGCGCGGCCCCGACGCGTACCGCGCTGGTCGGGGGACACATCACGATGGCCTCGTCTGGTATGGATGAGGTACTCCAGTTCTACAAAACGAAGCAAGTCAGGATCCTTGCGGCCATCACTCCGACCCGCAATCCATTCTTCCCCGACGTCCCGACAATTGGCGAGGCCGGCTATCCGATCGAGAACCCGATTTTCGACTGGCGCGGACTGGGCGTGGCCAAGGGCTCGCCGCCGGAGGTCTTGAAAGTGCTCCGCGAAGGGTTCCGCAAGGCAGCAGAGGACCCGGAGTACATCAAGCTGATGGATGAGCTAACCCTTCCCCGGGCCTACATGGAGGCCGAGCAGTTCGAGCAATTCCTGGCCAACCTCGAGAAAAGTCTCGCACCCGTTCTGGATACGGTTGGTCTGCTGAAGAAGTAAGGCTCTCTTGCGACGGGCGGGAGGGCGATCGCCCTTCCGTCCATCGTCAACCTCAGCGCATATCGGAGCCTTCCATGGCCAATTTGACTATGAAGAAGCCGGATATCATCGCCGTCATAATCGTCATTCCGATCTGCCTCTACGTATTCTATGAGTCCACGAAGTGGCCCATCCCTGCGCTGCTCGGCCGGCCGTTTGTGATTCCACGCGGGGTCGCGACCTTCCTGCTGATCGCCGCGGCCATCCTCCTGTACCGTGCCGTAAGGGGTCGGGCGCTCCCCCTGGAGAACCCATTGGCAGGCGCGGACCTCCGCCGGGTGAGCCTGACTGCCGTGCTCACGTTCGCATATCTCCCCGTGCTCGAGCGCATTGGATTCATCGGCACGACATTTCTGTACATGCTACTCTTCGCCTGGGTGCTGGGCGAGCATCGTTGGCCACGCCTGATTCTTTTTTCGATTCTCGTCCCATTCATCATATTTGCGATTTTCTCAACCGCCCTGCACGTCCCACTGCCGCGCGGATGGATCGAGAACGCCTTGCGCACACATGGCTTCGCGGCCATTTTCCGGTAGCATTCCTCTGAGGGTTCCCTTTCATGGTTGACCTTCATTTACTGTTCCAAGGCTTCGGGGCAGTTCTCTCAGGCTACAATATTGTGGCGCTGGTCCTGGGCTCGTTCTTCGGCATTATCATCGGAGCCATTCCCGGGCTCACGGCGACCATGGGGATCGCCCTCCTGGTTCCGTTCACGTTTGGCATGAGCCCCTTCACCGGGATTGTCATGCTCCTGGGCATCTATACGGGGGCCATCTACGGCGGCGGTATAGCTTCCATCCTGATCAGGACACCGGGAACGCCGGCGGCAGCGGCGACCGTGTTCGACGGGTATCCCTTGGCCCAAAAGGGGATGGCCGGAAAAGCCATCGGCATGGCCACGATCGCCTCTGGGATCGGCGGGACCTTCACTGCGCTCTGTCTCGCATTCTTCGCTCCGATCCTCGCCAACTTCGCCCTGCGCTTTTCCGCCCCCGAATACTTCGCCCTGGCTGTCTTTGGGCTCTCGGTCACGGTCACGCTCACCGGCAAGTCCCCGTTGAAGGGCATCATCTCAGGGTGCCTGGGGCTCCTCATCGCCATGATTGGCTTGGATCCTATGGGGGGATTCCCGCGGTTTACCTTCGGCACAACTCAACTGACCGGCGGGTTCTCCTTCGTCCCGATGCTGATCGGGCTCTTCGCCCTTTCCGAGGGCTTCCGTCAGGTTGAAGTCATTCTTACCGCGCCCAAAGTCAGCGCGGTCCTGACGAACATCGTCCCTAAATTGCGAGAGATCAAGGAGTGCACACGGACCTTCGTGCGCTCCTGTGTTATCGGCCTGATCGTGGGGGTGACGCCAGCCATCGGCGCCGAGACCGCCTGCTTCGTGGGGTACAGCGAAGCCAAGCGGACTTCAAAACATCCTGAGCTGTTCGGCACAGGCATCCTGGAGGGGGTTGCCGCGCCCCAGTGCGCGGAAAACGCCAGCACCGGTGGGGACATCCTGCCCATGATCACGCTAGGATTGCCGGGTGATGCGGCAACCGCGGTTCTCATGGGCGCTCTCACGATCCACAACCTCCAGCCCGGCCCCTTGCTCTTCCGGGATCACCTCGACCTAGTCCATCAGATATTTGCCGGCATGATTATGGCAAACATCATCTTCGTGACCCTCGGGCTGACGTTCGCCCGGTTTTTCGCCAAGGTCATTAACCTGGATCGCCGCTTCCTGGTCCCCCTGATTTTCATCGCCTGTATGGTTGGCTCATATGCCATTGATAATGATATCTTCGATACGATCACCTGCGTGTTTTTCGGGTTCATTGGGTATATCATGATCCGGTACAACTATCCGGTCTCTCCCATGGTTCTGGCCCAGATCCTGGGCGTCATGATGGAATCGAACTTCCGCCGCTCCATGGCCATGTCGCAAGATCACCTCTCGATCTTAATCACCCGACCGATCGCGGTGACCATCCTGATTTTGGCGGCATTCACCACGATTACGGGGCTTCGACGAATGCGCAAATCGGCGGAAATGGAAGCCAGGATCGCTGAAGAAGCGGCTGCCGCACGGGAGCGGGCCCAGGTCGTAACCCGTCCGCCAGGTGAAAATTTTCCGGGAAAAAAAGCGAATGAAGTTCGTGATATTTGAACTCTACGGCCGCAGCCGAATCGGAGCCGTCGTAGATGACCGCGTCGTCGAGGCACGGGCAGAGAAGGCAGGGACGTAGGTCCGTTGATTCCGATATTAAAGCAGTTCAGTAAAAAGGTTTGAATAGGGACACTGGAAAATAGGAGGGTTCAAACGAAGCTATCGTTTATCGTGTTTTTCAATTAATCCCTTTCCTGCGAGTTTATCGGCCACATCCTTTAACCCGACTTTTTCCAGGCTTTCGCGGTTCTGCATTCCGCTCTTTTTGTCCCACCCCCAGAGCTCGTAGAACTCATCGAGCATGGCATCGTATTGATCTTCGTCGGCTTTCAAACCTTTATAGGATCCCGTTTTAACCTCCTCCCGCCGGAACCTTTGGGGAGGAAGGTCGTCTTCACGGGAAAGATTTGTGTGCAGGGTGTTAAATGCCTTTTCCAGGTTCCTGCCGATCACCGCATAGCGTTCCATCAGGTCCTCTTCCGTGACCGGAAGCCCCATTGCTGTGCGAACTAGTTCGGCGAAGTTCCCCAGGGTCAGGAAGTGCGCCCCGGACCAGGTTCCCACGTAATTGCAGATCCCGAGGTTGTCTTCCAGTTCCTTTGTTTTGGCCTGCCACACGACCGCCTTGGCCTGGTTTGGGTAATGGGTAATATCGTAGTCGGTGCCTCCCGGTCCGGAGTGGACGGGCCCCCTGATCGCTCCTCGCAGGTGTCTTCCAGCTACCGGCGATGTAGAGACACCCAAGCCCCATCCTTTGGGGATCCGAAAGGGTTCGATGGAGGGCTGGCCTTTTAGGTGAATGAGATAGTATTCGGAGCCCTGCCCTATTTTTTTCGCGGCTTCCACCATTCCGTCGGCCAGCAGATTTCCGATCCCCTCCCGATGGGCGAGTTTGTGCATCAGCTGGATCAGGGCTTCGCCATTTCCCCAGGTGAGTTCCAAGCCATCGGTGTCCTTCAGGCCAATGAACCCTTTCTCATAGCACTCGAAGACCCAGGCCAGGCCTGCGGCCACGTAATCCGTGTCTAACCCCAATTCGTTGGCCAGGAGCCAGAAGGCCACGGCAGTTTCCGGGTCCGAAATATCGAATCGGGCCACGCTCCAGAGGGCATTGATCCAGAACCCCTCCCCTTTCATCTCCCGGTATTTTCCCTGGGCTTTCTCCATAAAAGGCATGCAGCCGGTGGGGCAGGAGAAGCAGGCCCGGACTTTCCGCCGCATGCTCGGGATCCCCGCTTCCGGGTTCATCAACTGGGCCCTCTTTTCCCGGTCCCAGTAGTCGTCCTGCCCGTTTCGGACCACCATGCAGGTTTCCCAACCTTCGAAGTCGAGGTTCTCAAAACGGGCCGCCCCGGACTGGCGCATGGACTGGACTTTGACCCGATTGGCTTCACATTGGCGATAAGCTGTAGCCACCGCCTCCATAAACCCGCGCGGGTCGAAAATCTCGATCTTTCCGTGTCCCCGGACCACGATCGCCTTGAGTTTTTTATCCCCCATGACACAGCCGACGCCCGACCCTCCCGCCGCCTTGGCTGTGTCGATCAGAATCGCCGAACCCCGGACACGGTTCTCCCCAGCAGGGCCGATGGCCGCAATCTCGACTCGTTCATCGCCGAGTTCCTGCCGCAACAGGTTCTCCGTTTCGTAGGTCGTTTTCCCCCAGAGCCAGGCGGCATCGCGAATCTCGACCCGCTCGTCCCGAACGAAAAGATAGACCGGCCTATCGGCTTTTCCGCGGATGACGATGTGGTCGAACCCGGCATATTTCAGCTCGGCGCCCCAGGACCCGCCCACATTCGCGGAGCCTTTGCCGCCGCTGAAGACGTTGATGGTGGAGATGTCCGTGCGGCAGGCCCCCGGGGCCGCGGTCCCAACCAGAGAGCCTGTGCCGAAGCAGAGAAGGTTTCCCGGATCACTCCACCCGGTCCCGGGCTCGATCTCATTGACCATGATGAGGGAATTGGTCCCCCTCCCCCCCAGGGTCCGTTCCGCATACGCCCCGCTCTCCTCGGTCGAGGTTTTCCCCGTCGACAGATCGACCCGCAGGATTTTCCCCGCCAGTCCTCCTCTGATCTTTCCGTCTTTACTCACGCCTTCGTTCCTCTTGATCTGGGTTGGTGACCTTATGAAGGGCTTGGTAGGAACAGTATTTCACGCAAAGGGGCGGTTCTTCACGCCCGCACCGGTCGCAGGTTTCGTCGATGCTCCAGCGGACGACCCCTGTCTGGGGATTGCGGAATACCTGGATGCTGCTCCGCTCCGGCCAGAAGCAGCCGGTGTGATGAAGGGAGCAGACCAACTGGCAGGTTTTGCACCCGTAGCAGCCGTCTGCACGATGGACGATTCGGGTCATAGGACTGCTTTCTCGAAAGTTGAGTACGTTTCCAGCTTAGGATTCAAATTTCCTTCTGCCCAATGATTCGCCGCCCTTGGCACGATTTCATAAATGGCGGACTTGGGTTTCCCCCTTTTCCCCTTGTTAATACAGATAGGGATGCCTGTCAATGAGGTAGAAAGCCTTGCTCATTTCCTTTCGCTACATCAGATGAGAGTTGATGAGAGTTAAGGTATTAGGGCTGTCTCATGCCAAGGATATCGCCAATGTGACGGAAAAGGGTGAGGCTGGCAAAAAAAGAACAGAATAATTTTGCCGCTTAGGAGTTCCTCTGTTATACTGAATTCGTTCTTTCCGTTTCCGATGAGCAAAACCCAAAGCCTTTCCCAGAAGCCCACCAACGATGACGGCCGATCTAGGAGAGAGACCCGACGGGGGATCCCTACCTTTCGTCGCGGGCCGGTGAGAAAAGGCGGGATGGAGGAGCGGCCATGAAAAAATTAGAAACACTTTTTGCCGGCGTAAAGTTGCGCAATCCCCTGATCCTGGCTTCTGCCACCCCCAGCTGGGACGGGGAGCGATGTCACCAGGCCTGGCTCCACCAGGCCGGGGCCATCGTCCCGAAGACCTTTGCCCCTCCCGACAAGTTCGCCCAGCATCCGCGGTGCGGGCGGATGAAGATCATCCGCCAGGGCAACACCCGGATCGGCATGATCAACATTGAGCTCTACACCACCATAACCCTGGAGGAATGGCTCGAGAAAGACCTGGGGAGAGCCCATCAGGGGGGGAGCTGTATCATCGCCAGCGTCGTGGCGCACCCGGACCCGGAAGCGACCGCGGCCAATGCCCGGACGATTCAGAATACGGGTAAGGTGGCCATGTTCGAGATCAACGTTTCCTGCCCCATGCCGGCCGACCAGTCCTGCGTCGGCTTTCTCATGGGCAACGATCCGGAGAGCTGCTACCGCCAGGTGAAGGCCCTAAAAAAGAGCCTTTCCCTTCCCGTGGGCATCAAGCTGACCCCGACGACGCACAACATGGTTCCCATGGCCCAGGCGGCAGAGCGGGCGGGAGCCGATTTCATCACCATCGGGAACTCGGTCCGGTCCTTCGCCGGGGTGGACATCAAGACCGGCCTTCCCAAACTTCCGGCCTACGGCGGCTACAGCGGGCCGGCGATCAAGCCCATTACCCAGCGCCATGTCTCCGAAGTGGCCAAAGTCGTTAAGACCCCCATCTCCGCCTGCGGCGGCGTCCTCACCTGGGAGGATGTGGTCGAATACATCATGCTGGGGGCCACCACCGTCCAGACCTGCACGTCCATCATGTGGCGGGGGTACGGGCATTTTCAGACTTTGCTGAAAGGCCTGGAGGGGTACATGGAAGCGGAAAAGATCGAATCCCTTGACGCCATTCGGGGCAAGGCGCTTCCCTATATCACGAGCATCGAGGAAGTTGCCAAGCGTCCGCCCCTGGTCTCCCGCGTGGACCCCGAAACATGCATCAATTTGAAAAAGGGGGGGTGTGAACTCTGCGGGCCGGTCTGCTTCTACGGGGCGATCGAGTTTTCTCCCCGGCTGAAGTTGAAACCGAAGAATTGTGACGGGTGCAACCTGTGCGTGGAGATCTGCCCGGTCGGAGCGCTGAGTCTGGCGCCCCCGAAATAAATGGGCGAAAGGGCGAAACGGGGGAAGAGGCGAAAGGGAAGAGATAAAATGGATTCTCGCAAAAAGGTGCTTAACTGGATTCAGCAAAATCGAAACACCATCGTCGGCTTCCTCCAAGACCTGATCCGGATTCCCAGCGTAACCGGCGAGGAAGGGCCGATCCAAGAATTCATCGCCGGCCGGCTCAAGGAGATGGGCTTCTTCGTGGACGTCTTCGAGCCGGACCTGGCCGCCCTGCGGAAGCACCCGGCCTTCGTGGAAGTATCCCGGGGTTACGAGGGGCGTCCCAATGTGGTGGGGGTCCTCAAGGGAGCGGGCGGCGGGAAATCCCTCCTGTTCAACGGCCATGTGGACGTGATCCCGGCGGGTGCGCCGGAGAGCTGGCAGCACGGCAGTTGGTCCGGCGACCTTGCGGATGGCCGCATCTACGGGAGGGGGTCCTCGGACATGAAGGCAGGCCTGGCAGCCATGACTATGGCGGTCAAGGCCATCCGGGATTCCGGCATTCGCCTGCGGGGGGATCTGATCCTGGAATATACGGTGGACGAGGAACTCTCGGGGAACGGCACCTTGGCCTGCGTGATGAAAGGGTACAAGGCCGACGGCGGGATCTGCTGTGAGACTTCCAGCATGCGGGTCCAGCCTGGCTCCATCGGGCGCATCTGGTTCGAGATCAAGGTCAAGGGCAAGGCGGCCGGAATCCAAAGGCGGTGGGAAGGGGTCAACGCTATTGAAAAGGGCTACCGGGTGACCCAGGCCGTCTCCGATTTCGAGCGGGTGCGGGTAGACCGGCTGAGCCACCCTCTGTATCCCGACATCCGCGGCGCCATTCCCTGTATGGTGGGGGTTTTTGAGAGCGGCTCCTACCACAGTGCCTTCCCGGACAGCTGTCTGCTGAAAGGTTCCATGGCCACGGTTCCGGGGGAGGACTCGGCTGCGGTCAAAAAAGAATTCGTGGAGTTCATCCGGGCAAAGGTCGCCGATGACTCCTGGCTGAAGAACCATCCCCCGGAGGTCATCTTTACCGGCTATTTCGCCGAGCCTTCGGCAATCCCCGCGGACAGTCCCATCGTCCAGGCTATCTGCCGGAAATTTACCGAAGTCACCGGCCAAGAACCGGTTATCAGCGGCCGGGAGGGTGCCGCGGACATCCGTTTCATGAATCGTTACGGGGAAACCCCGACGGTCATTTTCGGGCCGGGCATGACCGAGCAAATGCACGCCAACAACGAGTGGGCGAATATCGAGGACCTCATTCAGGCCACGAAAATCTTATCCTTGACTATCCAGGACTGGTGCGGGATCCGCTGACCGGGTAAAAAGGCATTGACCGGTCGAAGGAGAAAGAAGCTCTTCCATGATTGACTTGAGCAAGAATGAGCGCAAACTGGAACAAGCTGTCCAGCGGGCGCGGGAACGGAAGATCCTGATTCCTACGTTCCAAGAGCAGATTCATCCCGAATGTATTCCCGGGAAAGTGAAGGATAGACTGAGAAGCATCGGCCTCTGGGATGTAAATCCGCTCAACCTCTTTCGTATCACCTGGAAGAACGAACCCGTGCCGTCGGGGGGGGGATTCGGGAAGGTCAATTACCTGGAATTCCCGCCGGAGCTCACCGGCGTCGATGCCCGCATCATCGCCCTGGTCGGCAAGTGGTTCCCCACCGGCTCGCACAAGGTCGGCGCCACCTATGGTTGTCTCGTCCCCCGGCTGGTTACAGGCCAATTCGACCCCACCGGCCAGAAGGCGGCGTGGCCCTCCACGGGGAATTTCTGCCGGGGAGGAGCTTACAATGCCACGCTTCTGGGGTGCGAGTCGATTGCCATCCTGCCGGAAGGGATGAGCCGGGAACGATTTCAGTGGCTGGCCACGGTAGCCGGGGAGGTGATCGCGACTCCGGGATGCGAGAGCAATGTGAAGGAGATTTTTGACAAATGCTGGGAACTGCGCCAGACCCGGGGGAACGTGGTCATTTTCAACCAATTCGACGAATACGGAAATCACCTCTGGCATTACCAGGTCACCGGCCGCGCTCTCGAAGAGGTTTTATCCGCGGAACTAGGGGAAGGGGGCCGCTGCGCCGGCTTTGTGTCCCAGACGGGTTCGGCCGGGACCATCGCCGCCGGGGACTACCTGAAGGAGCGATTCCTGGGGAGCCGGATCGTGGCCAGCGAAGCCCTGCAATGCCCCACCATGCTCCTGAACGGCTACGGCGATCATCGCATCGAAGGGATCGGGGATAAGCATATCCCCTGGATCCACAACGTCCGCAACACGGATGTGGTTACGGCCATCGACGACGAGGCCTGCGTCAGCCTTGTCCGGCTGTTCAACGAACCGGTGGGAAGAAAATATCTCGAGCCCCGCGGGGTTTCCCGGGATTTCATCCCCCGACTTTCCCTGCTGGGCATTTCCGGGATCGGAAATCTTCTCTCGGCAATCAAGTTCGTCAAATACTACGCCTTGCAAAAAAGGGATCTAGTCCTGACGGTGCTCACGGACTCCATGGACCTCTACGGGACGCGGGTCGAGGAGATGCAGGTTGCCCGGGGCCCCTACACGGAGGTCCAGGCCGCCGCGGATTACCACCGCTATTTGCTGGGCGAAGGAACTGACAACATGCTGGAGTTGAGTATTCTGGACCGCCGGCGGATTCACAACCTGAAATACTTCACCTGGATCGAACAGCAGAAGAAATCCCTGGACGAACTCAATTCCCAATGGGATGATTTCCCGCGCTTCTGGGCACGGATTCACCTGCAGATGGAGGAAATCGACCAACGGGTCGAGGAGTTTAACGAACGGACGGGGGTTCTTGCAAACTTGTAATTTTAGGGGCATTAAATCCTTCCTGCCCCCTTGAGACCGTGAAAAAATTTAGCCAGGCGGAAATCGGAGGGTCCGAGTATGCCCGGGGAAGGGGCAAATTCACGCCGCCAAAACAGGCGCTGGTTTCTCCGTGGCCGGCGTGCTATTTAACCCACTCAAGGCGAAGAGAGAATCAGTTGGTATTTATAAAAGTATA
>DASPRR010000183.1:0-4165 GCA_035624375.1 Thermodesulfobacteriota bacterium | reverse complement strand
GGAGCAGAACGCCACCATGGCGCTCCATGTCTCTCATCGGGGATACGTGATGGAGACGGGGCGCATCGTCCTCCAGGGGCCGGCCAAAGACCTCCTGCAGAATCCCCAGGTTCGGGATGCCTACCTCGGCGGCAGTAAGGGACCATCGTGACCGTACGCTGGCGGTCAAGTTTCCTCGCGGCCTTTTTTAGGCTCTGAGGGTGGTCGAGATCCTGCCCGCTGCCCCCCCAAGAATTTCAAAAAATCACTCTTTCGCGGAAAACAAACCGGAGTTTCGCCTCTTCCCACTCTACTTCTGGGCAGACATCCTTTATTCTCTTACGACTGAAATCGGGCCAGAGTTGGGGACGTAAGTTCGATCATGGCCTTTATTGCAGGGGAGACCCGGCGGGTCCCGCTTACATGGAACGATGAATCTATCTTCTAAGGTATCGGCCCTGCCGGAGTCGGATATTGAAAAGCAAAGGGAAAAACCCGGGGGCTAACCCGAGGTTGCCCTTTCCCTTCAGGGGAGAGCCCATCCGGGGAAAAAAAGATTTGATCTTTTATCTCCATTTGTGCTAACAGTTGGATATCCTGATTTGCGGTAACAAGACCGGGGGGCAAGGTATTCAGCGGAGTTGGAACCGTGTTCACCTCGGCGGGGAAGCGAACCAAAGGGGGGAATTGCTTTCATTCCCCGTGAGAAGCCACGGGGAGAAAATTAAAGTGAGACCGGGGATCTTCGAGGGAGGGACATTCTACCGGGAGACTAGCGAAAATTACCCGCACGGTTCTCATCCTCTTCGAGGATCACCTTTCCGAGATTCACTTTTTTTGCGCCGGCCATCGATTCCATCGGACCGAACTTCACACGAGCTCCTTCCGGCAAAATCAGTTCCGGCTAAGAACAGTCAGGCTGGGGCGTGGGGCATTTGCTCCTTCAGGCCTAAGCCTGAATGATTTTCCCCCAAGGTCCTCCTTTCGCCTTTGGTTGCCTAACCCCCAAAGATCGGCGGGGCCGACCCGCTTTTGCTAACCGGCTGGGGGCGCTACTTCTCTTCGTCGGCGCCGAAGTCCCGACCGGAAAACAGAACTCCGATCTCCTCCCCTGGGGGGAGGAAGAACCGGGTCATTCTGAGCGAATTTCCAAGCTCTTACCCTAACTGGAGGAAGAAAATGGACTTCGATTTAACCCAAGAACAAAAGATGTTTCAGGATATGGCCAAGGAGTTTGCGCAGCGGGAAATTGCTCCCATCGCCAGGGACTTGGACCGCAACGAAAAATTCCCCCACGACCTCATCCCCAAGATGGGGGAGCAGGGGTTATTCGCCATCAAGATTCCGAACGAGTATGGGGGCATAGACTTGGACTGGACCACCCTGGGACTGGTGGCCGAGCAGTTCGCCAGCGTGGATTTTTCCACGGCTCTGACCTACTACATCCAGACTTCCCTGGAAGCCATGCCCATCCTGACCGCCGGCACCGAGGAGCAGAAGAAGAAGTACGTCCCCGCCCTTCTCCAGGGAAAGATCATGGGCTGCACGGCGGCTGTGGAGCCCAACGTGGGCAGCGACGCCACGGCCGTGGAGACCAACGCCGTCCGGGACGGGGATTGGTGGGTCCTGAACGGAAATAAGACCTGGATCACCAACGCCACCGTGGCCGACTTCGCCGTCGTCGTGGCCCAGACGGACAAGAGCAAAGGACACCGGGGAATCGCCACCTTTGTCGTGGACAAGGGGACCCCGGGTTTTTCCAGCACCAAGATCACCAACAAGCTGGGCTGCCGGTCCACGGACACGGGCCAGCTCTTCTTCCGGGATTGCCGCATTCCCCGGTCCAACGAGCTCGGCCCGGTGGGCAAGGGAATGTCCACGGCACTCACCTGCATCGAGCACACCCGCTTCGGCATCGCCTGGATGGGATTGGGTCTGACCCGGGGCTGCCTGGAGGCGAGCATAAAGTACTGCCAGGAACGCACCCAATTCGGGAAGCCCATCGGCAGCTTCCAGTTGATTCAGGAGCGGATCGCCGATATGGTCGTGGACCTCGAGGCATCCCGGCTGCTGATCTACCAGGCGGCCCATCTCAAGGACAAGGGTCAGCCGAGCACGCGGGAGGTATCCATCGCCAAATACCACAACATCGAAGTGGCGGTGCGCGCCACCAAGACGGCCGTGGAGCTTCACGGGGCGTACGGGTACACCGACGATTTTCCGGTGGAGCGGGCTTACCGCGACATCATCGGCCCGTTGATCTTCGGGGGAACGGCCAATGTCCAGAGACTCATCCTTGGACGGATGACCCTGGGCATTGACGCAATCTCCCGCTGAACTCCGAGGCCTGATCCCTTGGGATGGTCCGGTGCAAGGAGAGCCGCACCAGGGAGATAGGATTTTCATCAACGCGACGGGCCTGCCAGAAATCCCCCCTGCCCCCCTTTGTTAAAGGGGGGTTGGGGGGGGATTTCAGCGATGGGTCGGCTTATCAGGGATCTTTGCCCAAGGGTGGCATGCTTCCGTTGATCAGGATGTTTTGAAATAAGGATGGAAAGGCTTTCATGATGGATAAATTTGACGCGGTTGTGGTCGGGGCCGGTCCGGCCGGATGTGCCGCCGCTTATACGCTGGCCAAAGCCGGTCTGCAGGTTTTGGTCTGCGAGCGGGGAAAGTATGCCGGCGCCAAGAACATGTGGGGGGGCGCCTTCTTCGGTCCCCAGATGTTCGAGCTCTTTCCCGATTTCGCGAAAGAGGCTCCGGTCGAGAGGTTCGTGAACCGCCACACCATTACCCTCCTCGACCAGGAAGACGCCCTGACTTTTGATTTCCGGACTCCCCATTCTCCCGGTTCTCACCATGGGTTCATTACCCTGCGAGCCAAATTCGACCGCTGGATGGCCGAAAAGGTGGAGCAGGCCGGGGCCATCGTGGCCACCAGCCTGCAGGCCGACGACCTGGTCCGGGAGGGCAATTTCATCAAGGGGGTGAAGGCGGGGACCGAGGAATTTCCCGCGGACGTGGTCATCCTGGCCGAGGGGGTCAACTCCCTGCTGACCGAAAAAGGCGGACTCCGCAAGCCCGACTCGGCCCACGACATGAAACAGGGGGTTAAAGAAGTCATCCGCCTGCCCAAGGAAATACTGGAAGAGCGCTTCCAGCTCCAGGGCGACGAAGGAGTGGCCATGGAGTTTCTGGGCTCCTGCACTCAGGGGCTCCCCGGGGGAGGGTTCCTTTACACCAACCGGGACAGCATCTCCCTGGGCCTAGTGGTGCAGCTGAGCGCCGTCCTGGAGAAGCGGGTGAAGATTTCCGAACTGCTGGAAGACTTCAAGAAGCATCCCATCATCCAGCCCCTCATCCGCAAGGGCGAGATGGTGGAGTATTCGGCCCACCTTATTCCCGTATCCGGCCTGAAGATGATGCCCCGCCTCTTTTCCGACGGCATCCTAGTCGTGGGGGATGCGGCTGCCTTGGTCCTGGGGACCGGTCTGATCCTGGAGGGGGCCAACTTCTCCGTCGCTTCCGGCATCGCCGCGGCCAAGACCGTCATCCACGCCAAAGAGAAGGGGGATTTCTCGCAAGCCGCACTGCAGCACTACCAAAAGCTTTTACAGGATGAAGAGACTCTGCGGGATTTCGAAACCTTCCGCCGGGCCCCCGAATTCCTGGAGAACGAGAGAATCTACGCCGTCTACCCGCAGTGGGCCTGCGGGCTGGCTAGGAAGATCTTCACCAACGACGGCAAGCCGCGCCGGAATACATTCCAGGTCCTGCGGGAAAGCATGAAGGGGAAAGTGACTCTCGGGAATTTAATCTCTGACGCCATGAAAGCGAGGAAGGCCCTTTGAAAGTCGAAGACAAACTGGCGCTCAACAAGTTCGAGATCGACAAGGAAGTTCACATCCAGGTGGAGGAAAAACTCTGCCCGGATTGCGACCTGAAGCCGTGCCTCTACGTCTGTCCGGCCGAATGCTACCAGCTACGGGAGAACCATGTTACCTTCTCCTACGAAGGCTGCCTGGAATGCGGCAGCTGCCGCCTGGCGTGCGACCGGCAGGCCATCCGGTGGGTGTACCCCCGGGGAGGATTCGGCATCTGCTATCAATACGGTTGAAGGAGGAGAGATGGAGATTATCGTTTGCGTGAAACCCGTTCTGGACCCGGACCTGCCCCCGGCCAAATT
>DASPRR010000295.1:0-19512 GCA_035624375.1 Thermodesulfobacteriota bacterium | reverse complement strand
TCGATAAAAATAATACAGGGAGCATGCTTTTTCCCCTGGATGAAAAGGTCCCGGACCCGGGAGGCCCCCACCCCCACGAACATCTCCACAAAGTCCGACCCACTGATAGAGAAAAAAGGAACATTGGCTTCCCCGGCGATGGCTCGCGCCAGGAGGGTTTTGCCCGTTCCTGGCGGGCCAACCAGCAGGACCCCTTTGGGAATCCGTCCCCCCAGACGGGTAAACTTTTTGGGGTCCTGGAGAAACTCGATGATCTCCTGCAGCTCTTCCTTGGATTCTTCGATCCCGGCCACATCCTGAAAGGTGACCTTCTGCTGCTTGTCGGAGAGGAGTTTCACCTTGGCCTTTCCGAAGGACATGGCCTTGGTCCCCCCAGCTTGCATTTGGCGCATGAAAAAGATCCAGAAGGCGATCAGGAGGAGCATGGGGAACCAGGAGATGAGCATGGTCATGTACCAAGGAGAATCATCCTCGGGCTTAGCCGAGATTTTTACATTCTTCTCCTTTAGAGCCTTAATCAGGTCCGGGTAAGAGGGTGTAAAGGTCCTAAACTCCTTGAGGTTATTATAGCGGCCGTAGATATTGTGGCCCTGGATGGTGACCTCCCGGACTTCCCCTCTTTCCAAAGCGGTCAGGAAATCGCTGAAAATAACCTTATCCTGGGATGGACGGGGCTGGTTAAAAAGGTTGAAGAGAAGGATCATCATCAGGCTGATGACCAGCCACAAGGCCAAATTCTTATAAAAGGGGCTCAATTTCCCCCCTCCCATAGTTGTGCTCGGCAGTTAGATTTTAATTGAATTTTGAAAACTTAGGTTTCAAGCAAATATCTTTTTATAGCATAAACCGGCGAAAAAAGATAGACCGAATTTCAGGTGAGAGCGTGGAGTCTGTGGTTTAAAGCCGAAAGACCCATCGATCCCGGACTCCGAAACATCTTCCTTCTCAAATCAGTTCAGCCCTCAGAATCTTCTGGGTCTCCGGTTTCAATCGGGCCCGATGATCGATCCGGATTCCTGTTACCCAGAGAATCCGTTCGCCTTGGAAAAGAATGGGAACCCGCTTCCTGTAGAGGGTGGGGATCTTGCAGTCCATAAAGAGGTCCTTCACCTTCTTTTCCCCTTCCATTCCAAGGGGCTGGAAACGGTCTCCGGGTCGGAAGGTACGGATAGTGAGGGGAAAGTCGAGGGCGTCAAAATCCAGTAGAGCCACGTTGGGGGAATCTTCGAAGAAGACCTTGCGCTTCCGGCCTTGAACCTCGAAACGCATGGAGCGGCCGATCTCGGGAATTTCCACGTACCCCGGCCCGGGAACGGAATACTCAAAGGGGGCTGCCTCCTCTTGAGAGCGGGTCAGATTCAGGACATTGTATGCCCGGGTTACGGTAAGGCCGTGCGGGAGTCTCAGAATCTTATTAGGTTCGGTCCCCTCCAGAAGGCCCTGAATAGCCCAAATATGGGATAGGCTGACTCTCCGCAGATGGCCCTGCACCGTTTCCACGGCACGACGAAGGCAGCGGAACCTCAAGGGAAGTGGTTGAGAAACCAGGCATGGGATGTCCAGGCTTAAGGCATCTTTTTTCCGACTTCGCACGACAGCGGGGAATTTTTCCTCCAGGTGTTTCTTCCAAAATTCTTCTTCGGCGCGGAAAAGATCGGCCATTTGAACCAAAATTTGACGGATTCGCGGGTTGTACTGTTGGAGAAGAGGAAGGAGTTCATGCCTGACCCGGTTCCGAAGGTACTGAAGACATTGGTTGGATGGGTCGGTCAGGTAAGCGATCTTTTGGTCCTTGAGGTAATCCTCGATCTCCTTCCTCCAGGTTTCAATCAGAGGTCGAATGTAAATTCCATCCCGCATCGGAGGAATGCCGGACAGGCCGCGGGTCCCCGACCCTCTCAGCAGCCGGATAATAAGTGATTCTGCCTGATCTTCAGCCGTATGACCCAGAGCGATTTTAGCGGCCTGGCATTTCCGGGCGACTCCTTGAAGGAAGGAATAGCGCAATTCCCGCGCTGCCTCCTGGAGGGTCAGGGCCTTCTCCTTCTGGAAGGAACGGACATCCACTTCTCCTCGATGGAATGGAATTCCAAGCTTCCCGGCCATCTTGCCTACCCAAAGGGCTTCTTTCTCCCCCTCCGGACGCAGGCCATGGTCGAGGTGGGCAACCACCACGGAGAAATGGAAATCCAACCGGATCGCCCAAAGGGAATGGAGCAGGGCCACCGAGTCAGCTCCGCCGGAGACAGCCACAACCACCCGGTCTCCGGGTTGGACCATGTCGTATTTCTGAAGGGTCTTGCGCACGGCCAGGATCAAGGGGTGCATGGCAAGCTCGAATCATCCTCGTAGCGGGCCAGGACAAAGAGGAGGTCTGCGAGGCGATTCAAGTATCGCAGGACCTCGGGGTTTTGGACCTTTTTTTGACGGAGCAAACCCACGGCTCTTCTTTCCCCGCGCCGGATGATGGTCCGTGCCAGATCGATAACCGCGCCGGCCGGCGAATCTCCGGGATAGACGAATTCATTTTTCAGAGTCACTTGGTTCTGCAATTCTTCCATCAGTTGTTCCAGGCGATCCACATTTTGGGCGTGGACCTGATAATTGAACTTAAGGGAATCCTGGGACTCAGTGGCCAATTCAGCCCCCAGAATCAGCAGGTCCTTCTGTATGCTTAAGATAATCTCTCTCGTCCTGGTTTTCTTGGCCCAGGCGCGGGCCATTCCCAAAACCGAACTGGCTTCATCCAGAGTCCCATAGGCTTCGGGCCGCGGACCGGATTTGGAAACCCTCTGGCCGCCCATGAGGCTGGTGAAGCCCCGATCGCCTTTCTTAGAAAATTTGATGGCCATAGCTCCCCCAAAACCGACTCTCGCCTCTCCAGCCCCACCCTAGGCCGAAGGGTCTTTGATCATCCTTTTGATCTTTTCTACCTCTTTGGGCCGCAGGTCGCGGTATTCGCCTGGTTGGAGGTCTCCCAGGGTAAGACCCGCGAAAGAAATTCTCTTTAATTTCAGGACCGGGTATCCCATCTTCTCCCACATCCTCTTCACCTGCCGATTTCGTCCCTCCCGGAGAGTCATCTCCATCCAAGCGTTCTCCTGGGTTTCTCTGAGAGTTGTGATCCGGCAGGGAGCGGTGGGACCATCCTCCAGAGAAATCCCCCGGCTCAGCTTGCGGATTTCTTCCGCTGAAGGCTTTCCCTTCACTTTGACCCAATAGGCCCGGGGAATTCGGAAGGAAGGATGGGATAGCCGATGGGCCAGGTCTCCGTCGTTAGTCAGAAGGAGGAAACCTTCGGCATCGTAGTCCAAGCGGCCCACGGGAAAAAGACGGGGACCTCTTTCCTTTACCAGACCCAGGACGGTCGGCCGCCCCTCAGGGTCTTCTACCGTAGTGACCGTGTTTTTAGGCTTGTGGAGAAGAAGGTACACCTTCGATGAAGGAAGGGCGACCCTCCGGCCGTCCACTTTGATATGATCATGGGAAGGATCGACCTTGTCACCGATCCGGGCTGCCCGCCCGTTCACCGTAACCCGGCCTTCCCGGATCATATCTTCGGCCCGCCTCCTCGAAGCCAATCCCATTTCAGCAAGGACCTTCTGCAGCCTCGGGAGCGGATTCATCGATTTTCGCCTCCTGACTCTCCTGCGCTTGGGGTTCTATTGCCTCCGGGGCTTTTCGCTTCTCCTCTTCTTCTTCCAAAGGCAGAACTCCTTCCATCGAAGCAGGTCCCAGAGAATCCAGGTCCTTCAGGGTGGGAAGCTGGGAAAGGTCTTTTAAACCGAAGACCTCCAGGAACCTCTTGGAGGTGCCGTAAACCAGCGGCTTGCCCGGAACGTCCTTCTTGCCGATGATCTTGACCAGCTTCTTCTCCAGAAGGGTCCGCAGCACTCCTCCCGAATCCACCCCGCGGACCTTTTCAATGTCCCCGCGGACCACGGGCTGCCGGTAGGCGATGATGGCCAGGGTCTCCAGGGCAGGTTGGCTGAGAGTGGAGGTCTTGATCTTCATCAACTTGCGGACCCATTCGGCATGCTCGGTGCGGGTGCGGAACTGAAACCCTTCAGCCACTTCCACAAGGGAAAAGCCCCGCTCGCCCTTGCGGTATTCCTCCACCATTTCATCGAGCAGTCGTTGCAGGTCCTTCTTATTTACGGCTCCCACGATTTCTTTCATCCGCTCCAGGGACAAGGGGCTCCCGGAGACGAATATCAGAGCTTCCAGGATGGCTTTCAGTTGGGCGTCTTCCACTTCACAGGATCCTTTCCTCGATGGTCTTCCGTCCTTCCTCCCGGGCCACTGGAGAAAAGACCCGGATCGTGCCGAAAGTCTCCCCCTGGAAGGCTCTGATCATCCGCAGCCGCAAAAGCTCCAGGAGGGCCAAAAAGGTGATGATGATCTCTCTCCGTGAGGTTGAGGAGGTGTAGAGCTCATTGAAAGCAACGCTCTCGTTTTCCCAAAGCCGCTCCATGATCTGGAGAATCTTATCTTTGATGTTAAGGGATTCGACCGAGATCTCCTGAAAATCCTCCGGGGGAAGTCCCTCCAGGACTTTCTTCATGGCCTCCAGCAGGTCGAAGAGGCTTGCCTCGGCCCCCGGTTCCTCTTCCCTAGAGCCTTCCGCGAGGTCCTCCCCGAAAAAGCTGCGGAGGAAGACCTCTCGGTCCAGCAAAGGGCCTTTGCTCAATTCCCGGGCCGCCTCTTTGAAGCGCTGGTACTCCAGGAGTCGCCGGACCAGCTCTGCTCGGGGGTCCTCTTCTTCCTTCTCTCCCTCCCCTTCTTCCTCTGCCGAAGGGGGTAGGAGCATTTTGGATTTTATGTGCAGGAGGGTGGCGGCCATCAAGAGAAAATCCCCGGCCACGTCCAGATTCAAGTTCTTCATCATCTCCAGATATTCCAGATACTGCTGGGTGATGACCGCGATGGGGATGTCGTAAATGTCGATCTCATTCTTTTTGATCAGGTACAAGAGGAGGTCCAGAGGCCCCTCGAAGGCCGTCAGCCTGACCTTAAGGGGCAGCTCCAGCTGTTCCGGCTCGGTATGAAAAATAGAAGATTCCATCCCTTTCCTTTTTGATCGGTATTCAAGAAAAATGAATTAATTCTGGTTCCTGGTCACTGGTTTCTGGTTTTCGTTGCCGGCTAAGAACTCTTTTCTTAAACCAGCGACCCGTAACGAGCAACCAGCGACGAGTTCAAATCTTCATCGCAGCCCGCACTTCTTCCATGGTCCGGGCGGCTACACTCCGGGCCCGCTGGCAGCCGTCTTCCAGGATTTCTTCCACCAGTCTGGGGTTCCGAAGAAAACGCTCCCGAACCTCCTGGAGGGGGGCCAGATAGCAGACCAGGGTCTCGGCCAGGTTCTTTTTGTCCTCCACGCATCCCAGGGTCGCCTGACGGCATTCGCGGTTGACCCGGATTACGGTTTCCGGGTCGCTGTAGACCTTATGGAACGAAAAGACATTGCAGATGTCCGGATTGCCGGGATCGCTCTTCCTGATCCGGTTCGGGTCGGTAAACATGGCGCTGGTCTTCCGCCGAACTTCCTCCGGCGGGTCGGAGATGAAGATGGCGTTGTCGTAGCTCTTGCTCATCTTCCGCCCGTCGATCCCCAGGAGCTTGGGGACCTCGGTCAGGAGCGGGTCGGGTACCGGGAACACCGGTCCGTAGAAAAAATTGAACCGCCGGGCCACTTCCCGGGAAAGTTCCACGTGGGGCACCTGATCGATCCCCACCGGGACCTTGTGGGCCTTATAGATAATGATGTCCGCGGTCTGCAGAAGTGGATATCCCAAAAATCCGTAGGTGGAAAGGTCCCGGTTGGTCAGTTCCTGCTGCTGTTCCTTGTAAGTGGGGACCCGTTCCAGCCAGGGAACCGGAGTAATCATGGACAGAAGAAGATGGAGCTCGGCATGCTCCTTGATTCGCGACTGGATGAAAAGAACGCTCTTCTCCGGAGAAATTCCCACGCTCAGCCAGTCGATCATCATCTCCCGGATGGAATCCCGGATGATGTCTGTCTCGGCATACTCAGTAGTTAAGGCGTGCCAGTCGGCGGCGAAGAAAAAACAATCGTACTCTTCCTGCATCTGCCTCCAGTTATCCAGGGCCCCCACCAGATGTCCCAGATGAAGTTTGCCGGTGGGCCGCATTCCACTCAATACTCTCTGCTTGGACATGAAAAATAACCTTCCCCCTTCTGACGAATTTAAAACCTTCCCTATCCTGTCTGCTCTCCTCGCCCGCCCAGGCCTTCCCTGCGAAGGCGAATTACGGGCCTAACCCGCGGAGGTCCTTTCCCTCAGTCCCTCTTTCCCCTTCCGGTGGGGATGGCGGTGGGCCCTCTTTTCGGCGGGGGCCGGAGGGCGAGGGTTGTATCTCTTCAGAACAAAGTCGATCTCCTCCTGCCGGCTGGAAATTTTTCCTTCCAGTCGCGCCCGCAGCACGGCCTGAAGAATTTCCGCATAAATAGGGCCGGGAACAAAGCCCATCTTCTTCAGGTCCTTGCCCCTGAGCGAGACCTTGACCCTCTTCAGTTCGGTAAAATACATGGAGATCGATTTCTTGACCCCTTCTTCCTCGCTCCTTCCCATGGCGTAGAGGATAAAATCCACGGGTAGAGGATTGAGGAGAAAGAAGACTTCGCTCCTCCCCGGGGGGGGCGAGGAAAAGAGACGGTGGACCACTTGAATGGCCATACGCCTCCGCTGGAGGAAAGAGTTCCGATTTTTTTCCGCCAGGGAAAAACGGACCAGGAGGTCCTCCAGTTCTTTTTCGGCCATGCCGTCCACGAGCCCCAGGAAGGCCGTGACCCAGGGTTCGAGCTTTTCCCCGGTAAAGAGCAGCCGGTACCAGAACATGACCCCTTCCAGGCGCTGGAAGCGGGTTTCGAAAGAACGATCGATCTTCAAACCAGGGCAGAAGAGGTCCAGCAGACCGAAGTCCCTCAGGCGCTTGAGCACCGGCAGGGGTTTCTCTTCCGACAGGCAGAGTACCAGCTCCCGGAAGAGCCGCCTTCCCGAAAGCCGGCCGAAGAGCTTCATGCGCACCGCATTCTCCATGAGCATGTGGGTCTGCTTGGCGATCTGGAATCCGATACGCTGTTCGAAGCGCAAGGCCCGGAAGAGTCGCGTGGGGTCTTCCACGAAGCTCAGGTTATGCAGAACCCGGATCACCCGCTCTTTCAGGTCCTTCTGCCCCCCGAAAAAATCGATGAGCTCGCCGAAGTGGTCGGGATGCAGGTGAACGGCCAGGGCGTTGACCGTAAAATCCCTTCGGTAAAGGTCCAGCTTGATGGAGCTATGTTCCACCCGGGGCAAAGCGGCAGGGTGTTCGTAATATTCCAGGCGGGCCGTGGCCAAATCCAGCCGGTAACGGTTGGACAAGCGGAGCGTGGCCGTGCCGAACCTTCGGTGGACCCGCAACTCCCCCATTCCTTCCTCGGCCAGGGCCCGGGCCAGCCGGATTCCGTCCCCTTCCACAACCACGTCGATGTCGAAATTTTCGTTCCGCAGGAGAAGGTCCCGGACGAACCCTCCCACGGCGTAGGCCTGTAGGCCCAGTTCATGGGCCTTGAGCCCGATGTTCTTCAAAAGGTCCAGCACCCCCGGAGGGAGCCTCTCTTCCATGATCTTCCAGATGGCCCGCTTACGAGGTTCAGCGGAAAAAAAGTCCGGTTCTGCCACGGAGGGAGACGTCTGGTCGCTCCGGCTGTAGACCCAGCGCAAAAGGTCGGTCCGGGTAATGGCCCCCACCAGCTTGCCTTTTTCTAAAACGGGTAGGAATCGCTGGTTGTTTCCCACCACCAGGTCTTGAATTTTGGTCAGCGGAGTTTGGGGGTTGACCACAGCGAATTCTGTGGTCATATAGTCTTTCACCGGAGAATCCTTGAAACCGTGAAAAGCCGCCTTTTCGATCACCTGCCGGGTGATCAGCCCGGCCACATGCCCGTCTTCCATCACCGGCAAGACGTTGATGTTGTACCGGGTGAGGAGTTCCCCCGCATGATCGATGGTCTCGTCGGTGTCGACCGTTTTTACCGGAAAGGACATGAGTTCCCGGGCCAGCCGGATGGGATGAATGCGCTTTCCAAGATAGTCGAGGAGCTTCCCTTCTGCCTGGGCGAGGTCCATGTCGCGAAGGGTGGCAGCCGCGGCCGTGGCGTGTCCTCCTCCGCCGAAGGCCGCAGCGATCTCGCCCACATTGATCTCCTCGATTCGGCTGCGGGCCACAAGATAGACCCGGTCTTCCATTTGGGCCAGGGCGAAGAGGACGTTGATATTCTCCATGTCCTTCAGCTTGTGGACCAGAAGGGCGAAATCTCCCACGTACTTGTCCGACGAGGCTTTGGCCACCACGATTTCGATCCCATTCACCAGGTGGCGGGCAGCACTCTGGACCAGTTCGTTCAGGAGAGAAATCTGATCCGAGGTCAGCTCCCGGGTGATCAGGCTGGAGACGGTGTTCAAATTAGCCCCCCGGGATAACAGGAAGGCCGCCGCCCGGAGGTCTTCGGGGGTGGTGGAGGAAAAAGTGAAAGAGCCGGTGTCCTCATAGAGGCCCACCGCCAAGATAGTGGCCTCTTCCGGGGTCAAGGGCATGTTTTTTTCCTGCAGGATCTGGGCCAGGATGGTCACCGTGGCTCCCACTTCCCGCACCTGTTCCACGGTGCCCTGGAGGTCTCCGGGGGCCGGGGGGTGATGGTCAAAGATATGCAGTTCAACCCCTTGCCGCTTTACCACTTCGGCGAATTTGCCGATCCGCCCGGCCTGTCGGGTGTCCACCAGGATCAATCGCTTGACCGCCTTCAGGTCGATGTTCTTTATCCGTTCCGTCTGAAAAACGTAGAAGGTCGACTGGATGAAGAAGTCGCGCAGGTTCTTCTCCGTGGACCCGGGAAAGACCAGCACAGCCTCCGGGTAGAGCTTCTTGGCCGCCAGCATGGATGCCAGAGAATCAAAATCGGCATTGATGTGGGTGGTAATGACGTCCATGGATCAACCCCGGGGATGCAACTTCTGGTGCAGCCGTTTCAGGTGTTCCCGGGAGACGTGGGTGTAAACCTGGGTGGTAGCAATATCCTCATGCCCGAGCATGGACTGCACCGACCTCAGGTCCGCCCCACCCTCCAGGAGGTGCGTGGCGAAAGAGTGGCGGAGCATATGGGGGGTGATCCTCTTTTGCATCCCTGCTGCCCGGGCGTAATTCTTTATGATTTTCCAGAATCCCTGACGGGTCATCCCCTTCCCTCCCCTCCTGATGAACAGGGTCGAGTTGACCGTGCCGGAGGAGTAGAGGCGGCGGGGCCCGGTCAAATAGTCCTTCAAGGCATGAACGGCGGCTTTTCCCAAAGGAACGATTCTCTCCTTGGACCCCTTTCCCCGGGTACGCAGGTAACCCACCTCCAAGTTCAGATCATTGACCGAAAGGTGGACCAGCTCCGAAACCCGAAGGCCTGTCGCATACAGGAGTTCCAGCATGGCCCGGTCGCGGATTCCGAGAGGCTGACGGGTGTCGGGTTGCCGCAGCAGTTCCTCCACCTCCTTCGTGGACATGACCGAGGGAAGGCGGGGGACAACCCGGGGGGATCGGAGCCTCCGCAGGGGGTCCTCCTCCACTGCCTGCTCCCGGAGAAGAAACTTATGAAACCCTTTCAGCGAGGAGAGGACCCGGGCCTGGGAGCGAGCCGACACCCCGCGGGAGCGGAGTCTCTTCATGTAGGTCAATGGTTCTTCAGAGGAGATTTTTCTCATCTCCCGAATTCCCTTGTCCCGAAGCAAGCATGAATATCCCTGAAGGTCCCGGGAATAGGCTTCCAGGGTATTAGGGCTAAGCCCTTTTTCCACAGCCAGATGGTGCAAAAAACGATCAATCCAGCGGTCCATGTCATCGCTCATGCGGCATCGGCCCCCAATTCGGTTCTCATTCTAACACATTGGTTTCTTTTTTCAATTTCTTTCTCCCCCGTCCTGTAAATGGGAAAGCAAATGGGGCATATGCTTGGGAGCAATCGAAATTTTTATCATACCGCAATCCCAGGGGTCCAATCTTTCAGGTTTCCCCAGCATCTTCCGATGGTAAAAGTTGGGGATGGTTCTTCCTTCCAAATTGAGCAAAGAGCTTGACAGAGTTGGCTTTTTTTAATTAAATATTTGTGGGTTCCCAGCCGATAAGGAGTTAAAACAATGGACATTTCAGAACTCTTACTCTTTGTGCATAAGGAAGGGGCCTCCGACCTCCATATCAGCGCGGGAGAGCAGCCCATGGCCCGCATCCACGGGGAGATGCGCCGTATCGAGGTCCCCTCCCTCAGCAAGGAAGACGTCCACGTCATGCTCTATGACGTCCTGAACGATCAGCAGAGGAAGAAGTTCGAGGAACAACACGAGCTGGATTTTTCCATCGAGATGAAAGGCATCGCCCGATTCCGGGTCAATGCCTTCCGCCAGGCCCGGGGAGAATCGATCGTCTTCCGGGTCATTCCTTCCAAGATTTTGTCTCTGGAGGAGCTGGGCCTGCCCAAAATCCTCCGGGAGATCTGCAAGCAGGAACGGGGGCTGATCCTGGTCACCGGTCCTACGGGAAGTGGAAAATCCACGACCCTGGCCTCCATGATCGATGTGATCAACAACTCCCTGAAAGGCCACATTATCACCATTGAAGACCCCATCGAGTTCGTCCACGAATCCAAGAATTCCCTGATTAACCAGCGCGAACTGGGAGCGCACACCCACAGTTTTGCCAACGCCCTGCGCAGCGCCCTGCGGGAGGACCCGGACATCATCCTGGTGGGTGAAATGCGGGATTTGGAAACGATTTCCCTGGCTCTGACTGCGGCGGAAACCGGACATCTGGTCTTCTCAACTCTGCACACCAGCGGAGCCCCCAAAACTGTGGACCGGGTTATCGACGTCTTTCCCGGGGAACAGCAGGCCCAGATTCGTGCTCAGTTCGCCGAGTCCATCAACGCCATCGTCTCCCAGGTCCTGTTGAAAAGGCGGGACGGCCGTGGCTTGGTGCCGGCCCTGGAGATCATGATCGGGACCCCGGCGGTCCGCAACCTGATCCGAGAGAGCAAGGTGGCCCAACTTCCCTCGGCCATTCAGACCGGCCAGAAATTCGGGATGGTCAACCTCGATCAGATGTTAAAGGACCTGGTGAACCGGAATATTGTGGAAAAAGAACAGTGCCTCTACCTGGCTAGTTCCCCAACCATTTTCAACTCCTGAGGAGACTTATCGTGAGCACCAATCTGCGCGAGCTTCTGGAAGAGATGGTCCGGCAGGACGCTTCCGACATGTATATCACCGTCGATAGTCCGCCCATGTACCGGGTTGAGGGAGTCACCTTCCCCTGGGGAGAGCAGAAGTATTCCCCCGAAGAGACGGAAACCATGGCCTTGACGCTCATGAGTGAAACCCAGAAACGGTACTTCACCCGCCGCTGGGAGATGAACCTCTCCATATCTTATCCCAACTTAGGCCGGTTTCGGGTCAACATCTTGCGCCAGAGAGGATATTTCGGGCTGGTCTTCCGGTCCATCAAAATCCATATCCGTACCATCGACGACTTAGGGTTGCCCCAGACCTTCAAAGAGCTGTCCATGGTCAAGCGCGGGCTCGTTCTCGTGGCCGGGCGCACAGGGTCAGGCAAATCGACCACCCTGGCGGCGCTCATCGATTACCGGAACGCCAACGCCAGCGGGCACATCGTGACCGTCGAGGACCCCATTGAATTCGTCCACAATCACAAAATGTCCATCGTCAGTCAGCGAGAGGTGGGAATCGACACCCACGGGTATGCCAGCGCCCTGAAACACACCCTGCGCCAGGCCCCCGATGTGATTCTCATCGGGGAAATCCGGGACCTGGAAACTATGGAAGCGGCCATCGACTACGCTGAAACCGGGCACCTCTGTCTGTCCACCATACACGCCAACAATGCCAACCAGGCCATCGAACGGATCATGAACTTCTTCCCTCCCGAGAGGCACCGGCAGATATACCTCCAGCTTTCCTTAAATCTCAAGGCCATCATCTCCCAGCGCCTGGTCCCCAGCTTGGACGGAACCCGAATCGCAGCCGTGGAACTCCTTCTGGATACGCCCAGGGTCAAAGACCTGATTCACAAAGGACAGGTCGACCTCCTGAAGGAAGCCATGGCTCAGGGCGCGGGGGAAGGAATGCAGACCTTCGACCAATCCCTCTTCGACCTCTACCACCAGGGGATCATTGATTTGGACACGAGCATTGGCTATGCGGACAGCGCCAATGACGTGCGCCTCAGGATAAAAATGGAAGAAGTGGGTGAAAGGAAGGAAGGGCAAGAACTGAACCTGCGACTCATGCCCGAAACCCATGCCCGCGCCCGGTAGGATTCACGTTCAGGACAACGGGAAGGGTTATTCTTCATTCCAGGAATAGTTGTTCCACGATCCGGCGGGAATTCTGCAGCATCCTTGAAAAGTCTTCCTCTTCCAGCCCGGCGCCGAGAGCCACCACCCGTGCTTTTTCCAGAGTGATCAGGTCGTCCGGCGAGTGGGAATCTGTGTTCAAAATCATGGGCGCCCCGCATTTTTGAGCCAGACGGGCAACATGTCCATTGGCCAGGCTGTGTCCTTTGCGAGCCGAAATCTCCAGAAAAACCTTCTTCTCCCGGGCCAGGACCACTTCCCCTTCAGAGATTAGTCCGGGATGGGCCAGGATGTCCACGCCGGCCTCCAGGGCCTTCCGGTTGGTTCCGGGCGGCACAGGTTCAACCACGGATTCCCCGTGGACTACGACTACCCTGGCCCCCAAGACCCGGGCTTTCTCCACCATGCGACCAATGATCCCCGGGGGGAGATGGGTAAGCTCAATTCCGGGGATGGCCCTTATTTTCCAATGAGCATTTAATTCCTGACACGCCTGAACGATCCTGGGAATCATCCAGTCCAGGTTGGAAGAATCGGCGTGGTCGGTGAGGGCCACCGCCTGGTACCCGATTACTTCCGCCCGGCGAACCAGTTCCGATGGCAGAAGCTCCCCATCGCTGAACAGGGTATGGGTGTGAAGATCAATCATGAGGGAAGCCTCCGGATGCACAGTGACACGAGTTATCGCTTTCTTTATCCAAATTTTTAGACCTCTTCTTTCAAAGTCCCCACTGCTCTTTCCTCATCTTATCCGGCTCTCTTGGCTGTCCCTGAAGTGTGCCGCTTGAAACTCTTATAGAAGCTCCCCCCTTAGACTATGGGCCAGGGCATGCCAGACCCGCACCCTCACCAAAGCCCCAATCGGAACCGAATCTCCCGGAAAATTCACGATCCGGTTGGTACGGGTCCTCCCGGTCCTCTCTTCTGCCTTGGCCTTGCTGGGCCCTTCAGTTAAGACCTCCACATCTCTACCCTCCCAGGCTTGGTTCTTTCTCTGAGTGATGTCCTTCTGCGCCGCCTGGAGTTCGGAAAGACGCCGTTGTTTCAATTCCTCCGCAATTTTGTCCGGGAAGAGTGAGGCCCGGGTATGGGGGCGATCGGAGTAGCGGAAGGAAAACAGATCGTCAAATTGAATTTTTCTGATCATCTCCAGGGTTTCCTGGTGGTCTCTTTCTTCTTCTCCCGGAAAGCCCACGATGATATCGCTGGTAATGCTGATCTCCGGGCAGGTCTGGCGCAGGTTCAGAACCTTTTCCTCATATTCCTCCCTTGTGTACCCCCGGTTCATTCGCTTCAGAATGCGGTTTGACCCCGACTGGAGCGGGAGATGAATGTGTTCGCAAAGCTTGGTCAATCGGCCGAAGGCTTGGATCAGTTCCGAAGAAAGGTCTTTGGGATGGGACGTGGTGAATCGGACCCTCTCGATCCCCGGGATCTTTTCAACCCTTTCCAAAAGCTCCACGAAACCCGGTTCCCCGGGGGTCTGCTTCCCATAGGAGTTCACGTTTTGCCCCAGCAGGGTCACCTCTTTTACTCCTTGGGACGAAAGAACTCCAATCTCTTTCATGAGGTCCTTGCTTGGCCGGCTAACTTCCCGGCCACGCACAAAGGGAACAACGCAAAAGGAGCAGAAGTTGTCGCATCCCTGCATGATCGAGATAAAAGAGGTTGGTCTCCCGGGATCGGGAGAAAGCGCCAGTCCCCGATAGGGGTCGATTCTTCCGTCCAGATTGACGGCGCACCCCCGTTCTCCCGATTTTTCCAGATCGTCCAGGATCTCGTGAATCCTGCACAGCTCCTTGGTCCCCAGTACGAAATCCAGGAAAGGGACCCTCTCCAAGAGTCCCTGCCCCTCCTGTTGGGCTACGCATCCTCCCACCCCGATGATGAGCTTCGGGTTCTTCTTTTTAAGCCTTCGAAATCGGCCCAGAGCGCTGTAGACTTTTTGCTCAGGTTTTTCTCTCACGCTGCAGGTATTTACCAAAATGAGGTCCGCCCTTGCAGGATCATTCACCTGTCGGTAATCCCGAGCGGTAAGCTCCTGGGCGATCCGCTCGGAATCATAAACATTCATCTGACATCCGAAGGTCTGGATGAAAAATTTCCTGGGATTCATAGAATTTATTTATTATCCCCCCTCCGTCAGTCCCTGTCAATTCGGTGGATCCATCCCCTGGCTGGGTAGTCTCTTGGCCTTCCTTTCTAAGCTTTTCCCCCAAGTTTTCTCCTTATAAGTACTTAAATTTTTTGGTCAAACTGCCGAAGTATATGGGTAGGAGGTCTTGGGGTAAGACTATGAGATTAGAGCAGCCTTCAAACCCAAAGGAAATGGTTTTTAACCAGAAACCCCTTTCCACGGGGAAAAAACGGGCTATCATCGATCAAGTCATCCAACAGATTGAGCATCTTCCCACCCTACCCCAGGTGGTTATGAGAGTCTTGTCCATGGCTGAATCGCCCAAGATAAGCGCCGTCGAGCTTTCTAGGGTCCTGGACCAGTCTTTGGCAGCTAAAGTTTTGAGAGTGGCTAATTCCGCTTATTATGGGGGAAAAGGCCGGAAAATCAACAGCATCCACCACGCCATCATGATGATCGGGTTTGAATCGGTCAAGGAAATCATCCTGACTACCTCCTTTTTCCACACCTTGCACGACGTTCGGGATGTTCAGTCCCTCCAGCCTCTCTGGCAGCACTCTCTTCAATGCGCCTTGATCTCCAAACGCCTAGCCTGGATTTACCGGTATGATTCCTTGGATGAGGCTTATCTATCCGGGTTGACCCATGATATCGGGCGCCTAGTGATCCAGCAATTTCTTTCGGAACAATTCAACGAAATCGAGGAGAGAAAAAAATCGGGCATGGAATGGCTGCAAGCCGAAAAAGAGGTCCTGGAGACGACCCATGCTGAAATCGGGGGCAAGGTTGCTGAACGCTGGGCATTTTCCCCCAATTTGATCGATGTCATCGGCCATCATCATGATTGCTCTTGGACGGTTAACCCGACCTTGGGGAAAATTCTCCATTTCGCCGACAAATTCACCTTCGGGGAGATGAATTTTTTCAACATGCTGGAGTCTTTCAGCAGGGAAGGGATGAACTACCCTTCCACGTGGGACTCTTCCGACTTGGCTTCTGTGGAACAGATTCTGCAGGAGGAGATGGGAAAAGCCCAATCCATGTTTCACTTTGTTATGGGGAGAAATCCTCAGACGGATGATTCCCTTTCTTCTTGATATTTCACCATTCAGCCAAAGAAGACCTGCAATCAATCAATGACAGGCTTTTGCTTCCTTCCGTTGAAACCTCTCCGGTCAGGGTTAAAGCGGGGAGCCGGAATCCTGCTCCTTCAATGAGCGTTAAGTTCCCCTGACTTGGGTCTTCATCGGAAAGACGAATTTTTCCGGGAGCATCTTGATTAATCTTCGGGCTTCAAACCGAATTTAGACGTCAGACCTTTTCTTTCATCTATATCCCAATCTATTCTCTATCCAATTGAATTTATTCAGCTTTTCCAAATCTCCCGCTACCCAAATCTCCATATCCCTCCATATTCTGCATATTTTTGTTGACTTTTTGTTTAAATCCTAATAAGTTAAAAAAATTCATCCTTCCGGTCTTGAGGCGAAACTCCAGTTAAACACGCGGCCCAGGAAGAAGAATCGTAAGCGATTCTGAGGCGTGAAAAATGGTTCATGCCCTTGCTGCTCACTTTCCATTCACCAATGGAGAAGGGTTAGTTCTCTACCATCCATCGCCGGTGGAGAACTATTTTGCAGTGGCTCCGGGAATTGAGGTGTCCGTCGAACCTTACGACCAAACGTCGACAAGAGAAGGTAGTCACGATTCATCCGTCTATAATCGGCAAGGAAGGATGATCCGGGTTCAAAAGAAAGGCCATTTCATCGACTCGACTCTTTAAATTTACCTTGCTCCATAAGTTCCATTTCTCCCCCACCCCAAGGTAATTTTCTCCAGGCTCTCCTGAAAATATTCCCGGGAAGAAACCATATGCCTTCGGCCATGGGTTGGCTCACTCGTTGGCTGATTGAAGAAGGCAATGGAGCAGCACGTTAGCCCCTGCTTCGCAGTCCTCCCAGCCGGTTCTTTCAACTTCCACGTGGCTGCGGCCGCCGATGCTGGGGACGAAGATCATGGCTGTGGGAGCCACCCGGCAGACATAGGCCGCGTCGTGCCCCGCTCCGCTCACCATGGAATAGTTTGAATACCCAAGCAGAGAGGCGACTTTCTCTACCCTTCCCACCAGATTTGAGGCGAACTCGGTATGGAGGATGTCCCAGATCATTTCCATTCTAACTGAACATCCCCGCTTCTGGCCAATCTGGAAAAACTCTTTCTTGATTGCCTCGGCCGCTTGGTTCTTGAAAGGGTCATCCCAGGAGCGAATATCCACGGTAAACCGCACCCGGTCGGGAATAATATTCCTCGAGTTGGGAAAATTCTGAATCTCGCCCACGGTGCCTACCAAGTCTCCCCCCATCTTTGCGGGAAGGTCGCTTACCGTAAGAATCATCTCCGCTGCCGCAACCAGGGCATCCTTGCGGGAATTCATAGGCGTGGGGCCTGCTTGATTGGCCTGTCCCTCTACATAAACATCGAACCAGGTAATTCCGAGAATTCCTTTGGGCAATCCGATTCGTTTACCCATCTTTTCCAGAACCGGCCCTTGTTCAATATGAAATTCATAGTAGGCATGGACAGGCCATTTCCGCGCCGGCGCTTTGCCCTTGTACCCGATCCTTTCCAATGCCTCTCCGAAGCTTTTTCCCTCAAGGTCCGCCCGGGCGTAAGCCCAGTCGCGATCGAAATGGCCCGCCCAGACCCCGGAGCCCAGCATCGCAGGGGCGAAACGGGTACCCTCCTCGTCTGTCCAATCTACGATGGCGATGCTCCGTTCCGTATCGATGCGGTTTTCATGGATCGTCCGCAGCGCTTCCAGCGCCCCTGTGACCCCCAGGATTCCATCAAATCGTCCGCCCTTGGGTTGAGTATCCAGATGGGAGCCACTCAGGACCATGGCCAACTGGGGGCTCCTTCCCTTCCGTTTTCCGAAAATATTCCCCATTTCGTCAACCGTGATTTCCAGGCCGAGTTCCTTCAGCCATTGGACGAATAAATCCCTGGCCTGTTTATCCTCATCGGTTAACGCCAGACGGTGCATACCTCCTCCGGCAGTACCCCCGATTCGGGCCAATTCTTCGATGGTCGCCCGAAGACGTTTCGCATTGACTCTTAAATTACCTTTTTCCATTCTTTTCCCCCCGGGCAAGATTCGACCCATCCTGCGTCTTCAAAAGGAGAATGAGTCGCTCCTTCCATATTAGCCGGATTCTGATCTTCCTTGTCAATTCCAATCTTTGAGACCTCCGAGTCGCCAATAAGAGGGTCCCCTTGGGTGGTGCTACTTCAAGCCCCGGGGCGTAAAGATCTCATGCCCTTTGATAATGATCCCCCCAATTCCCGCATATTCTTGACTGATCATACTTATCAATTTCAATCTCCGGGGGAAAATAGTAAAATGGAATTCAGCTTTGCAGCCGGAAAAGGTTTTTTTTTGCAAATGTCTTTGTGGACTTCAGACAAAAGAAGGGGTTCGAGTAGGATTACCCCATGGCTGAACATATCCTGATTCTCATCGTCACTTTCATCCTCATGCTTATCGGGCTCCTCGGGTCTGTCCTGCCAGGGCTTCCGGGAGCCCCCTTGATTCTGGCCGGAGCCCTGGTCTATGGATGGTATACGGGGTTTGCAACCGTCACCTGGGGTGTCCTTGCGGTGCTGTTGGTTTTAATGCTCTTGAGCTACTTCCTTGAATTTTTTGCCTCCATGCTGGGGGTTAAAAAAATGGGGGGTAGCGGCTGGGGAATGGCCGGGGCTTTGCTCGGCATGATCGTCGGCACGGTTATCGGAGGCCTCTTCGGGCTGCTCATCGGTCCTTTTGTTGGAGCCTTTCTTTTTGAGCTGGTCAAACAGAAAGACCTTCAGGCATCCCTCAAGAGTGGGATTGGGACCTTGGTGGGTTTTTTAGCCGGAACCATCGGAAAGCTGATCATCGCCGTGATCATGACTGCAATCTTTCTTTTCAAAATCATCGCCTAGTTTTTCTGCCGATTTTCTTGCTTTGTTCTATGCCCTATGCTCTCTGCGCTATGCCGTTTCTAAATCCATGAAACCCGAGAAGGTCGACTGCTTTAAATGCCAGCACTTCTTCGTCACCTGGGATAAGAACTTCCCCCGCGGTTGTCATGCCCTAGGTTTTAAATCCAGGGAGATGCCCTCGCATATGGTTTTCCAGGCTTCCGGAATGAAGTGCTTGAAATATGAAAAGAAAGAACCCGCGAACCAGTAGGGAGATAGAGAATCATCCTCAAATCCGTCCCAACAAGGACCGGGTCCTCCTCTCCCTCGCCCGCTTTTCGCTAGCCGCTCTTCCCCATGCGCTAAATTTTGTGCTCCATTTTTGACGCTATGCCCTATGCTCTAAGCGCCATGCTTTTCATTTTTTCACCTTGTACCTGGCTGGCGCGTCAAAGACAATGATCGCAGCATAAGGCCCCTTGACCTTTCCAGAATGGGGAACCCCGGCAGGAATGTAGATGGGCTGCCCCGGTCTCATGACCTTAACCTGCCCGTCCATGGTGAGCTCCGCACTCCCTTCCAGAGGGATTTCCCACTGGGCAGCATGGGAGTGTTCGGGCATCAGCATATCCTTTTCCGACCGCAAAAAAGCGACCTGATGTTTTTCCGCCTGTAACAAGAACCCCTCGATCTCCGGAACGGGAAGATCAGCCTTGGGGAGCTTTTCAATGAAATCCGGAAAACGCATGAGTCTCTCCTTTCTTTTTATCCCTCAGCAGGCGCATGGATCGCGGCCTGGGGGTCGTTCATTTTCCTCGGCATTCGGTCATACATCTCTCGCTGGCCGCATGAAGTAAGCGTGGTTTTCATTATAACAAACGAGGAACGACCACGTTTGTCCAAAATGAGTATAGGCAAGGATTCAAAGCGGAATCAAGGAAAATAAGAGCAGGCGAGTCAAAAAGGTTGAAATCCAGCGGGTAAATTCGTACCCTAACAA
>DASPRR010000286.1:0-3887 GCA_035624375.1 Thermodesulfobacteriota bacterium | reverse complement strand
GTCAAGGGATCCGTAGAAATCTCCCCGTTCCCTCCTTTGAAAAAGGGGGGCGGAGGGGGAATTTAACATCGAAAAATGGAAGAAAGGGTTATCACCAGGAGGGACTTCCTCAGAGGGGCAGCGGGAACAGCCCTGGCCGCGGCGATGGGAGGGGGAACAGCAGAAAAGGCTGAAGCCCAGCCCCGAGCAAAGGTGGTTCTCATCCGCCAGGCCGAAGTTCTGGGACGGCATGATAAAGTTCAGGCCGAGGTCGTGCAATCCATGCTGGACGAGGCGGTCAGAACTCTCCTGGGAGAAAGCGACATTCTAACCGCATGGAAGAAGCTTATCCAGAGATCGGATGTGGTGGGGATCAAGAGCAACGTCTGGTGGAACCTGCCGACTCCCGGAGAACTGGAGGGGGCAATCAAAAGGCGGGTTCTGGAAGTGGGCGTGCCCGAGAAAAATATTTCTATCGATGACCGGGGCGTTCTGAACAACCCCGTCTTCCAAAAGTCAACGGCCCTGATCAATGTGAGGCCTCTGAGAACCCATCACTGGTCGGGGGTGGGAACCTGCCTGAAGAATTACATTATGTTCGTCCCTGATCCTGACTCCTACCACGATGAGGGATGTTCCCCCCTGGGCAAAATCTGGCAATCTCCCCTGGTGAACGGAAAGACCCGCCTGAATATCCTTTGTGCTTTCACTCCCCAATTCTACGGAAGGGGAGCCCATTATTTTGACAAAAGGTATGTCTGGCCCTATAAAGGGCTGATTGTCGGCACGGACCCGGTAGCCGTTGACGCCGTGGGTGCCCATCTCCTGCAGATTAAGCGGGTCGCTTTCTTCGGCGAAGACCGGGCTCTGGACGCTCCTCCCGTTCATATCATGGCGGCGGATAAGAAATATAACCTCGGAGTCAGCGAGTTAAATAAAATTCAGCTCATCAAGCTAGGCTGGCAGGGAGAGGTTTTAATTTAACCAATATTCTTGAGCCTGCCGGCCTTCCATTCGATCAACCGGCCTTCGAAAACCTAACCGAGGAGGTTGAGAATAATGGAAAGTCAAAACAAGTCCATCCTGATCACTGCAGCGGTGTTGGTCCTCCTTCTCCTGGGTGCCGGGGTTTTGTATTGGTATTACACGCGTCCCCCTGCGACTCCCCCAGCTATTGAACAACCAAAAGCCGAGGCACCCTCTCAGCCCCCTCCTTCTGCGGAGGTCAAGGTTGGGGAAGAAAAGGAGGCCCCTCCCCAGCCGGAGGTCAAAATTCCGGCCCTCGATCAGAGCGATGACTTTGTCCGCCAAATGATGAAGAATCTATCCCCTCATGGAAAATTGGGCGAATGGTTGAAGATCAAGAATATCATCCGGGTTTTTGTAGCAGCAGTGGATAATATCGCCAATGGCAAAAGCCCCAGGCCCCAGCTTGGCTTTTTGTCACCCGGGCAAGCCTTTCCGGTTGGCGAAAAGGGGGACCGCATCTACTTGGACCCCAAAGGGTACGAAAGGTTCGATATTATTACCGATGCGATTGTTTCTTTCAGTTCCTCGCGGACTGTCCAGGGCTACCAAAAGCTAAGACCTCTCTTCCAGGAGGCCTACCGGGAATTGGGGTATCCGCAGAAAGATTTCCATGCGACTTTTATCCAGGCGATGAAAAGAATCATGGATACGCCGATTGTAGAAAGAGAGGTCCTTTTAAAAGAGGAAGGGAAGGGGCTCAACTATGTTTTTATCGACGACGGCTTGGAAAACATGAGTGAAGTTCAGAAACATCTCCTGCGCATGGGGCCGAAGAACACTAAAAAAATTCAACAAAAGGTACGCGAGATCGCCCTGGCCTTGGGCGTACCGGAAACCCAGCTCCCCCAGGCGCAAATCTATATTCCCCGGGCGCAATAAGGGTGATGACAATTTTGTCTTTCGTATTGGTTTGCCTATGTAAATTTCGGGGACAAATGCCTATTTGGGACGCACCGAGATGCCGCAGCGGGCGCAATCCAGAGCGTACCAGTAGAGCATCTTCCCGCAATTCGGGCAGGCACCCTCTTTCTCCTGCTCTTTTACCCATTCCTCGATCCCCTCATCCCTCATAAACTGGAGATGATCGATCACCTTTTTATGGTGCCAAATGCCGTTTACCACATGGACCTTGGAAAAATCCTCCAGCCGTTTACAGGGGAAGTCAGGGCACTGGAAGCACCAGGTCACTTTCTTTTCCTCGGCGCATCGGCGAAAACCGTGCCGGCAATCGCGGCAGGTGGGATAGACATGGTCGGAAAGGCAGCCGTCGCAGCGAATTTCCTCGACGGGGACCCCATCGGCCTGGGACATTTTCTTTAATTCTTCGATATCCTGGTCTTGGTAGGCAAGGTATCTCGGGCAGGTCTTACAGTAAAGCCCGCATATTCCGATCAATTGATTCTCTATCTTTTTCATGGGTTCCCTTTTCATTCCAGCCCTGCGCTAAATAGAATGCAGGGCTGCCCTGAACCTCACACGGCTCAGAGCGGAATTCGAATTCCGAATTCCACAATCAAAATATCATGATCTCCAGGTCCTGCAGGGGATAGGCGACGCAGGGGTGGATGTATCCGTAGGTCCGGTCGGATTTCCTCAGCTTGGCCCCCGGCGGCTGGAAGACCTTTCCCGAAAGGAGCTTGGTGCGGCAGAGGCTGCACTCTCCCGAGCGGCAGGAAGCAGGAATCGCGATGCCCGCTCTTTCCAGGGATATCATCAGAGGTTCTCCGGCCCGGGCATCGATCCTCTTCTTGCTTTTCACCGTCACTTGAAATTGGCTGTCCGCACCCACCATCTCCGGCCATCCGGGCTGAGCGGTTACGTCTTTGGGCGGGCCGGAGACCTCCATCCGGATTTTCCGGGCTGGGACTTGGAGCTTCAGCAGTTCCGGGAGGCAAAAGGTGTACATCGCTTCAGGCCCGCAGACGTAGAAAGTCTTTCCTCCCACGCTGCCTAGAACATCCTTCATGAGTCTTGCGGTGATAAAGCCGGTGAAACCCTCAAATCCTGCCGAGGGTTCAGAGATAACAGAGGTCAGTCTAAAATTTTCGTGGAGGCTGGCCCTTTCTTCAAGCTCTTCTCCAAAGATCATGTCATCTGGGTTCCGACTCCCATAGATGAGATGAATTTTCCTGGAAAGGCCGCGATCCGTGACTTCCCGGATCATGCTCATAAAAGGAGTGATTCCGCTGCCCCCGGCCAGGAACACCAGGTCGTTGCCGTGGAAGAGGGGGTTGTGAAAGAAATTCCCTGTTGGGCCAGTACTTTCCAACCGGTCGCCCACCTTCACGGTCTCCAGCAAATGGCTGGATACAAACCCGTCCTCCACCCGCCGGACTGCAATTTCATAGTATCCGTTTTGGTTGGGTGGGGAAGAAATACTGTAAGGCCTGCTGGTCCTGACTCCACCCACATCGACAAAAAGATTGATGTATTGCCCGGCCTGGAAGGGGGGAAGATAGCCATCCGGGGAGACCAAACGAAATGACTTGGCACTTTGGGTCTCTTTCCGGACTTCGGAAACCTTCAAGCCAATTCTTTTAGGATGGAGGAGATTGAGAACCTGTCCCACTCTTCCTTTGTGGGATGAATAGTCCAACCCGTACCTTCGCAGAATTTCGATCTCCCGCCGAATCTCTCCATACCCTTCGATTTCCGGTCTGAAATCTCGGCTCATACCTCACCTCATCTCTTGCTCATGGATTTCAGAATGGCCCGGGCGGCGGAGACGCCCGACTGAAGCGTGGTCTGGTACCCGCCCGGGGCCACCCAGGAGCCGGCAAAGTAAAGTCCCTGAACGGGCGAGCGGCGGTCTTCGAAAAAATAGGAGTCCTTGGCATGTTGGTCGAACCCGTAGATGGCCCCTCCCGGATGGCCGAGGT
>DASPRR010000180.1:0-4347 GCA_035624375.1 Thermodesulfobacteriota bacterium | reverse complement strand
TTTTCCGTTGCTTTCTCAGAAGGATTTTCTTTCTTCATTTCCTTCTTTACTTCGGGAGCGGTTGCTGGCTTTGATTCAGCTTTCGATGGGCTAAGGTCGATCCATTCGGCAACCATCTTGTTTCCTTCTTTTTTATACTCCACGGTGGCCTCCATCCCCTTTTTCAGGCTGGAAAAAGCCATTTTATTAGAGTCCTGCGAGATCTTGGTGTGCTCACCCACCAGAAAGCTCATCTTTTCCTTCTGAGCCTGCACCACAACCTCCTTGTTGGCCTCGTTGACACTTTCAATCATCCCTTTGAACTTTTCCCAGGTTTGTTTGGCCGGAGCGGTCTTCGCGGGGGCTGCCTGCGCAGGCGTTGGCTGCGCAGGAGTCGGCTTCTGTTGGGCCATCCCCCCGGAAACGAAAGCAAGTGAAATCGCCAAAGCAACTATACTCATCAACAATCTTTTGTTCATTTTCCTTTACCTTCCTTTCTTAATTTGGGGGGGTTGCCTTTAAGTTGCCCATGGGGAGCTCTTCTTCATGCTCTACCTTTTCTCCGCGCAAAACCGATCATCGTAAATTTTCACTCTTACCTCTCTCCCAGGTTCCATAATCTTGCCCCTCAATGGGGATCTTATTGGCAATCCCTCTTGTGTTGAATCAAAGCAAAAGGCTTGCCAAGGAAGGAAGAAATGCAATCCATTTAAATTCAATAGATTTTAGGAATTAAAGACGAACCAGCGGAAAATGGGGCGGGGAATTTGGAAACAATCTGTGGCAAAATGGAACAGCCGAATTCAATGGGGAAATGTCACCCGTTCCTCAGCTTACTTTGGAGTAGGCCCCTCAGTTATCTGTACTAGGTCATTGGGTCGGACCCACCTGGCAAAGGCTGCTTGAACATGTTCTGCCGTAAGTTTTAGGTACTGGTGCGCCGCCCGGGTCGGCTCGTCGAGAGGCAATTCGTGACTTGCCCGGTAGATCAGACCTTGGGCGATATTGTCCACACTCGCCTCCGAAAGTGGAATCTCCCGCAGCAGCAATGCTTTCGCTTGGTGTAGTTCTTGGGGTGTCACCGGGGCAGTGTGCATTCTTTTTAGATTCTGCTCGACGATATCCCGCGCTCTGGACACATTCTGAGGGTCGCAAGCATAATTTACCATGTAGATCGCCCTCGTCTGGCCTACATCGAAGGAAGAGCCCACGTAATACACCAGCCCGCTTTTCTCCCGCAAGCCCTGATACAGCCGGGTGGCATAAAACGCTCCACCTAAAACGTGGTTGCCCAGTTGCAAGGCATAGTAATCCGGGTTGGCCCGGTTCAGTCCCAGAGTTTCGGCTAGCGTCACCTTGTCCTGGACCCGGCTCTGGTCCGGGACCGCGGTGCTCGACGGCCTGCTGGGCGCGACCGGGGGCAGGAGAGTCTCAGGCTTCGGCCCGGAAGCCGTCCAGGAGCCGAAGTGTTTCTCAATCACCGCCTTGGCCTCCTCGGCCGTCACCTTCCCGATCACCACAATGGAGGTCAAATCCGGGCGAAAGATCCGGCGATAATAGTCCTTCACGTCCCGGAGGGTCAGAGAGGAGATGGTAGCCGGCGTGGCCTGCCGCAGGGTCGGGTCGTTTGGGGGGAAGAGGGCGGCCTTCAAAGCACGCTCTGCCAGGTACTCCGGGCTTTCCAGAAGCCCCGCCACCGAGGCCGCGGCTTGTCGCTGTACCGTTTTGAAGGCCCCTTCAGGCAAGGCTGGACGGAGCACGTTGTCTGCCAGGAGCCTCACCCCCAGTTCAAACTCACTGGCCAGAGCCTGCACGAAGAAGTCCGGGCCGGCTGCTGCCTTCGCGCCAATATCATCCAGTGCTTTTTGGAAAGCCCGGCGATCCAATGAAGTAGTGCCGAAGGAGAAAAGCTGGTTCAAGACCTGATCCACTCCCTCCTTTCCTTGGGGCGCTTCCAGGTCGGGGGTATTCTTGACATAGCCGTAAACACTCACTGTGTTGCTGACGGACTCGGGCTGCACCATGAGTTTCAGCCCGTTGGGAAGGACGGTGATCTGGGGGTTCACCCTTGAAGCGGGCACGGAAATACGGCCCAGCGATTTTTCCGCCCATTCGGGCAGCTTGGCAGGGCCGGTCGCCTTGGGGGTGAATGATTCCACTGCTCGGTGCGCCTGAGCAGGGACTGGTTTTCCGGAAGGCTCCGGGGTCAGGACGGCCACGACGGCTTGATCCAGGTTCAGGTATTTCCGGGCCACTCGGTTTACGTCGGATACCGTAACCTTTTGTATAGCCTTGACCCCCTCCTCGGGAGAGGATTGCCCCTCCACCGCCAGCGCCTGAGACCAGGCCATGGCCAGGCCGAACACCGAATTCTTCTTCAGTTCCGCTTGGGTCAATTTGTTCCGTTTGGCTGCTTCCACCAGGTCTGCGGGGAATCCCTTTTGCGCATCTTCCTCCAGGACCCTCCGGACTTCCTTAACCAGGGAAGACGGGTCTGCTCCCTTGGGAAACGCCGCCACCGCGTAGCCCAGCCCAGCTTTCGGCAGGGGGCTCAAGGTGAACCCGGCGTACAGGGCCTTCCCTTCCGGCACCAGGGCAAAGAGATTGCCGCGCTGGTTGCTCAACACATCCGCCAGGACCTGGGTCGCGGGGTAGTCCTCGCTATCGTAGCCCGGGAAGCGAAAAGAGATCATGACTAACCCGTAGGACAAATCGGTCTTTAGCGGAAAAGCCTCCGCCGTCACCGGCTCCAATTGAATGGGGGGTCGCTCCGGAATCTTCTTGGCGGGGATGCCGGCAAACAACTTCTTGACCTCCTCCAGGGCCTTACGAGTCTGCACATCTCCCACGATCACCAGGAGGGCGTTGTTGGGCGCATACCAGGTGTCATAGAATTGCTTGAGCATGGCGCCCGTCGTTTGATTGAAGGAGGACACGGTTCCCAAGGGAGTGTGGGCATAAGGCGTCCCCTTGAACATGTGAGCCAGGAGCTTGGTGTAAAAGACGTACTCGGGATTGGATAGGTCCTGGGCCACTTCCTGCTCAATCGCCCCCCTTTCCTGCGCCCACAGCCTTTCGCTGTCGAGAACCCCGCGCATGCGGACCGCCTCGATGTGCAGGGCAACATCCAGGTCTTCCGCCGGAGCGGTAAGGAAATACTGAGTGACCGTCTGCTGCGTGTCGGCATTGAACCTTCCGCCCAGGACCGCGATAATGCCCGCCAGCTGATTCGCCGACAGGCCCGGGCTGCCCCGGAACATCATGTGCTCTTGGGCGTGGGCCATTCCGGGAAACCCCTCGGGGGCCTCGTTCGACCCCACCATGTAGTTGATGATGGTCGTGACCACCGGGGCGAGGGTATTGCGGACGATAACCACCCGGAGGCCGTTTTCCAGGGTGGCTCGCAAAACTTCTTCCTCCCCTCCTCCGTTTTCTGCCCAGATAGAAGATGCGCAAAGCAACCAGGGAGCCAGACCCAAGACCGAAAGCACTTTCTTCAAGCTATGCAAGGACATTATGATTTCACCTCCCTAGGCATGAAATACGATGATTTCTCGCGTTATTCTCCCGGGGAGAAGGCTCAGTTCAAATGGGGGCAAGGCTTCATATTCGAGGGGATTCAGGCCGCATGGATGGGCCTCCGGACCTCCATCCCTTCGAAAGGCCTTGAAGGAGAAGAGCCGTCCCCACCCCCCAGCCCCCATTGATCATCAGGCCCGTGGCCAATCCGGCCGCATGCCACCCCCCTCCGGCTGGCAGGCCTTTCATCGGAAAAACAACCAGCCAGGCAACCAAGCTCGGGAAGATGGCCCCGAAGATGCATGCCGCAACCCAGTAGCCGGCTCCCCTTGGAAACCGGCGGTCCACCCCCGCCAACACGAGCCCCCAGACCCCTCCCCAGAAGGCCAGGGACCAGATTTGCGGCAACCCAAACGGCTTTGTTGGCTGCATCGGAAACGGTGCGACCGGGGTGAAGCCCACGGCATGAAGGATGGAAAGGACCCCCTGATGGAAGAGAAGAACGGCCGTAAAGCCGGAGAAAAAGGCGATGAGGTACCGAAGGGAACCTTGATCTTTCATCAAAGAAGAAGAAGCATCGCTGATCATGATCCCACCTCCCGTCCCGGGAACTTAGAATCTCAGGAAACAAGTATGACTCGGCCGGAACCGGCTCGGACCCATCCTCTATCGGCACAAAGTCTTGTAAAGACCCTCCCATATGGAATCGGGAAGGATAAAATCCAGCCCGCGTTCCTTAAAATCGGAAATCACCACCTTTTCCTCCATGGTATAAACCACCACCGCCACAGCCCGGTAGTCTTTATCCCTGCAATTTATTTCCTCTAAGGCTCTGGAATCAGCCAAATT
>DASPRR010000218.1:0-2037 GCA_035624375.1 Thermodesulfobacteriota bacterium | reverse complement strand
CTACATACCTTCCCCCGAAGATTCCAAAATGCCCTCTCTTATCGGGCAAAGAATTTCTTCCCATTCTCCTACCTCCGGTTCATTTTCTAATAAAAAACGAATGAAACAATGTCAGGTCATTGCGAGCCCGCCAGGGCGGGTCAATCTGAATCTTGATTGGGATCGCTTCGTCGCTTGGCTCCTCGCAGGCTATTTATCCTGTTTGTATTGGCATTCCCCCTCCTTATGAAAAATGGAGCTAGGAGGGTCCGATCTCCGTAGATTGTTGAACTCCTTCACCGCAGCAAACAGCTCTCTCACTTTTTCCGGGTCCTTTTTTCCTGGTTGCTCCTCCACCCCGCTTCCCACGTCAACGGCTTGGGGAGAAACCATTTCGAGTGCTAAAAGGATATTGCCGGGGTGAAGCCCCCCGGCCAGGATGAGTCTATACCTTTCTCCTGCCTTTCTGGCCAGACTCCAATCGCAGGTCCTGCCTGTCCCGCCCGGCTGCCCTGGACCGGAGGCATCCATCAGGATGGCCTTAACCGGATAATCGCCCAGAACGGCCAAGTCCTCTTCCTTGCCGGGGGAAACGGCTTTGATCAGAACCGATGGGGAAAAAAGGGCACAGTAGTCCGAGGATTCCTTCCCGTGGAGCTGGATGAGGTCGAGACTGCAGAAACGCATGATCCCCCTGACTTCTTCTGGGTCCTGATCGACGAAGACTCCCACCCGGCAAATGTTACCGGGCAGCCGTTGGGTGATTTCCCTGGCCTGGTCCGGCTTCACGAAGCGGGGACTGGCGGGGTAAAAAATGAATCCGAGGGCATCGGCACCCGCATGGATGGCAGTCAAGGCATCCTCACGATTGGTGATCCCGCAAATCTTGACCTCGGTCATCTTCTATCCCTCCTCCCCTAGAAGTTCTTTGATTTTTCCGGCAATGTCCCCTGCGGTCATGAGGGCCTCTCCCACCAAGAACCCATGGACTCCGGCTGCCCTTAACCTTTCGATGTCGCGGCGGGACCGGATGCCGCTTTCGCTTATCACCGTAACTTCCTTGGGAAGAAGGGGGGCCAGACGGATGCTTGTCTCCAGGTCGGTGGAAAAGGTGGAGAGGTCGCGGTTGTTGATCCCAATCATCCGCGCCCCTGCGGAGACGGCCTTCTCTAAATCGTTTTCATCGTGGATTTCGACCAGAGAAGAAAGCCCCAATTCCGATGATAGGCGGAGGAACTCTCCCAGCAGGCCGCTATCCAGCGCCCGGGCGATAAACAGGATGGCATCCGCCCCCAGAAACCGGGTCTCATATATCTGGTAGGGGTCGATGATGAAGTCCTTGCGCAGAAGCGGGAGTGACACGCTTTTGCGGACCTGACGCAGAAAAGAATCATGGCCCTCGAAGAAGCGCTGCTCGGTCAATACGGAAATGGCAGCCGCGCCGCTTTGCGCATACAGCCGGGCGATGGCCGCCGGCTCAAAGTCCTCCCGGATTCTCCCCCTGGAGGGGGAGCTTCTCTTCACTTCGGCTATGAGGGCCTCGTGGCGGGAGCGGATCGCCCTCTCAAATTCAAGAGGGGCCGGCTCCTCCTCCAGGCGTCGCTTTAGCTCGGAAAGAGGGAGGAGGGCCTTGCGCTCGGACATTTCCTGTTTCTTATGCTCCAGTATTTTTTGCAGAAACATGCTTGCCTCAACTGTGATGATTCTGTAAAAAGTGGAAATTCAAAGAATCTGTCATTCCGGCGAAAGCCGGAATCCAGGCTTACCGGTGAAAACCGGGACCCAGTCTTTGAGATGGTTCCCGACTTTCGTCGGGACGACATCTGGACCCCGGCCTTCACCGGGGTGACGGCGCAAGGGACTTCTTACGAAATCATCAACGATGGGTAAGCTCGACGAGGGCCTCGAGCTTTTTTCCGGCAACGCCGCTGTCGAGACAATCCTCTGCAACCCGGATCCCTTCCTGAATAGTCTCAGCCTTCTCCCCGGCCACGATGGCCAGGGCGGCATTCAGAAGAACGGTTTTCCGGCAGGCCCCGTCTTTCCCGGCGAGGATCG
>DASPRR010000202.1:0-5903 GCA_035624375.1 Thermodesulfobacteriota bacterium | reverse complement strand
GAACCCTTCTTGATATAGGGTTTTCCGGGCACTGCCTCGGCAGAGGCCATGGTCTTCAAAACCGAAAGGGTGGCTTCCAAAAAGGGATTAATGAGTTCCGCCTTCATACTCATTGGCTTTTTTCCTCGCTCATTGAATTTTCTTCCTCGATTTTATTCTTTCAGCTTACTGAAAAAATCCTTTTCGGTTGTTGGTCGTCATTCCCGCGAAGGCGGGAATCCAGTTTCTTCAAAGCCTTCTAGACCCCCGTTTCCGCGGGAGTGACGGTGGATGCAGGTTTTTCAGCATCCTGCTATTTTTGAAGACCATGGAGCTTTTGTAGGAGTCCAATCATTAGCAAAAGGGGAGAGCTTCAAGGGTTCTTCTCTCTTCATCTTGCATAACCGCCCCGAAAGGGCCAGGGAGTGCAGGACCTTTTTGACCCTTGCATCCTTTATGATTTCGGCCGTTGAATCAATTAGAATGGACCGATTGCGTCTCTCCCTGTTTGGGAGAAGGCCATCAAAAGCCGATCAAGAGCCCTCTCCAAGGGCTTCCTTAACTCGAAAGACGGCCATGGCGGAAGCCAGCTCCTGGGCGCTGCCGGCATTCTGCTGGGTTACCTTGTTCATCTCCGCCACCGCTTTATTGATCTGATCAATCCCCTGGGACTGCTCCTGGGAAGCGGCGGTTATCTCTCCCATCAGCTGCCTTACCTTCTCCGAACTGCCTGCCACCTCCCCGAACTCTTTCGCTGTAACCCCTACCAACTCCTCCCCCCTCTTCACCTTCTGCACAATCTCCCCCATCAGACCAGCCGTGCTCTTGGCCGCCTCTGCCGCCCGCAGGGCCAGGTTCCTTACCTCCTCGGCCACCACGGCAAATCCCGCTCCCGACTCTCCGGCACGGGCCGCTTCCACTGCCGCGTTCAAAGCCAGGAGGTTAGTCTGGAAGGCGATCTCGTCGATGGACTTGACGATTTTTTGGGTCTGCTCGCTGGCCCCGGCGATCTCTTGCATGGATCGGGTCAGCTCAGCCATGGAAGAGTTAGCCCTGCCTACCACCTCGCTGGAGTGGGTAATCAGTTGGCTGGCCTGGCCCGTGTTCTCCGCGTTCTTCCGGGTCATGGAGGCCATCTCCTCCAGGGAAGAGGAAGTCTCCTCCAGAGAGGCTGCTTGCTGGGAAGCGGCTTCGGAAAGCGTCTGGGATGTGGCTACAGCGCCTCCTACCGCCTCTTCCATCTTCCTTCGCATTGTGTCCACTGACCGGGCCAGGTCTCCGATCTCATCTTTGGAAGAAATCCCGATGGCCTGGGTCAAATCACCGGCGGCCATTTTATCCACCGCTTCGATGGTTTCATGGACCGGTGAGGTAATGAGGCGGGTTATCAGAACATTCACCAGGAGGGACAAACTGAGGGCGGCCCCCAAGACCGCGATCAGGATCCCTATGGAGGAAGAGAAACTTTTCAGGGAATATTCAAACTTTTCCTTGCTCAGCCTGTCTTCCAGGGCCAGAATCTGCTGCAGGCTTCCATGGAGGACCTGGAATTTTTCATCCGTTGTGTTCATGTACATGGTGGCCATGTTCAAGTCGGACGCTGCCAAATCGACCGCTGAAGCGGCTGTTTTGTTATATTCTTTCAAATGGGCGAGGGATTTCTGATAGAGGTCTTTTCCCTCGGAGGTTGTATTCTTGTCCTCCAAGGCCCTTCCCATTGTCTGAAGGGTCCCTTCAACCACCGTCAGCTGCTCTTTCCCAAGGGATTCAACCTTCTTAGCGTCATAATTGGCGTTCGCCCAGCTAATGACCTTATAAAGGTTGGCATGAACCTGGGATAGGTCTTTGAGGATACTGGCGCTGGTTTGGTATCCCTTGAAGCGATTATTGAAGATATCCTCAATCGAGGATTTTTGGCTGGAAAGCCCGGAGTAGGATACGAATCCCAGGAGAAGCAAAAAGACCATGACCAGCAGGGGTCCGATAAATAATTTTTTTGATATTTTCAGGTTGGCGATGAGGCCCGTCATTTCTTTCCCCCCTCTATTTCTCCCCTTTTAAAACCTGGCGGCGGAATAGCGGTGAGCCTGTTCAGCCGCCGTCCTGAATCACTTTTTGTAGGCCCCGCAGCCTAGGATTAGGTCTTCGAACTTCTCCACGAAAGCGGTTTTGGCTTCCAGTTTTTTGCTTAGGGGATTCGTGAATTTATAATCCTGCCAGCCTGACCCTTTGGTTTTGACAATCTCAATTCTTTCTTTGACATAGTACTTCCCATCCGAGTCCTTCATCTCCAGCAGGTCTTTTCCGATCATCTTCTGATTGAATCCATGGGCCACGCATTTCCCGTTCAAATCATAGACAAAGATGTACAGGTCTCTGTCCGTAAACTGTCCTTTGGAGTTATTGATCTCCGCGAAAGCCTTTTCCTTCCCGTTGGCTTTCATATAAGCGATGGCTTTTTTTACCATTGCCTCAGCCTCCGAAGGCGTGCCGTTGTCAGCGGCCAGAGCAAAGCCGAAGAATCCCATAACCAGAATTTGAACCAGGACTAGCGCAAACATCTTTTTCATTTTGATTTATCCTCCTAATACATGATTGGAATTCGTCAGATCGCGGCCTGTGGGGCCTGCTGCTGAGGTCTTCTTTTTTCTCGTTAGTTCCTTTTCTCAGCCCTAAGGCTGCCCCTCATTTCCCGAGTTCCCCTTTCAATTCTTTGAAATCACTCCGGCTGGAATCCTGGAATTTCCAGGAATGCTCTACTCAGAAACCCCTAATTTCGCGCCACTAGAAGGCCATCTCTCCGTTTCCCATCACCCTGTCGATATCCAGGAGGATCTTGACCCCACCGTTCATCTTGGCCATCCCCAGGATGTAATCGGTATTCAGCTTGCTTCCGAAAGCCGGGGCGTCTTCAATGTCTCCTCCCTTGATGTTCAGGACCTCGGAGACCGCGTCCACCACGATCCCGGTCAGGACTGAACCGGCGGCTCCCCCGATCTCCACCACGATGATGCAGGTCCGCTCCGAATTATCCATCTCTTCCATCCCGAACTTGAGCCTCAGGTCCACTACTGGGATAACTTTTCCCCGCAGGTTGATCACTCCTCTTACATGGCCCGGAGTCCGAGGAACGGCGGTGACCGGCATCATTCCGATGATCTCTTTCACCTTCAGAATGCCGATTCCGTACTCCTCCTTCCCCAGGGCGAAGGTCAGATATTTGCCCTCCCGGTCCATTATTCCCGTTCCCGCGCCCCCAGCGGGGGCTACTGCCTTTGCCGTCTCAGCCATTTTTACTCTCCCTTCTGACTCGAGGGCTCCTTTTTGGAATCTCGAATCAATTTCAGAATATCTTCCATGTCGAAACGCCAGGAATCCCCGATCTTGAACCCGGGAATTTCCCCGTTGGAGGCCAGCTTGTAAATCGTCGATTCGCTCAACTTCAAGTACTGTCCTACTTCTTTGGCGGTCACGATGTTCGGCATATCCACCTCTCTTGAAGACCCAACGATCTTTCGGTCAAGCGGTTGAGTCCTTTTTGGGAAGGAGGATTTCCTAAATCCTTGGAATCCCCCTACCCCGACGGACCTTAAAAGGCTTAGATGAATCATTCCTTAGAGAAACCGGAAACGGGGCAAAAGTAGAAACCCGCAATCCGCCTAATTAAAATGACTGGAAAGAAGCGGGGATCACTCTGACCAAGCCGATAAATACGGCGGTCGCTTGCCGACGGCTGCGGAGGGACCAGCCGGGATTACCCTCTGCAAAATTCGGGGACCTCCCAGGAGGAATGGGGGGACCTTGAATTTCCGCAGAAGCATCCTCTTCCTTCCCAGAATGTGACTGGCAAAAGTCCTTCTTGTCCTGCGGGACATCCCCAGCAACTCCAGGGCGTACAGGGATTTCCCCTGCCGGCTCCCCGGCTCCACCCGCCGGACCACGGCCCCGTAAATATGAACCTCGAACCAGGTTCCCTCCTCCGGAATTCGGAGGAAGAGGTCTTCCACCAGGTCTTCAATCTTCAGGGGCAAAGGCTCCGCGGACCAGAAAGCTACCCCCCCCAGGCTGTAGTCCCGCACGCCTCCCCGCACCTCTATCCCCGGCTCGAGGGTAAAGACAATCTCCGTTCCCTCCTGGGCTTTCACCCGAAAGAACATTCGGCGCTGGACCCGGTAGATGACCGCCGGTATTTTCCCCCAGACCCTTTCCGGCGAAGTCCGGATCACCTCAATCATGAAGTGGCACAGGACCCCGTTTTCATCCGAATATTCCAGGAGGACCTCGCCCTTCCCGGACAAAGAGAGGGCTTTTATCAACTCCGGGTTTCCCTGGACGAGCAGAAGGTCCACCGACCCCTCCCTTTCGAGGGCCAACAGGAGGGTGGTCCAGCACAAGGGCGTGTCGGGAATCGAGACCTTGCACGGACCCCGGGAATCGATGATATACCGGAGTATATCCAGGGCCCTCCGGCCTAAAATGATGTCCGTAGGCTGACGAGTCATGGAATCAAGGCATCGGCGGATGCTCTGGAATGCGCCAGCAAAGGTTAGCCATCCGCCGAATATTCCCTTTCATGGGTCCTGGTTCCTTCAAAACTCCTTGAAATCCCCCTCTTCCAGGGGGATGACCTGGGAGGGTTTGACTTCTTTGACGGCCGCCTTCACCGGCTTCTTCCCTTGCTCTCCCTTGCTCTCCGGGGATTTCAGCATCTTCTTCAAACCGCTCTTCAGCTCCTGGGTTTTGCCCGGTTTGGGACTCCGCTTTTCCTCGGCCAACTGAAAGTCCGCAGCGGCCGCTGTTCCGTTCCTCTTGCCCTTTACCAGGACGTTCATCTCCTGAACATAGGCCCGCATCTGCTCCGCCTGGGCGCTCATCTCTTGCGCCGCAGCAGCGGATTCCTCGGCATTGGCTGCATTCTGCTGGGTCACCTTGTCCATCTCGGCCATGGCCTTGTTGATCTGGGTGACTCCCTGCGCCTGCTCCTGCGAGGCCGCTGAAATTTCGGCTACCAGTCCCTCGACCTTCTTGGCCCCTTGGACCACTTTGACAAAGGCCTCATTCGTTCGGGTTACGATCTCCGATCCATTCTTGACTTTCTTCACCGTTCCCTCGATCAGGTTGGCCGTGTTCTTGGCCGCCTCCGCCGCCCGCATGGCCAGATTCCTCACCTCATCGGCCACCACCGCAAATCCCGCCCCGGCTTCCCCGGCCCGGGCCGCTTCCACCGCGGCATTTAATGCCAAGAGGTTGGTCTGGAAGGCGATCTCATCAATGGTCTTGATGATCTTGCTCGTCTCCTCGCTGGCGAGGGAGATTTCATTCATCGACTTGTTGAGCTCTCCCATGGCCTGGTTGGCCCCCTCTACGACCTTGCTGGTATCCACCATCAGGGTGTTGGCTTGGCCGGCATTCTCGGCGTTATTCTTGGTCATGGAGGCCATCTCCTCGATCGAGGAGGAGGTCTCCTCCAGGCCGGCCGCCTGTTCCGAGGCTCCCTCGGCCAGAGACTGGCTGGCGGAGGCCACCTGGGTGGAGCCGGAAGCCATCTGCTCGGCCCCATCGTTGAGCCCCTCGATGATCCGGTTGATCGGCCGGGAGATGGAGCGGGCCATCCAATAAGCCAGGACCAGGCTGCCTGCCCCGATCGCTCCGGCGGCCCCAAAGATCATGTAGAGGAGGAGGGAAACTTCTTTTGCCACGTCATCCAGGTAGACGCCCGACCCCACGATCCATCCCCATTCCGGGTACAGCTTTACGAAGGAGATCTTCGGTTCGGGCTTGGGGGAACCCGGTTTAGGCCACATGTAATCCACAAAGCCCTCTCCATTTTTTCGGCAGACATCCACAAAGGCAACAAACAACCTCTTTCCGTGTGGGTCTTTGTTTTCCGCCAGGCTGGTGCCGTCCATCTCCGGCTTGATCGG
>DASPRR010000200.1:0-9356 GCA_035624375.1 Thermodesulfobacteriota bacterium | reverse complement strand
AAGAAGGTCGTGATCGGCAGTGATCACATTGGCGATCTTGGTATACCCGCCTGAAACTTGGGCATCCCAAAGCATGATGATCAGCAGGCCGTCCCCAGGAACTTGAATGGCCCCCCGAGCAATGGCCTCGGAAATGATGTCTGCTCCCTGGACATGTTGGATTTTGGGTCCCTCCAAGCGATATCCCATCCGGTCTGATTGGGGGCTTACGGTGTATTCGGAGGAGAGAAAAGTCTCCAGGCCTTTCGGAGAGAACCGGTCTTGTTGGGGTCCAAGAATCACTCGCAGGGTGGGACGGAGAGAAAAGTCAGGGATGAGATTCACCGGAAGCGTGGCATCAAAGGAGGGGAATACCGTCGAATCTTCGATCTCCAAGATTTCTCCTGGCCTTAAGGAATTTCCCATCAGGCCACGGGAAAAGACCGACCGGCTGCCCAGATACCGGGGCCCGGAAAACCCTCCTCGGACGGCCAAAAAGGCCCTGAATCCTCTCTTCCGGCCTCGAAAGGAGATTCGGTCGCCTTTTCTAATCGAAACCGCCTGCCACATGGGAAAGGGGTTTTTATTCACCGTCGGTGACAGGTCTCCTCCGGTGACCGCCATGGCAAGGTTCTCCAGGGCCAGAAGCTCCAGGCGGAAGAGGGTCGTTTCCAGGACAGTGGCTTCCGGCTTGTTCCCGACCAAGAGGTTCGCCACCTGGGAGGAAAAACGGTCGGCCGCACCGGAGGCAGGAATCCCGTATTTCATGTAACCCGGCCGGCCCAGGTCTTGAAGGATCGTATAAACCCCGGGGTTGATTACCTCAAGGGCTTTCATAGAAAATCCTCCGCCCCTCTCCCTTTCACCCTTAAGGCCTCTTCTTCCGACACCGGCGGGAAGGAAACCTCATCCCCAGCGACAAAGGGGATGGGAGGAAAGAGCTTGGGATCGTAAAGGATCACGTAGGTCCTCCCGATGTAGTTGAACCCCGAGGGTTGATCCGTAGCGATGGCGTTGGCTTGCCCTCCGGCAAATCCGACCGAACCTGCCGGTACCAGCGTTCGAGGACTGGCCAGCCTGGGTACGCGGAGTTTTTCGGGCATTCCTCCCAGGTAAGCCAGGCCGCAAATGAAACCGATAAAATAAACGGGGAAACGGGTCTGCGAAAAAATCCGGATCACTTCTCCAGGGGTAAGATCGAGGACCTTCGCTACGTGCTCCAGGTCCGGCCCGTGAGCCCCTCCGTACACGGCGGGGAGTCGGAAAAGGCGCTTGGGAGGAAGGTCGATACGTTCCGCTTTATTCGTCCACCCCTGAATCTTTTCCGCCAAAAGGGGATATTCGATCTGCAAGGGATCGTAGGTCACCATAAGCGTCCGGTAGGCCGGCAGGATTTCCTGAACTCCTGGCGGACGATCGGATTCAATGGTCAGGGCCAGAGCCCGCACCGAACGGTTCACCTCCGGGTCGATTCGGTTTTCGAACTCAACCAGCAGGGCACTGTCGCCGGAGGGTTTAATTCGGGGCCAATCCCTCATTCAGGTTCCTCGCCTGGAAGTCAATTGTCCTTGTCGGCAGTTTGTTATCCGTCGTCAAAATCCGCTCAATGGAAACCGGTCATGGGAAACGGGCAACGAGTAACCGGCAAACGCCGGCCGTTTTTGAAAACTATACCATCCCCCCTGGGACCCTGTAAAATTTTTTCTTTCCTTTTCGCTGCGGAGAGACCATCATAAAAAGGCATGGACGGAAAAGATTCAAGAACATCTTTCCCTAAGGCGGCGCTCCTTGCTTTGGGACATTTTATCAACGATCTCTATCCGGCTTTTCTTCCCCCCCTTCTCCCCCTCCTGGTGGAAAAATTCCAGCTCACCTTCACCCGGGCCGGCATCCTGGCCACGATTCTCAGCTTTTCAGCTTCCATGACCCAGCCCCTGTTCGGGTACCTAGCCGATAGACTCGGGGGTCGAACTTTGATCCTCCTGGGCCCCCTGGTTTGCGGGGTGAGCCTGAGTTTCATCGGGGTTGTCCATCATTATCCTTTATTGATCTTCCTATTGATCTTCGGGGGAATGGGAGGAGCCGCTTTTCACCCCGAAGCCGCGGCCATGGCTGCTTCCCTGAGCGGAGGCAAGAAGACCTTGGGGATGTCCGTCTTCATGCTGGGAGGAAACGCAGGGTATGGCCTGGGCCCTTTCCTGATTCTGCTGACCGTTTCCAACCTGGGAATGGACTGGAGCTTCCTCTCTAGCCTACCGGCCTTGGGATTGGTCTGGCTTCTATACCGCTATCCCCCTGCGGAAGAAGTATCTATTTCTCCTTGCCCTGGGGTTCGTCCACCCGTAGAACGCCGTATGAATCGGAGGCTTTCAAGCTTTGGCCTCCTATTGGGAGTTGTTGTCCTTCGGGTCACGGCCGTTTTGAGTCTAACCACTTTTCTCCCCATGATTCAAAGACTGCGGGGCTTCTCTCTCGTGGCTGCGGGAAGCTCCTTTACCGTCTTCATGGTCTGCGGCGCTTTAGGGGGCCTAACCGGAGGAGTCCTCGCGGACCGGGTAGGAAGGAAGAAGATCATTGTCACTTCATCCATCCTCATCCTTCCCGCGCTTCTGGCATTCCTGGTGTGGAAAGGACTGGCCAGTTTTCTGATCCTGTCACTCTTGGGGTTTTTGTTTTTCCTTAGCGAGTCGGCCTGCATCGTTTTGGCCCAGGAGATGTCCCCAGGAAAAGCCCGAACCGCTTCGGGGATCATCATGGGAATGGCCTGGGGCCTGGCTGGTTTTGGAGTTTTGGGGACTGGGGCTCTGGCCGACGCCCTGGGAATTGAATGGGCGATGCGATTCCTTCTCCTTCTACCCGCCGGGTCTCTGTTTTTCTCTCTTTTCCTTCCAGGAGCTCAGGGTCAAAGAATGATAAAATGAAATCAACGCCTTGACTCGGATCATGGCCAAGGCGGCGGCCAGGCTCTTGAAAGAGCTCAAGGAAAAAGGGAGCACTCGGGGGATGCTGAACCACATGTTCTCCCATAGCGGGCTTTTCGAACTCTTCGATTTCCTCCAGTGGGTGGAATTGGAGAAGCGTTTTCTAAAAATATAGAGCCTTCAGACAAGGAATGGAAGGAGGAGGCGGAAACAGACCTAACAAGAAGTCAAAAGGAAAAGAACCTGCGGGCCTCCCGGGAGAGGAGGAGCGTTTCGGGAACCGCCAAAAGCAAGGATGTGACCTATTCGGTTGGACGGACGAGGACTTTCACGTATTTTTCGGGTTCTCTTTCCAGGTGATCCAGGCCTTCATTGAAACGCGCCAAAGGGATGATTTCACTGATGATGGGCTTCACCCGGATTTTCTTGGCCTGCATGAGGCGGATGGCCAGGGGAAAGTCCTTCATGAAGTAGGTCCGGGAACCGATGACCCGGAGCTCCTTTGCAAAGATGGGCTGGTACGGTACTCCCAGTCCTTCAATGTGGGGCAGGGCGACCAGGACGAGGGTTCCATCAGGACGAAGCATGGCCTGGCTGTCTTCCAGCGTCTTCTTGAATCCCACTACATCGAATACCACATCCACGAGACCTATTTCATCCTTGATGAAGGCCAGGAGGTCGTGTTCCATGGGATTGCAGATGAGTTTAAAGCCCAGGGTCTGAGCGATCTTCCTTCTCTCCGCAATGGGCTCGGAGACCACCACCTTGGAGGCCCCGAAGGCCCGGGCCGCTTGGGCCGTGAGCAGGCCGATGGTCCCTCCCCCGATGACCACGACCCTGTCTCCTCTTTTCACGCCGCCCCTCTGGACGGCATGAACGCCCACTGCCGTCGGCTCCACCATGGCCCCCTCTTCATCTCTCATGGTCTTGGGTAACTTGATGACTCGTTCAACGGGAACCGCCACCTTTTCGCAGAAACATCCTTCCGGTACTCTTACCCCCACAAATTTGAATTCGGGGCAATGGATCAGCCTTCCCTCTTTGCAGGCCGGGCATTTGCCGCAACCCACCTCCGGAAAAACGGTTACCCTTTCCCCTTTTCTCAGGCCGCGGCCTTTGGGAGCCTGGAGGACCTCTCCCATATACTCATGCCCCGGCACGAGGGGATAGGCGGCAAAAGGGTTCCGTCCCCTCAATAAGTGGACATCCGAGCCGCATATCCCGGCCATGCGGACCTTTATGAGCACATCATTCTTCCCGGGTACCGGATCATTCAAATCCTGGAGCGAGAAATTGTTCGGACCGGTGAGATAAATTCCCTTCATCGCGCCCTCCCCTCTTGAGTTTGCAACCAACCTTTAACCCGCTCTCCTCCTTCAAGCCGAGCTCAATTCATCCAGGGTACTTAGAATTCTCCCCGCGGCTCGATTGCCCGATATAATACACTGAATTTTTGGCAATTTACAAGGAAACTCGCCATTCACCCCTAAAAAAGCTGGGAGCAGAGGGCTTAAGGCGTAGCGCTAAAGGACAGAGGAGACTGCTTTCTTTATGATTTAAAGGGGGCGAGGTTTTTGGTCCAGATAGCGAAAGATAATTGGTTTCAAGGGCTTAATCGTGGTATTCTACGCCTGTCTGCCGTTATCCTTTGAAGATTCCAGATGGCAAACTCCGCAGATGGATAAGAAGACCAATTTTTTCTTTTATGGATGGTACATTGCCCTCGTCGGGGCCACCTCTTACGCCCTGGGGTACGGGGCCCGTTTTTCCTTTTCGGTCATCTTCCCTTCCCTGCTGGAAGAATTTAAATGGTCCCGGGACCACACCGCAACCATGTTTTCCGTGCACCTCCTTACTTACGGAATTGCGGCTCCCATCACCGGGTTCCTGGTGGACCGCAGGGGGCCAAGGAAGACGATGGTCCTGGGCGCTATCCTTCTGGCCCTGGGACTCGTCCTGTCCCGTTGGGGAAACCAACTCTGGTATTTCTGGATCACCTTCGGCCTGATATCCGGGGGCGGCCTCTGCATGATTGGTGCGGTTCCCTTTACCACGGTCCTCCGCAACTGGTTCGAAAAAAGGAGGGGGCTGGCCTTTTCCCTGCTCTTCCTGGGTTCGGGGGGTGCCTACGGCTGCTACCCGGCCATCGCCTGGCTGATCGACACCGTGGGATGGCGCAACACCTACCTGATCGAGGGCCTGGTGGTGGGCGGGGTTCTGATTCCCCTCATCCTATTCGTCGTCCACTACCACCCCCGCGACATAGGACTTTTCCGCGACGGGCTTGCGGAATGGCAGGAAGAACCCACCTCCTCGGGAAAAGGCGTGTTGCGGGTGGTGGACCCGGCATGGGCGGCCGTGAGTTGGACTCTTTCAAAAGCCGTACGAACCGGCCGCTTCTGGCTGCTCTGTCTTACGACTTTCTGTCTCTGGGGAATCAATCAGAACATTCTCCTGGCCCATCAGGTGGCTTTTGCCATGGACATGGGGTTTTCCAAGCTTTACGCCTCCTCCGTCCTTTCCTTGTTCGGACTCACCTACGCCTTCGGGTGCCTGGCAAGCCTGATCTCCGACCGGATCGGGCGGGAAGTGACCATCACCCTGGCCACGGCCATCGGGATCTCCGGGCTGATCGTCCTGATGTTCATTCGAGATTCTTCCCAGCCCTGGATGCTCTACTATTATTCCATCTCGCTGGGGGCCGCCAACGGCCTCTGTTCACCCACCATCGCCGCCTCCATTACCGACATCTTCCAGGGTCCGAGGGTCGGGGCAATCGTCGGAGCGGTATGGTTCGCCTTCGCCCTGGGGGGAACCATAGGCCCCTGGCTCGGGGGATGGCTGTTTGAATTGACCGGGAATTATTTCCTGGCTTTCGTCGTGGCGACGGTTCTTTTTTCCGTGGCCTGCGCGGCCATCTGGCTGGCCGCGCCGCGAAAGGTGAGACGGGTTTCCTGAGGGAGCGGGAAAAACGTGCGGCATCTTCCCCGCACTTGCGATGGGTCTTTTATTTTTTCAGCTTCTGGAAAAGCTCTCCGAGCGTCCCGAGCGAGGACCCCCGGCCCGGTTTCTTCAGGAATTTCTCGTAATCGCCCCGGTCCTCTCTCTCTTTGATGGACTTCTGGGAAAGGCGGATTTTGTTGTCCTCTTCGATGGCGATGATCTCCACTTGCACCTCTTTCCCCGGGAGCATCTTTTTTTTCACATCCGACCGGTCGGCTTCGAGGAGTTCTTCCAGGGGGAGCAGTCCCCGCGTCTTCATCCCGAGCTGGGGAAGCCTTACGAAGAGCCCGTACGGTTTCTGGTCTTCCACGATCCCCTTCAAGACCTGTCCCACCTCGAGACGAACATCCTCCTCCCCCTCTCCATTCTGTCCAAATACCATGGCCGCCTTGATAGACAAGGAAATCTTCCGATTGGGCTCATCGATCTTCAGGACCCGGGCCTGAACCGGGTCTCCGACGTTCAACACCCGGCTGGGGTGGGAGACTTTTTCATAGCTGATCTCAGTCCTGTGCACCAGCCCGTCCAATCCCGGGATGATTTCCACAAAAGCGCCGAAATCGGCCAGGCGGGACACCTTTCCGGAAATCACATCCCCTTCCTGGAAGGGAATCCCCTTCTCCCAGGGGTCTGGTTCCAGGGCTTTCATGGAAAGAGAAATCTTCTGGCGGCCTTTTTTATCCGGCTCCATCTTGAGAATTTTCACTCTCACCGTTTGACCGGGCTGGAGGATTTCCGACGGATGCCCGATGCGCGCCCGGGAGACCTCGGACACATGGACCATCCCTTCGACCCCCCCGATATCCACGAAGGCGCCGAAGTCGGTTAGCTTGGTCACTTGGCCTTCGAGCTCGAGGTCCGGCCTGAGGGCGGCCAGGGTTTCCTGGAGTTTTCTTTCCTGTTCTTCCTGCAGAAGCATGCGTCGGGAAACGACGATGTTCTTCCCTCTCTCCTTGATCTCCATGATCCGGAACTGGTACCGGGCCCCTACATGCTCCTCGGGCTTTTCACAGTACCGGAGTTCCATCTGGCTGATGGGGCAGAAGGCCCGCAGCCCGGAGATCTCCACCTCGAAACCTCCCTTGTTGACCGCAGCCACCCTTCCTTCCACTGGGATCTGGTTCCTGAAAGCGTCCCGAAGGATCTCCACGGCCTCGGCCCCGCGAGCTTTGATCGCCTTGCTCAGGTGGATCCCCCCTCGGACCGAAGCCACCCGCAGCTCGACTTCATCCCCTTCCTGAATGGTCAGGGTACCGTCCTGGTCCTTGAATTCAACGGCATTGGCAGTCCCTTCGCTCTTCCCCCCCAGATCGATAAAAACTGTATCCGCGCTGACCTTTACGATTTTTCCCGTGACCCGGTCCCCTGGCGAAAAACGGCCGTAGGCGGTCTGGGAACTTTTTTCGAAAAGCTCGGCAAAACTGCCCTCTTCCTCGGCATCTATCTTTTTTTCTTCCTCTTCCGGATTGATTCTCGCTGCTTCCTTCTCCTCCATCCCCGGTTCCTCACTAGAATTGTTGATGTCAGCGTGGGGCACGACGGTAATGCCAGCCTGATTCTGCCCTCACATCCCCTGGATTAGCATACCATAAGAAGAAGGAAACTCAACGTTTTTCGGTTTTTCCGGGAATATTCTCGCGTGCGCCCTGCACCGCGTTGAGCGCGGACCAGCCCCCAATCGTACCCGCTTCAGGGCGCATTCCCCATTCAAAAAGAATCGCCTTTGTTTACAATCCGCAATCTGAAATCCGCAATCCGCAATCCAGAAGGGCTTGCATTTTCCCCTTGGATTTAATAATAAAGAGGGCGGGGCGAAAACATCAAGGGGAATGCTCCCAATTCGGAATTGACGAAAGGGATCCATGGAAAAGAGAGAAAAACATTTTTTGGAGAAGTTTCTTTCCCCCGAGTCGGTGGCCATTGTAGGGGCCTCCCGGAATCCGATGCGGCCGAGCCACAACTTGGTGGCCAATCAGGTACGGCTCGGGTTTCAGGGGAAGGTTTATCCGGTGAACCCGGAAACCAATGAGATCGCTGGGGTGAAGACCTATCCGGACTTGAAGAGCATCAAAGGCCCCATCGATCTGGCGGTGATCGCCGTTCCTTACAACCTCGCCCCCAATCTTTTGCAGGAGGCCCTGGCCAGGGGAATCAAACGAATTACGGTTGTGGCTGGGGGCTTTTCCGAAACAGGAGAAGATGGGAAAAGGGTCCAGAAAGAGATGGCTCTCTTCCTCAGGCAAAACGGGGCCCGGGCCATCGGCCCGAACGCCCTGAGCCCGATCAACGCCAAGGTGAATTTTGCGATCAGCTTTTTTCCCCTGCAGAAGTTGAAAGCGGGCGGAGTCTCTTTTATTTTCCAATCGGGTCTTTATGAACCCCGTCTGGACTGGCTCTTCTCGGATTTTAATCTCCACCTCTGCAAGCTCATCGACCTGGGAAATAAAATGGACGTCAGCGAGGTCGATGTGCTTTCCTATCTGTCTCAGGACCCCAACACCAGGGTGATCGCCATTCACCTGGAGAGCATCGAGGGAAAGGGGAGAGAATTTCTCAGACTCATCCGGGAAGCATCGCGGTACAAGCACGTGGTGGTGCTCAAATCCGGTCGCACGGAAGCAGGAGCGCAAATGGCGGCTTCCCACACCGGGGTGATCGTCCGCGGAAACGACCTGGTGTTCGACGCCGCCTTGAAGCAGGCCGGCGCCATCCGGGCTCAAAACATCGAAGATTTCTTCGATCTGGCCCGAGCCCTGGAGCGCTTCGGCCCATATCGATTCAAAGGCACTCGGCTGGCAGTGGCCACATTACCCGGAGGGGAGGCTGTGGTGGTAACCGACCTCTGCCACCAGGCCGGTTTTTCCCTGCCCCGTCTCCATGAGAATACCCTGGAGAAGCTGAGGGCCGTTTTTCCTCCCTGGGACATTTCCGGCAATCCCTTCGACCTCGGAGTCACCCTGCAGTTCCACGACCCCCGGAAGGTTTACTACACACTTCTCAAGGCCGTGACGGAAGACCCGAATGTGGACGCCGTGGCCATCCAGCTTCCCCCCCGGCTCTTGAACGTTCCTAGAGAATTTTTCCATCCCTTCGTCCAGGCCCTGAATGCCCAAAAGCCGATTGCTCTCTGGGTCGCCGGATTTCCCTCGGGAAGGGACGAAACGCTCCAGTGGGTGGAGGACCAGCATGTTCCCGTCTTCTCTTCGCCGGAAAGAGCGCTGAACGCTCTGTTCGCTCTGCAACGTTCAAGTTTGTGGAAAAGTCATGTCCCTCCGGCAGAACCTGGGGCAGTCCTTCGGGAAGCGGAATGAAGCAAAATTCGGAGATTCTAGACGGAGGGAGATATAAGAACATATATTTGACTTTACCGGAACACTGCCAAATCAAGTCTTTGCCTCTCCTGCCCCCATTACACCTCACTTTTAAGCCGAAGGCTGCTTTGAGGATTACGGT
>DASPRR010000195.1:0-4912 GCA_035624375.1 Thermodesulfobacteriota bacterium | reverse complement strand
CCAGCGGCTGGTTCCGCAGAGAAGAGGAAGCGGGCGAAGGTCCTCAGGAGGCCCCAGAAGGTTAGTCCCCAGGCCAGAATGGCTGCATATATGAAATACCGCGGGATCTCCATTAGAAAATCCAAGTGGACGGCCTTGGCCAGCTGAGTAGTGCAGGTAGTGTACATCCCCAGAGGGAAGACCAGACTCCAGTAATGGGGTTCGTAGGAGAATTTCACCCGACGAACCAAGTATCGCCAGACCCCCAAGAGGAAGAGATAAGGTATCCACCAGGTGGCACTCGCCCAGAAAAATAGGGCCAAGCCAAGGACGAAGGGCTTGAGCTGGGCGAGGAATTGGGCCGATTGACCGTTCAGTGCCAGGACGGCCCCCGCAAGAGCGGAAATGGCCGCCGCTCCCATGTTTACCCAGTACTGGGGCTTCAGGTCTTCGGGCTTCAGGACAAAGAACAGAAATCGGTAGAGGATCAGGAAGATAATCAACAGGTAGAGAATTCCCCCCATAAGAAACATGGCGAGGGAAAAGAAGAGCATTGCTTCCCGGTTATGATCGAAATGGGGATCCGTCAGGCCGGCCAAAACGGATATGGACTGGGTGGCCACTACGGCCACCAGCCATCCTCCGTGGATTCCCTTCTCCAGGGAAGGTTTGTGGGGACTGATCGCGAGAGTTGTGAATATCCCGTAGATCAGCACAACCCATAGGAACGTGCCTACTCCCAGAAAAAATACCCCCCACTCAAAAGACTGGAGAAGGATCACGAATTGACTTCCCAGGACACAGGTTCCAGCCACGATGGTAAAGCACCCGACTCCCCGCACGTGATCCTTTACATCTTCCAAGAACCTCGTAGGATAGTAAATGATTCGGGCTCCGGTGATCGCCCAAAGAATCCCGTAAAAGAGCAGGTTCAGCCAAAAAAGGGGAAAGGCGAAGAAATCAAACCCCTGCAGATGCGAAGCGATGGAAACGATGCCTGTGGCCATGACCAAGGAAAAATAGGCGGGGAGAAAACCGGCGACGGCGCTGGAGAGTCTACTTTTCGAAAACATTCAACCCCTTCTCGGCGTCCCATTGGCGATGGAGGAGATAGCGGCGGAAAAGGTAGCCCAGAGGGACCGACCAGATATGAACCAGGCGGCTGAAGGGGGAAAAGGCGAAAAGGATAAAGGCCCCCAGGATGTGGGCCTGATAGGTCGGAGGCACATCCTTCATAAGGGCCGGGTTCGGGGAAAGAACCACGATGGACCGTATCCAGGGGGCCACTGTATCTAGGATGTAGTAGCCCCCAAAGAGCACATTATAGGTTCCCATCCCGATGACCTCAAGGAGGAGTAACAGGGTGACCCAATCCTTCACGGACGTAACCATCCAGACCCTTTCCTTTGCCAGCCGGCGCCACGTGAGGAACAGGATCCCTAAGAAGGCCGCCAGACCAAAGGGCGCCCCCAAATAAATGGAGATTCGGGTATGGGCCGATCCGTCAATCCCCGCTGCGTCGAAGATGCTCTGAGGGATGAGGAGGCCTCCCGCATGGCCAAAGAAGGTGAGAATGACTCCCCAATGAAAAAGGTGGGAAGCGTATTTCAAGCTTCCCTTTTCCAGGATTTCGCTGGAGTGGGCGTTCCACCGGAAGGGGTCGGTGAAGTAGCGGTAGAGGTGTCCCACCGCGAAGGTGGTCAAACACAAGTAAGGAATAACCTCAAAGGCCAGAAGGTTCCACGTTTCCATCATCTCTTGCTCCTGGGATGCCATCTTCGCCAAAAAGTCGCTCGACCCCTTCCAGCAGGTCCGCATAAGGAGACCCCAACTCATGCAAGCGTGCCGCCAAAGCAACCACCGAATTGGTGTATTCCTTCATTATTCTTCTTGTTTCTTCCCAGCCACCCACGGCCATAAATTCCATGACCAGGGGGAGGTAATCCGGAAGTTCCCCCTCCCCCATTTCATAGCCCTCCTTGAAGTAGGTGTGCTTCAGGTCGAGGAGGGCTTCCCCCCTTTCCTTCCCCTCTCCCCACCGGTGATAAGTGAGGCTCAAACAGGTTAGAGGGGTAAAATCGAAAGTCCGGGTATATTCCTCTTGAGCCCGCAGGAGAGGCGTTTTTCCGAGGTAATCCACGAATTCCCGGAATTTGCCAGCCGCCCCATGGGGAGGGAGGTCTCCGAGAATCTCCCCCAGGGAGCCCAGGGAACGGAAGAGTTCTTCATCCGGGTAATGCAGAAGAAGGGAACCGATTCGGAATAGGACCTGCCGCTCCTCTTCCATCTCACTCCTCGAAGTTGAAACCTTTCCTGCCCTGCAAGGCCCCGGGGTTCCCCGCCTCTTCCGCCTTCACCGTGGGGATACGGTAGCGCTCGGAATATTTGCCCACCCCCAGGAGGTAGACCATCTCCCGTGCTATCTCCGGAGTGAGAGCGGCTTTTTCCAGAACTCTCGTGTCTGGGGTTTTGTCCACCAAAACCGAGCGCCAGTAATTGCGAAGGGCCATGAGCTTCTCGAGAGCCGCCTTTACCGGTTTTTCATCCCCGGAGGAGAAAAGGTTGGCCAGGTATTTCAAGGGGATTCTCATCCGCCCGGGGTCCGGTTCCCCGCGCTCTTCGTCTCCAGGCCCTGGTAAGATGGGGCTCAACGGCGGTATGTACCACACCATGGGGAGGGTGCGAAATTCGGGATGCGGTGGAAAGGCCAGCTTCCATTCCACCGCAAGCTTATAGACCGGAGACAACCGGGCAGCATCGAGGTAGCTGCCGGGAATCCCCCCGGCGATAGCTTCCCTTAGGATCTCCGGGTCATGGGGGTTTAAGAAGATCGAAGCGTGTGCGGAATAGACTCCCCGCTCTTCCTGGGTCGAAGCGACCTCTTTGATCCGGTCGGCATCGTATAGAAGGACTCCGACATAGCGAATCCGCCCCACACAAGACTCGGCGCAGAGAGTGGGCATCCCATTCTCCACCCGGGGGTAGCAGAAGAGGCACTTTTCCGACCGTCCCGCCTTCCAGTTGAAATACACTTTCTTGTAGGGGCATCCCGAGACACAGTACCGCCAACCCCGACACCTTTTCTGATCCACCAGAACGATTCCGTCTTCGTCCCGTTTGTAAAGCGCCCCAGAAGGGCAAGAGGCCACGCAGGATGGGTTCAGGCAGTGCTCGCAGATGCGGGGCAGGTAAAACATGAAGGCGCTCTGGAATTTCAGGTAGGACTCGGCTTCCAGACCGGAGAAGTTTACGTCCTGCTTTCCGGTGAAACAAACCCCGGCCAGGTCATCTTCCCAGTTGGGTCCCCACTGAAGGGGGATCTCTTTGCCGGTGATCAGGGACCTCGGGCGGGTGGCAGGTTGATGTTTTCGTATCGGGCTTTCGATCAGTTTGGCATAGTCATAGGTCCAGGGTTCATAGTATTGGTCGATCTGCGGGAGATCAGGATTATGGAAAACCTTCAGCAGCTTCTCCAGCCGCCCCCCCGCCCGCAGCGAAAGACCTCCACCCTTCACCACCCAGCCGCCCCGGTGATCCTCCTGGCTTTCCCACCGCTTGGGGTAACCGATCCCCGGCTTGGTCTCCACGTTGTTGTACCATATGTACTCGGCCCCCTCCCGGTTGGTCCAGACGTTCTTGCACGGAATACTGCAGGTGTGGCAGCCGATGCACTTATCCAGGTTCATGACCATGGCCATCTGGGCTTTAATCCTCATACCAGTCTACCCCCTCCGCCTTGCGCACCACGATCACTTCGTCCCGTTGCGCTCCCGTGGGCCCGTAATAGTTGAAGGCGTAACTGAGCTGGGCGTACCCACCGATCATCTGAGTCGGCTTGAGTAGGATGCGAGTCACGCTGTTGTGAGTGCCGCCCCGCTGGCCGGAAATCCGAGACCCGGGTGTGCTGATCAGCCTTTCCTGGGCATGGTACATGAAGGCCTTCCCCCTCGGAACCCGGTGGCTCACCACCGCCTTGGCCATGACCACCCCGTTTACGTTGAAGCACTCCAGCCACTCGTTGTCCCTGACTCCGATGGACTCAGCATCCTCGTGGTTAATCCAGATGGCTTCCCCTCCCCGGAACAGGGTCAGCATGATGAGGGTGTCCGAGTAGGTGCTGTGGATTGACCACTTGGAGTGAGGGGTGAGGTAGTTCAGGATGATCTCCTTCCGACCCGCCTCCCGCCTCACCCGAGTGGAGCCCAGGTCATCCAGGCTCAAGGGAGGCCGGAAGACGGGAAGCCCCTCGCCGAACGCCAGCATCCATTCATGGTCCAGGTAGAACTGGGCGCGCCCCGTAAGAGTGCGGAAAGGAACCTTCTCTTCCACATTGATCACGAAGGGGGAATATTTCCTGCCTCCCGACTCTAGGCCGCTCCATATCGGGCTGGTGATGATCTTCCGAGGCATGGCCTCCAGGTCCGCAAAGGTAAACCGTTCGCCCAGGCGGTCCCCGCTCAGATGGGCCAGGTTTAGACCCGTTTTCTTCTCCAAGTCCTTCCAGGCCTTCTGCGCCGCCTTCCCGTTGGTCTCCGGGGCAAGCCCCAAAATCGCTTCCGCCACTTGCCTTCCCTCGGCCAGGGTGGGCATTCCTCGGGTCAGACCTTCTTCGGCCACCGTTCCCAGCCTTTCCTTCAATTCCTCGTATTCTTCGGCCGCGCTCCAGGATACCCCCTTGGCGCCGATCTCCGATTTGGCCGCCAGCGGACCCAGGGCGGTCATCATCTTATATACGTTGGAATAGTCCCGGGTGAGAACCGCCAGGCTGGGAAGGGTCTGCCCGGGTATGGGTTCAACCTCCCCCTTCTTCCAATCCCTTACCCTGCCGCAGGGCTGGGCGATCTCCCCGGGGGTATCGTGCAGGAGAGGGGTGGCCACCAGGTCCTTCTTGATGCCCAGATGGGAAGCCGCCAGGGCGGAGAACTTTTCGGCG
>DASPRR010000166.1:0-7110 GCA_035624375.1 Thermodesulfobacteriota bacterium | reverse complement strand
TCTTGGCGCCCAATTTTCTCAAGACTTCAATCGCTTCCCTTACTGAACCGGCCACTTCGGGGTCGATTCCTTTGCCAAAGGTCTCCTGGGGAACTCCCAGGACCATTCCTCGCACATCGCCCCCGAGCGCTCGGGTGTAATCCGGAACCGGGAGATCGACGGAGGTGGAGTCCCGGGGTTCATGGCCGGAAATGGCGTTCAACAGAAGGGCGGTATCGCGTACATCCTTGCTGAAGGGCCCGATCTGATCCAGGGAGGAGGCAAAGGCCACCAGGCCGTAACGGGAAACCCTTCCGTAGGTCGGTTTCATCCCCACAACCCCGCAACAGGCCGCGGGCTGGCGAATGGACCCTCCCGTGTCGGACCCCAGAGAGACGATGCATTCATCGGCCGCTACCGCCGCCGCCGATCCTCCACTGGAACCTCCCGGAATCCGGTCCAGGTCCCACGGATTTCGGCTGGGTCCATAGAAGGAATTCTCGGTGGAAGACCCCATGGCGAACTCGTCCATGTTCGTCTTTCCGATAAAAACGGCTCCCGCTGCTTTCAGCTTTTCGGTTACTGTGGCATCGTAGGGAGGGATGAAATTCTCCAGGATATGGGAGCCACAGGTGGTGCGCACCCCCCGGGTGCAGATGACATCTTTAACGGCCAGGGGGATGCCGGTCAGCGGTTCTGCTTCCCCTTTTTGAATCCGCAAGTCGGCGGCAGCCGCTTGCTCCAGGGCCATATCCGGAGTCAGGGTGATGTAGGCATGGATACGCCCCTCCACTTCCTCGACCCGTTTCAGGACGGATTCGGTAAGCTCCCGCGAGGTAATTTCCTTCCGGGCCAGCAGATCGTGAAGCCGGTGGGCGGTCATTTCATAGAGGTTCATGTCGGTACCTTCAGTTTCCCGCAAATCGAGTTGTGCGCCAGATCAAAAAAATCATTCAATAATCTTGGGGACACGGAAAAACCCGCGGTCGCCGTCCGGAGCGTTGCTCAAGGTGAGATCCTGAGGGGAGGAGGGAAGGACCTGGTCTTCCCGGAAGACATTCTTCCGCGTAACCGCATGGAAGGTGGGTTCCACCTGGCTGGTATCCAACTCTTTCAGCTTGTCCATGTATTCCAGAATGCTGTTCAACTGGGTGGTAAATCGCTCCTTCTCCGCTTGGCTAAACTTCAGGCGAGCCAAGAGGGCCACGTGCTCGACTTCCTGTCCGCTGATCTTCATCTTGGGGTCCCCCAACGAAGGTTTAAAAAAATGGTAACACAGGGAGGTATCCTTTTTCAAGAATCCCTTCCTGAAATGGGGATCGCGGGGCAAGGGGTTAAAAGGGCAAGGAAAGATTTTGAATTTTTGCCCTTGACATGGGGGAAAAGGCTTATTTATATTCATACTTAATTTTGTTCGTAGAAGGCACGGAATGCCTGCATTTCCCCATCGCCTGGGATTGCACGTTTCCATCGCTGGAGGGATTGAAAAGGCACCCGATCGGGCGCGGGATTTGGGATGCACCGCCATGCAGATTTTCTCCCGCAATCCCCGCGGATGGTATCCTGCGCCTTTGCCCCCTGAGTCCATCCGGATATTCAAGGAGAAGATAACCGAAAGGGCCATCGATCCGGTTGTGGTTCATACGCCTTATCTTCTTAACCTGGCCTCAGGAGACCAGGTGCTTTACCGAAGGTCGGTCGAAGCGCTGTCGGAAGACCTGAGGCGGGCGGAACTCTTGGGGGCCCGTTTTGTGGTCACCCACCTGGGAAGTCCAGGGGCAGGAAATCCGGCCGAGGGGCACAGGCAGGTCATTAAGGCTCTGAAAGAAGTGTTCCAAGCTCGATCCTCGGTCATGCTTCTCCTGGAAAACAGCGCGGGGGCCGGGCGGACCGTGGGGTCCTCTCTGGAAGAGATGGGGAAAATCATCGAGGAGGCGGGGAGGGATTGTCGACTCGGCTTTTGTTTCGATACCTGTCATGGGTTTGCGGCGGGGTACGATTTTCGCTCTGAAGAACAGAGCCGGGGGTTGGCGAAAGAAATCGATCGGACGGTTACCCTGGCGCGTCTGAAGGTTTTGCACCTGAACGATTGTGAAGGCCCCCTGGGGGCCCGCCGGGACCGTCACCAACACATCGGGAAGGGAGAAATCGGGCTTCTCGGGTTCAAAAGCCTCCTCCGCCAGGAGGCCCTGCGGAAAGTGCCCTTGATTCTGGAGACTCCCAAAGATAAACCCGGGGACGATCGACGCAATCTCTCCCGCATCCGGGCCTTGTTAAAATCTCTTTGATCCTTGGCGGCAGGGCAAAATCCCTCCGGAAGGAAGGGGAAAAATGGAAGAAGAAAAGACCGGCGAGATTGAAATCCTAAGTTCCGACTCGAGCCTTTTCGTCCAGGAGGCCGAAAGCCTTAGGCTGCAGAAGAAATATGACCAGGCCATCCAAACCTGTCAGGAGGGTTTAAAGAAGACCCCTGAGGCCCTTTCTGGAAGGCTGATCTTAGGCAAGTGCTATCTGGAAAGTGGCAGGGTCGCAGAGGCTCGAAAAGAGCTGGAAAAGGTCGCCCAAGCCGTCGAAGAATGCCTTTCCGTTTACAAGATACTCGCCCAAGTCTATCTGGAAGAGAAGAACGTCGACAAGGCGCTCGAAGCACTTCGAAAGACCCTGCTTTTCCCCGGCGCGGAAGAAGAACCCTCGAAAAGAGTCACTCCCTTGGAAAAGGGCCTGCTTCATCGTGGGTCCCATCCCCCCTTCGCCACTCCGCCAGCGTTCCATATGGATTCTCCCAAGGCGGTCGAGACGGCGGAAATAAAGCTGCCGCCTGAGGAAGACCCCTCGGCGAAGGTGGCGATTCAGACGGACACCCTGGCGGAAATCTACCTCAAGCAGGGACACCTAGACCGAGCCCTTTCCGTTTATCAGGATATCCTGGCCCGGGACCCCCAGAATGCGGCGGCCCGGGGAAAATTCGAATCCCTGAAAGAGCGAATGGTAAAGAAAGAAAGGGAGGAAAGTCGCCAGAAGGTCCAGGCTCGTTTGGAAAAGTGGCTGACCGTAGTCTCCTCCCGAAACCCGGAGCTTTGAGGCCTTCCCTGCCATCCTCTCGTGGAACCAAGAAGATGGAAAGGGGAATAGAGAAAAGGAAATGTTTAGAGAACAGACCCGAAATCGATGTTTCTCAGGAGGCGCCGAAAGATGAATGGGGCGAAGAAGAGTCTCCGGTCCCTTCTGCAGCGGAAGAAACTGGATGCCATCCTTTTCTCGAGCCTGGAGAATATTCGATTCCTGTGCGGGTTTACGGGCAGTGACGGAGCTCTGATCTACGGCCAGGAAGAGAGAGTTTTCCTTTCCGATTCCCGCTACGAAGAACAGGCCAAGGGGGAGGTGCGGGGAGCGATCTTCAAGCGATACCAAAAAAAGAATGAAGGAATCGCCCAGAGCCTCCGTGCTTTGAGGGTGAAGCGACTGGGCTTTGAAGCCTCCGCCTTAACCTGGGAGACTTACCAGAGGTTAAAGGAGCATCTATCCCGGGTGACGTTCATACCGCTGACCGCCGAAATCTCGGGTCTACGGGCCTGCAAGGAACCCCCAGAGATCGAAAAAATGCGCAAGGCGATTCAGATTGCCTCGGAAAGTTTTTTGGATACCTTGCCCCGGCTGAAACCGGGAGTCCATGAAAGAACGGCGGGGGACTTTCTGGAGGTCCGGATGAAACGAAGGGGAGGGGAGGCCCCTGCCTTCCCCACCATTGTGGCCTCCGGACCCCGCGCCGCCCTCCCCCATGGTAAGGCTTCGGACAAGGGAATGGAAAAGGGGGAGACAGTGGTCGTCGATTTCGGGGTCCGCTACCAGGGATATCATTCTGATGAGACCAAGACGTTGATCCTGGGCAGGCCCGATGCCCGACAAAAAAAAATCTACGACCTAGTGCGCAAGGCCCAAGAGAGGGCTATCCGGGCCACCCGGCCCGGGGTCAACGTGCGGGCCATCGACCGGGCAGCCCGAGAGGTCATTTCCCGGGCGGGATACGGAAAATTTTTCGGGCATGGAACCGGGCACGGAATCGGTTTGGCGGTCCACGAGCCTCCGACTCTTTCCCCCCGCGGGTCGGGCGTGGTGGAAGCGGGGATGATCTTCAGCGTGGAACCGGGAATCTATCTTCCCGGATGGGGCGGGGTTCGCCTGGAAGACCTGGTCTTGGTGACCGACCGAGGCTGCGAAGTTCTGACCTATCTCTCCAAGGACTTGAAGGATAATATTCTAAAAGGGTAATCGGCGAGAGGTCATGGGTCATAGGTTATGGGTCATGGGTAGGGGCAAAAAAATCCAGTTCTTCCTATGGCCCTGAACCTATAACCTTAAATTTTTTATGAGGTATTTCCAATGTATACGACATCGGATTTTCGCAAGGGGCTGAAGATTGAAATCGGGGGGGAACCCTACACGATCGTCGATTTCCAGCATGTAAAGCCGGGCAAGGGAGGAGCTTTCGTCCGGACCCGGCTGAAGAGTCTCACCAGCGGAAATGTCCTGGACATGACCTTTCGCTCCGGGGACAAGGTGGATAAGCCGGACCTGGAGGAAAGGGAGATGCAGTTCCTTTACGAGAGCAACGGGGAATATCATTTCATGGACACCAACAACTACGAACAGCTTTTCCTGACCGGGGATCACCTGGGGGACAGCAAAGACTTTCTCAAAGAGAACCTGGTGATCAAAGCTGTCTTTCACAACAAACGGCCGATCGGGATTGAGACCCCCATGTTCGTGGAATTGAAAGTAGCCCAAACCGAGCCCGGTATGCGCGGGGACACAGCGACCGGTGCCACCAAACCGGCTACCCTGGAGTCCGGGGCGGTGATCCAGGTTCCACTTTTTGTCAATGAAGGGGATATCCTCAGGATTGATACTCGGACCCGCGAATACATCACCCGGGTCAAATAAGTCAGAATCCCCCTTGGGGGGAAAATGATAATCGGATTGGATCCGCCTAGAAGGAGGCCTACATGGATTATCCGGACGATCTCTACTACAATCGAGACCATCTATGGGTCCGGGTGCAGGGAAACCGGGGGACAGTTGGGGTAACGGACCACGCCCAAAGAGAGATGGGAGAGATTCTCTTCGTGGACCTTCCCGAAGAGAGCTCCCAGGTGGAGAAGAATGACAACTTCGGGTCGCTGGAATCCTCCAAGACGGTCGCTGAGCTTCGCTGTCCCCTCAGCGGGGAAATCATTTCCATCAACAAGGACCTCGAAGAAGAACCGTCCCTGGTCAACGACGACCCCTACGGAAACGGTTGGCTCGTGGTTTTAGAGATGGACGACCCCGGCGAATTGGAGGATATGCTCAATGCCGCTGATTACGAAGAGCTCCTGGAGCAGAAAGACGAAGAAGAAGAGGAAGAAAAGTGAAGGATGAATTTCTTGACAAAACCGGGGAAGGTTGCTAGAAACTGGGGGGGACGAATGGATAGGAATGAAAACAGATCCCCTCGGAGGTGGGAATGGATATTATTGGGCAAGCGTTGAAAAATGGGCAAAAATCGCTTTCCGAGTACGATTCGAAAAGAGTCCTGAAGGCTTATGGCTTTCCGGTGGTGAAGGAAAAACTGGCCAACACCCGGGCGGGCGCGGTGAAAGCAGCCAAGGAGATCGGTCTCCCCGTGGTTCTGAAGGCTTGTTCCCCAGCGATCGCCCACAAGACGGAGAAAAAGTTGATCGAAGTAGACCTGAGGACCCTCAAGGAAGTCCAGGGAGCCTATGACGCGATCGTGGAAAGAGTTGGGGATAGCCCTTTGGACGGGGTCCTGGTCCAGGAGATGATCAAGGGGTCCCGGGAGCTGGTGATCGGCATGATCCGGGACGCTCAATTCGGTCCCTGTGTGATGTTCGGCCTGGGGGGAATCTTCACTGAAGTCCTGAAAGATGTCTCCTTCCGAATTGCCCCACTGGAAAAACGGGACGCCCTGGAGATGGCCCAGGAGATCAAAGGGGCGCCGATCCTGGGGCCTTTCCGGGGGATGCCCGCAGTGGATATGGACCTTTTGACTTCCATGCTGATCAACGCGGGGAAGCTGGGGCTGGAGAATGATGCGGTGAAAGAAGTGGACGCCAATCCCCTGATTCTTTCGGGGAACAAACCGGTGGTGGTCGATGCTCTCATAGTGCTGGAGGGCGGGGTCAAACCCTGACAGGGAATAATGCGAGATGCCCAGTACTGAGGAACTGGTCCGTGAAGCCCTCTCCGGGTCGGTAAGGGCCCTGGCCAAGCTGATCACCCTGGTGGAAAATGAAATGCCCGAAGCAATGGAGGCTCTACGGCAGCTGTATCCCCGGACCGGAAACGCCTACATCATAGGAATTACCGGCCCCCCGGGTTCGGGTAAGAGCACCCTCACGGACAAGATTACCAAGGAACTCCGGAAGAAGGACTTCACGGTGGGGATCATCGCTGTGGACCCCACAAGTCCCTTTACGGGTGGGGCTCTCCTGGGAGACCGCCTGCGGATGCAGGATATCACCAGCGATGAAGGGGTCTTCGTCCGCTCCATGGCCACGCGGGGGACCTTGGGCGGGCTTTCCAGGGCCACGGCGGATACGATCAAAGTCCTCGACGCCTTTGGCAAGGACTTCATCGTGATCGAAACCGTGGGCGTGGGGCAGGATGAGGTGGACATTGTAAAGACCGCGGACACCACCCTCCTGATCTCCGTCCCCGGGCTGGGAGACGACATCCAGGCTCTAAAAGCGGGAATCATGGAGATCGCCGATATCTTCGTGGTCAACAAAGCCGACCGGGAGGGAGCCGACCGAGTGGTGACTGAATTGAGCCTGATGCTGGACCTGAGTCCGGCCAAGAGCACCTGGAGGCCTCCGGTCATCAAGACTGTCGGGACTCTGGGCGAGGGGATTCAAGAAGTTGCCGAAAAAATTCTGGCCCACCGCAAGTTCCTGGAGGAAGGGGATGGGTTACTCAAGAAACGGAACAACCGGGCACGGCAGGAGATTCTAACCCTCATCGAAAAAGAGGTCACCAAATACATTTATAGAATGCTCAAATATGATTTGACTTTCGATGAAGTGATCGAACAGGTGGTGGCCCGGAAGAAAGACCCCTATTCCTATGTCAAGA
>DASPRR010000162.1:0-5631 GCA_035624375.1 Thermodesulfobacteriota bacterium | reverse complement strand
AAGGTAAAAATTACGGATGGTTATGGGTTAATTCTTCTTTAATCAAATAGTCCAAGGAGATGGTTGGATGGTCAAGAGCTGGAAATTCTTATTATGAGGATGGAATTATTCCACTTTGGCGGGATTTTTTCTCTTAGGCGGATTTCCCCCCCCAGGCGGCACTCCACTCGCTCCCTGGCGGGGGCGGTATTGCTTTTTTACATAGGATTTTCAATTGCCGATTTCGGATACCCCTTCCTTTCTTTTCCATTCATCTCATCACTCCCTCTTCTCCATTCGATTGTTTCCTTGACAAATGCCCCTTTTTCATTAGAAATTTAAAAAAAAGGGGGAAACCCCTTTCATCTGCAAAGACTTCCGATGTCTGGATCGTCCTCAGGAGGCCGTGGAAAAAAACGCCGTACCCTACAACCCCATGGAACAACCCATCACCCCGCGTATTCTCTCCCGCTCGGAGCACCCCATCTCCCGCAAGGACATTGATCCGGATGCGTTAGGGGTCCTTTACCGCCTCCACCACCATGGTTTTGCCGCCTACCTGGTAGGAGGATGCGTGCGCGATCTTCTCCTGGGAAAGACACCGAAAGACTTCGATGTGGCTACGGATGCCCATCCCCGGCAGGTGCGGGACCTCTTCCGCAATTCCCGCCTCATCGGCCGCCGCTTCCGCCTGGCCCATGTTTATTTCCCCGAGGGGAAATACATCGAGGTCTCCACCTTCCGTCGGCATTCGGAATTTGATGAAGCGGACCCGCAAGCCCACCCCCACTCCGACAACACTTTCGGGACCCCCGCTGAAGATGCTTTGCGGCGGGACATCACCATCAACGGCATCTTCTACAATATCGGCGATTTCTCGCTGGTGGATTACGTGGGAGGGCTGGAAGACCTCCGGCAAGGAATCATCCGCTGCATCGGCGATCCCGAAGAAAAGTTCGTCCAGGACCCGGTACGGATGATCCGGGTCATCCGCCATGCGGCTCGGACCGGCTTCAGGATCGAGGAAAAGACCTACCGGTCTCTGCTCTCGCACGTGGATCGAGTCCGGCTGTGCTCTCCGGCCCGGGTCCGGGACGAATTTCTCCGGGAGTTGCAGGAAGGGTCGGCCAAAGAATCCGTGCGCTTGATGATCGAGACGGGAATGCTCTTCGCTCTATTTCCGTCTTTTCTCGCCCCTTTTGAGGATGAAAAGCGCCGAGAATATTTCCTGAACTCCGTAGAGACTTTGGATCGACTTCGCCTCTTGGAGGAGAATTTTTCCTACGGCCTCTATTTGCCCCTCTTCCTCCTTCCTTTCCTCGATTTCTATTGCCCCATGGAAGAATTCCCCCCGGGGCGCAAAGGGCAAACCGATTTCCATCTTAAGGTTCGGGAATGGCTGATCCACACCCTGGGGCCATTTTCATTCACCCGCCATTCCCGGGAAGCCGCGGCCCAGCTCCTCGCTCACCAGCGCACGCTTCGCGAATTTGGCCCCCACGGAAGACTCCCGCTTCGACTGGTCCGAAGGCCGGAATTCTCTCAGGCTCTCCATCTTTTTCAATTGGCCAGCAAGGCCAGGGGGGAAGAACCTCTTAAATTTTCCTGGCCCCTGGAAGAAAAAAGGTTTCACCGCCGGAAAAGAAAGCGCTGGTTCCGCAGGAAAACAAGAAGACAAGCCGGGGGCGCCCTTGCCCCTGGCGAACCTCCGCAGGGGTGATGGTTCCCCATGAACTCCCGCATCCACTGGGCTTGGTTAGTCCTCGCCGCTTCCTTCGCCACAGTTTTTATTCACTACAACATCCGGCTGGGTTATGGGATTCTCATGCCGGAAATGATCCAGTCTCTCCAGATCACCAAGGCCCAGGCGGGGACCATCGCCAGTTCTTTCTACCTGGCTTATAGCATTTTTGCTCCCATCATGGGGTTCATGGCCGATCGAGTAAACGCCCGTATCCTGCTGGTCGTTTTTCCCGCCATCTTTTCCGTGGGAACTTTCTTCATGGGCAAGCCCCAGACCCTTTTTCAGGCCTGTCTTTCTTTTTTCGTGGTGGGAGTGGGAGCTTCGGCCATGTGGACGCCGGTAGTAACCCTGGTTCAGCGATGGTTCGAGTCCCGTCGGCGGGGAATGGCTTTAGGCCTCCTGTCCTTCAGCTATGCCATCGGATACGGAATCATGGGAATCGTTATGCCGTCGCTGGTGGCCCAATACGGTTGGCGGGCCTGTTGGTCGCTCCTGGCGGCTGTGGCCATCTTACTCGTGCCCCTGAACGGGATATTAATCCGCAACAAACCACAGGATTTGCATCTGAAGCCCTGGGGAGAAGGGAGTGAAACGACCCCCCAACCCCCCGCGAAACACCCCTTGAGCAACATTCCCTTTCGGGCGCTCGTGCGATTGCCCAGTCTCTGGTTGACCGGCATCTCCTATTGTTTCATCGCCTTCAGCGCTTACGGGGTCAATTTGTTCATCGTGACCTATGTGAATTTGGAATTGAAGTATCCCTTCGCCCAGGCTGCCCGGTTGGCCAGCGCCATCGCCTTTTCCGGAATTCCCGGGGCCCTTCTTCTCCCCATCCTTTCGGATTTTATCGGGCGCAAGAGATGCTTGGTTCTCATCTGCTCCGGTATGGCCGTCAGCATCCTTCTGATCATTTGGGCAGGAAGCACCTGGTCTGCTTTGATGGCCGCGGTTTGCGTGTACGGGGTCTTTTATGCCTCGGTCTGGCCCATGTATGCGGCTACGGCGGCGGATTTTTTCCCGCGGGAAGCGACTGGAACGGTACTGGGGTTCTGGACTATCTTCTACGGGTTTTCTCTGGTCTTAGCCCCGGTAGCGGGGGGATATATCGCGGATGCAACCGGTACGTTCCATTACTCCTTTCTGGCCGGAGCCATAAGCGGATTCTTGGCGATGCTTTTGTTGCTGCCCTTAAGAAAGTAGGAGGTATGGCCCCTCTGGACCATCCTGGGAAATTGTATATTTGGACATAAGCAAATAGAACAATGTGGTTTTTTTGCCTGATCTGGGGCCGAAAAAATAAGAAAGTTTTCCCCCTTCACTTTTCGGCAAGTAGGCGGTAGTCCTATTGAATTTCAAGCCTTGCCCGGCCTGGGAGGGAGGGGGCAAAAATAAGAAAGGGGTTGTCTTTTTTTTCCCACCTATGTTATGAATTTATGTTGAAAGGGGAAAACAATGGCAGATAAAAGGTATGCCATGTTGATTGATCTTAGAAGATGCATCGGCTGTCACACTTGCTCTTTGGCTTGTAAGGCGGAGTATGAAGTCCCCCTGGGATGTTGGAGGACCTGGGTCAAGCAGATCGAAAAAGGTCGCTACCCTTATGTACGGAAAGCCTTTTTGCCAATCGTGTGCAATCATTGCGAGCGGGCCATTTGCACCACCGTTTGCCCGGTCAAAGCCACGTACCGGCGACCGGAGGATGGGATCGTCATGATCAATCCCCACCGGTGTATTGGATGCCGGTACTGCATGGCCGCCTGTCCTTACAATGTTCGCTTTGTCAGCCCTCGGTACAACATCGTCGAAAAATGCGATTTCTGCCAGCGGCGGCTTGACCAAGGGCAGCGCCCCGCCTGCGTGGAGGCCTGCCCTACCCAGGCGATGGCCTTCGGGGACCTTAACGATCCCGATGGAGAAATTACCCGGCTGGTCTCCACCTCTCCGGTGCAAGTCATTAAGCCGGAAATGGGCACCTATCCCCAGGCTTTCTACATAGACATGGATGTGGACATCGTCGGAGCCAAGTGAGTCCGAAAAAATCCCCTTTTTCGAGACGTCCGAATCCGCCCGGAAGACCCCCGTCGTCCTTCGGCCAGTTTGAAGCCAGCGAGCTTTTTTGTTCGCGCTGCCGGAGGGCGGTTCCGGTCCGCAAGCGTCTCCTCTTGATTCTGCCGGATGGGGACAAGTACGAGTATCTCTGCGCCCACTGTTCTAATTCCCTGGGAACCAAGATGGAGTTCGAGGAGCGGGAGGTGAAGATCCTGCTCTGATGAGTTCAACCCTCCCGCCTGAAAACTGATCCGGAGATCCCTGGGGGACCGCCGCGACCGGGGGTTTTTTCTAAAATCAAGTCTTTTTCATCGAAAAATACCTAATTCCCCCCATTTGTTTCCTCTTTGACCTGCTGTAAAATTGCAGAATGGAATAAATACCGAGAAGGTGAGATTCCTTCGCGGGGTCTCCACATAAGTCTCGGGCCAAGGATTTTTCAAAACGAGAAAAGAAAGGAGGTTTTATGCCAAGAAAGAGACTTCTGTTTATGACCCTGATCGCTGTACCCATATTCCTGGTTTTGGGTATGGGATACGGCTGGGCGCAGTTAAAGGTCGGGGACGAAGCCCCTTCCTTCACCCTTCCCTCTTCCCAGGGGAAACTGGTTGATTACTACAAGGACTACTACGGGAAGCATAACCTGGTCATGACCTTCTTCCCCGCAGCCTTCACCCCGGTTTGAACGGGGGAGATGGACGGGCACAATAGAGACCTCTATCTCTATAAGCGCCTAAACGCCCAGGTCCTGGGCGTCAGCAAGGATGACCCGATCACCAACAAGTTTTTCGCTGAAAGCCTGGCGCTGGAATTTCCCATCATTTCGAATGTGCTTGGCTTTATGGCCAAGGCCTATGGGGCATACTCCGAAAAGCCTCCTTTTGGGCCGGATGGTTCGATCAACACCTTCGGCCGACGAACCGTGGTCATCGATAAAAAGGGAATCGTTCGCTACCTCAAGGACGGATCTCCGAATAATAAGGAAATCCTGGATCTACTCCTGAAACTGGAAAAAGAGTCCCGGGGACTGAAATAATTAAGGAGGAAAATATGGAAGGAAAAAGAGAAAGAAGATTTCTTGGAACCCGGGCCATCTTATTGGTGATGGTGGCGGGCTTCGGCTTCGGCTGCGCTGGCCTGCAACCCGCCGAGAAGCAGAAGGTCCTCACTCCCACCGACCGCGGAATGGTTCTTTTCCTGGACAAGTACGAATTTAAGCGGCCCCCACAGAACTGGGCCCTCATGAAGAATCTGGAAGGGGGAGATTTTGAGCTGGGATTTCTGCTGATCGAACGAGGCCCGTTCCCCAGCCAGACCACCTTCATGTATGATGAAGAGCCGTACGGAAGTTCCCCGGACCTGGAGAACAGGGCCAAGTATTACTGCACCCGGTTCCTGTTCAACAGCGGGATCGATCTGCGGGTGTCAAAGCCGGAAAAGACCACCCTTGGGGGAAGAGATGCCTTGGCTATTTACATGGAGGGGGAAAATCCCAACCGCGATGAAAAGGCCAAGTCCAAAATCTACCTGTTGAAGAAGGGGGAACGGATTGTCTCTTTCGTCTGCACCATGTGGAGGCCAATGAATGGAACGTATGCCCAGGAGCCTTTCGACTACTTCGAGGATTTCGCACAGAGCTTCAAGTTTCTGAAGAAAGACTTCTATGAAAATTTTGAGGATGAGCTAAGGAAGGCGGGATTGTAGAGCTGACGATCCGGTTTCCTGGCTTATGTTGAAAGAGAGTTTATCTACGGATTGAAATAGATTGAAATTCGACCCGTTCCGAAATTATGTATCTTAGGGCGCACCGGCAGGTGCGCCCTGGGGTTTTCTCTAGTTCTCCTCTTTACGAATTTCAG
>DASPRR010000148.1:0-12280 GCA_035624375.1 Thermodesulfobacteriota bacterium | reverse complement strand
CCGGCGCCAAAAAATCCGCGGGAATCAGTTTGGTCCCCTGGTGAATCAGCTGGTAGAAGGCGTGCTGGCCGTTGGTTCCCGGCTCTCCCCAGATGATGGGACCCGTCTGGTGCGAGACCCTCTTGCCATTACGATCGGTGGATTTCCCGTTGCTTTCCATATTTCCCTGTTGGAAATAGGCTGGAAACCGGTGCATGGACTGGTCGTAGGGCAGAATGGCCTCGGTCTCGGCTCCGAAGAAGTTATTGTACCAGACTCCGATCAGAGCCAGGATTACCGGAATATTCTTCTCCAAAGGGGTTTCCCGGAAATGCCGGTCCATCTCATGGGCCCCCTGCAGGACTTCGGCAAAATTTTCAAACCCGATATAGCAGGCAATGGACAACCCGATCGCCGACCAGAGGGAGTAGCGTCCCCCAACCCAGTCCCAGAAGGTAAACATGTTGTCGGGATGGATCCCAAAGGACCTTACCTTTTCCCTGTTGGTGGAAATGGCTACGAAATGGCGAGCCACATGCCGGGGGTCTTGGGCCCGTGCCAGAAACCAATCCCGGGCGGAGAAAGCATTGGTCATGGTCTCCTGGGTGGTGAAGGTTTTAGAAGCGATGAGGAAGAGAGTGGTTTCCGGGTTCAGCTTTTTCAGCGTCTCACCGATATGAGTTCCATCTACGTTGGAAACGAAATGGACGGATAACCCTTGTCGGGCGTAGGGCTTCAGACATTCGGTTACCATGACCGGGCCCAGGTCCGACCCCCCGATGCCGATGTTGACCAGGTCCGAGACCCGCCGGCCGGTAAATCCCTTCCAATCCCCGAAGATCACTTTTTCAGAAAAGCTTTTCATCTTTTCCAGGACCGCATTTACCTGAGGCATTACGTCTTGCCCGTCCACGTAAACGGGAGTGTTAGATCGATTTCTCAAAGCCACATGCAGAACCGCCCTGCTTTCCGTCTCGTTGATCTTGTCCCCAGTAAACATCTTTTCAACGGCGTCCCGCAGGTCCACTTCCGCGGCCAAAGAAAGCAAGAGTTTTATTGTTTCCGGGGTGATCCGGTTTTTGGAGTAGTCCACCAGGATTTCCTTGAAGCGGAGGGAGAATCGTTCAAACCGGCGCGGGTCCTCAGCAAAGAGGTCTTTCATGTGAACGCCCTGTATCTTCGAAAAGTGATTGCTGAGGTCCCGCCAGGCGTCTGTCTTTGTAGGATCGATCTTCTTCAACATAACCCATTCCTCCCGTTCACGCCGGTCAGCTTCCCGAACGCTGCAGACGATATTATCTTAAGTGTATCCAAGTTCGTCAAAAAGATCAGATCCCAAATGGAATATCAATTTTCCATGCCCCAATCGCCCTACCAAAAGATCCTTAGGAAAAACTTGAGGCGGATTGCATCCTAAACCCCCGCTTTTTTCCGCCTCTCTGCTTCAGTCGAACTCTCTGCCGTTATTTTCACAACAGTTGGTCCAGGAGTTCGATCATCTCCCTATCCCCCCCCGCCGGAGGAGTCCAGTCCACATGGGCAACTTCAACATCCTGCCCTTTCAGACTTTCGGCAAAATCCTTGACTCCCAGGTTTATTACCACCGGTCCATGGTCTAGTAGCTCACGGATCTTATCGGCCATCAGGTCCCTCTTGTAGAGATTGAATCAGAGCCGCACAAAATGCGGCTGATTGGGCATTGCTGGGGAAGACGACGGCTCCCGCTCCCTGGAGCAACTTGACTTGTTTGGCAAAACCCTGAAAGTCTTCGTCTGTCCCGCAAACCGAGGCAACGACGCATAGGAATCCTCCCCTTTTCCCAACCTCTTCTTTAGCCCTAGTAATTGCCTGGAGGAGTTCGCCCGCCGGGTCAGCAGATGCATTGAATCCGAGGATAAAGTCCAGCAAAAGGACGGCGATCTCCGGGTCCTGCGCCTCAGCCAGGATACGCTCTCTTCTCTGGCTGGAGTCGATCATGGGGTGGGGACAGCTGGAGGTAAATTCATCGGCGCCCATGTCCACCAGGGTGTGTTTCAGGCTGGAGTGAGGATTAGGCAGCTCCGAATTGCCTTCCAGGGGGATATTGGAAGAAACCCGAATTCCTGCGTCACGAAGAATCTGCTGGGATTGATAGCAAAAGGTCCCCCCGGCAAAGACCCCCCGAATGTACTTCTGTCCGGGTTTCATGGCGGCTTTTTCACCTTGGAGGCGAATCCGAGAAACCTGGGGTTCAGCAAGGATGGGCAGCTTTTCGCTTCCAGCGGCGATCTGCACGGCTGCCGCAGCAGCCTCATTAAGCGTTCGGGCGACCTGGAAGGAATGGTCCTCCTGCTGGAAATTTTTCGTCTCCCCCAGGAAGCAGGCTACCACCGGTTTGGAGCAGGCCTGGATTTTGGGGAGGATGTTAGCGAGGGTTCGCTTTCCCGGAGGCTTGGCGAGGATGACGATCACTTTGGTCTGCGGTTCAGACTCTAAAGAACCCAAAGCCGAGAGGAGGGAGATCCCGCCAATCTCATCCGCTAGGTCCCGGCTTCCGGTCCCGATGGCGTGGGAGATTCCGGAGCCGGAGTGATGGACCAGAGTTGTGAACTCTTGGACCCCGGTCCCCGAGGCCCCGATCACCCCGATGGGCCCGCGGCGCACGGCATTGGCAAAGCCGATCCCCTTTCCCCCGATGAGGGCCGTCCCGCAGTCCGGTCCCATGACGATTAGGCCTTTCTCCCGGGCGTACTCTTTCAGGGCCAGCTCATCTTTGACCGGAACGTGATCGCTGAAGAGGAAGACATTCAACCCCCGTTCCAAAGACCGGCGGGCCTCCCGGGCAGCGTATTCCCCGGGAACCGAGATCACCGCCAGGTTGGAATGAGGCTGGCGGCGGAGAGCCTCTTCCAACGTGCAAAAGGGCGTGGCTCCCGGGGGTCCCGAGGAAAGTTGTAGCCATGAATCCAGGTTTCCCAGCATTGCCGACAGAGTCTCTCCATCATCTGCCTTAACGGCGACGATCAAGTCGCCCGGGCCGGCCGCTTCGATCTCTTTTCCCCCGATCCCGATATCCGCCAGTAAAACCTTGTTCTTCTCGGTCCCCATGAGGGCCGCCGCCTGGAGAACACTTTTCTGTTCTGAGATTCTCCTAGCCACCCGCATTAGAAAAACGGAGTCATGGTATTCTTTCTTACGGATGACGCAACCGGTTACCATCTATCCTCTAATGAATCGGTAGTTTTGATATAGTCATAACCCGAATTTCGGCCCCCAAAACAATTAAATCCGAGTTTCAAATGTTCAAAAGGGTGTTTGGAACTTGGGAATTTCACTCCTTCAAAATTGTTTCCGATTTGGGACCTCCTGCTTCGGATTCGATTGCCTGTATTTTCATTCCGCACTTGAAAGCGCCTTACTTCATATATTTTTGCCCGAACGCCTTCAGCGCCTTCTGGAAACACTCCAGGGGCGCCCGCACGAGGCCCGCACCGATAATGGGGTATCCGGGGTTCTTGTGGGCGATGGCCGTATCGATGATCGGAGTGATTCCGGTCTGGACCACTTTGCGAATGTCGATCCCCACCGGCGTTCCCTGGAACCCAAATATAGGCATTCGATAATTCGGGCTGGCAGATACCGTAATCTGGCGCATGTCCTGGCTGTACTTCATAGCCTCTTCCGGCGTTCCCCCCACCAGGGCGAGAATTCCCGTAGCTCCGGCCAGGACGAAGCCTCCCCAGCCCACCGTCTCGGTAATTGCTGAATCCCCCATGTCGCAACCGGCGTCCTTTTCCGAGTATCCCGGAAGATACAACCCATTGACGCGGGGCGATGGAGCGGGAAACCATTCCTCGCCCAATCCGCTCACCCGGACCCCAAATTCCGTGCCGTTGCGCGCCATGGCCACAACGACCGTGCTAAACTCGATCCCCGTGGCCGGGTCGGCGGAAGCTTTACCCGCCGCCATGGACAATCCCAGGCATAGAAGCTCATGGTTGGTAATATATTTCAGCGTCCCCAGCAAGGGTTCCTTGGCCACATCGGCTTCCACCATGGCAACGGCCATGGCGTTGGCAAAAAGGCTGGTGGCCGCCATCGGCCGGTTGTGCAGTTCATCGCCCATTTGCAGGGCCTTGGCGATGAGCGGCTTGAGCTCCAGGCCCCCTCGTTTCAGGAGCCCTTTCCGCAGCGAGGGAGCCCAGACATTGCGCCAGAGCCGCAGCCCCTCCAGGGCTTCGTCGCTGTACTCCCCAAACTGCTGCCGTCCTTCCACCTGACGGCAGAAAGCCCGGTTTCCGAAAGCCCGGTTCTCTACCACCCAGACAGGCATGGAAACCGAGATTGTGCCCGCCATGGGCCCGACGGCTTGGTGGTGATGGTTCGGCTCGAATTGGATGGCTCCGCTTTGAAGGACCTTTTCTGCTTCCTCGGGGGTCTTCGACCACCCTTCGAACAGAGCCACTCCGATCATGGCTCCCCTCTGGGCGCCGCACATTTTTTCCCAGGTGACCGGCGGCCCGGAGTGGAGGATCATCCGGTCCTTTAGCCCCGGGATTACTTCACCCGCCGGAGCGACATCCACCAGAACCGGGTCCGCCTCATGGATCCGCTTCACCGCCTCCGCATTCGCCACCTCGATTTTCTGCTTGATATCGGATTGAGTCAGGGTCATACAGAATTCCTCCGCTTATTTGAACAGAAAGCCAAAAAAAATTCCCTATAATCGCTTCTCCTCGTATGCTCTTTCCCCTAAGCCCTATTCTCTAGGCTTCTCTTTACCATCAGCAGTCCGGTCAGCGCTCCGGCGAGCATGTCCCAACCGGAGGAGTGTCCGATTCGCGTCAGGCTGATGGCTGCGTTCAGAACTGAGCAGGAGTCTCTTTCCTGCAACAGCATGGCAAAGAAGTCATGCAATGCTGCAGGTCCATGCCCCAATACCAAATCGCGAAAAATGGTATAGCTGACGGGGTGAGTACGGGTCTTTGCCCAATCCAGAAGCTCGGATATTGCATCCTCAGCCCAAGGAAAATCCCCCGGGTAGGCTTGATGTAAAGATCGGGCGGCAAAGAACAGGGCCCCCATGAAATCATCCCCCGAAGGGGTCAGGCCCGGCCCCAGCCCTGCAAGTTCCCTTCCCCCAATACCACAGCGAAGGAGGTCCTGTTGCAGGCAATTCCGGGCCAGTTCTAAAGTTGAGTCTTTGGCTCGAGCCATCAAGGAACCCGGTGGGTAAGAGGGAAGGTTTCCATCTTCCAGGAGAGCAGATAGCATAAAGATGCATGGGCCAAGTCCATCCGGGATTTCCAGCAACTGAAGGGCGCCGAGCAGGGATCGAAGGTTTGCTTCGATTCTTGGGAGGGGCCTTGCCTTCTCCGGCCTGATGATTGAGGGCTCCCATTCCACTCCGGAGCTTATGTCCATCCAAAAGGAACCATCCAAACGAAGATAGGGAGGATCAAAGAAAAATCTCTGACCACGGCAGCTAGCCTTTAAAGAAGGAGAGGACAGGATGCAACGTCGGTGGGGGGGAGACTCCGCCCCGGCTATCCACAGAATTTCCTCATCTTTTCTGGAAAGATAAATGGTATCGGATAGAGCAGCCAGCACTTCTCCACGGAAGCCGGGCGCGAGGAGACGCTGGGCCTCTGCCCCGATCAAGTGAGCATTGCTTATAGGAGGTCTGGAGGTCTGGGTCAGCAAATGAATGAATCCCACCCTTCGCGGCAATGGGTCTGCCTTACACCCTGCCGGGTGCAGGGCTCGGCATGGATCACTTGGTCTGACCAATGATGCCCTCGGCAAGCCAATCCATCTTTCCCAGATTGTCCGTCGACCAATGCTCGCCGGCCTTCACCCGCTCAGCGCCTTTGTTGTCCTTGATGGGTCCGGCAAAGACTTCCTTTTTGCCGTCGAGAAAAGACTTCTTCACGTCATTCACCATTTTAATGGCTTCCGGGGAAACGGCTGGGCCGAAGGGCGCAAGGGTGATCATGTCGCTGGCCAGGCTACCCAGGATGTTTTCGCTCTTCCAGGTGCCGTCCATGACCTGCTTGGCGAATCGGGTGTAGAGTCCTCCCCAGGTAAAAGCCACGCCGCCGATCCAGCCTTTGGGGGCGAATTTCTGGACTCCCAGGTAATGATAGCCGACTGAGTAAGCGCCCCGCTTCTCCGCCGTCTGGACCACGGTGATGGGTGAATCCACGATCATTCCCATCACATCAGACCCTTGGTCCAATAAAGCATTGGTGGCCGTGGCCTCCTTCCCGGGGTCCAGGAAGGTGCCGGTGAAGACGATCCGGGTTTCCACCTTGGGGTTGACCGACCGGGCCCCTAGGTGAAGGGCGTTGACATTGGCCAGAAAGAAGCTCACCGGAAGGGCGCATACAAATCCCATCTTGTTCGTCTTGGTGGTCGTGCCGGCAGCGATCCCCATGAGGTAGAAGGCCTCCGGCGTGCTGGCCCAATAGGTGGTCAGGTTGGGAGCCCGTTTGTAGCCGGCGGGGTGAACAAATTTCACATCCGGGTACTTCTTGGCCACTCGAAGGGTGGGATCCAGGTAGCCGAAACTGGCAGCGACGATGAGCTTGGCCCCCTGTTTGATCATGCTTTCCATCACCCTCTCGGAATCCGCGGTCTCGGGAACATTTTCGACTTCGATCACCTCCACCTCGGGAAGGTTTTTCTTCATAACCGCGATTCCCTCGGCATGGGCCTGGTTGTAGCCGCCGTCGGTCATGGACCCGATGTGAAGGACCCCGACTTTCAATTTCGCCTGAGCCGGCGCCGCTTCAGGGAAACCGAAGTTCAGCACCAGAATCAAACTCGCCAGGATCCCTAAAGGCCTTACCCATGCCCCTCTTTCTCTTCTCATTCTCCCCTCCCCTTTCTTCTCTTTTTTATTCAATCCGCAATCCGCAATTCATTCGGTTCCCTGAAACACTCTCCCCAAACTCCCCGGCGCCGCAAGCCGCCGGGCCCCTCCCCAGACAGCCAGAACACCCAGGCTCAAAAGGTAAGGAAGCATGTCCAGCAGGAAGGGCGAAATCGGGACTCCCCAAGCCTGCATTTGAAGCTGCAGGGCAATGGCCCCCCCGAAGAGCAGTGACCCGAAAATGGCCCGTAGCGGATGCCACTTGGAGAAAATTACCAACGCCACGGCGATAAATCCGCGGCCCGCCGTCATCCATTCCTGCCAGGTTTTCGCCAGGGCGATGGACAGGTGGGCCCCCGCGATCCCCCCCATTATCCCGGCCAGGAAAAGAGCCTGGTATTGCAGGAGATGGGGATTCTTTCCGGCAGCGAATGCCGCGGTAGGGTTCTCCCCCACAGCCCTGAGACTCAATCCCCAGCGGGTGAAGAAGAGCACCCAATATACGAGCACCGCGATGGGCCCCGCCAGATAGACCAATATATCATAATTGAAGAACATGGGCCCGGCCAAAGGAATATCCGAAAGAACGGGAATGCCGACCTCGTCCAGTCCTTTGATCTTGCTTCCCACAAACGAAACCCCCAGGAGCGCACTGAGTCCCACGCCGCAGAACATCATCGCCAGGCCGCTGGCCAGCTGGTTGGCCCGCCGGGTGATGACCAGGAAACCGAAGAATAGGTTGAACAGTCCTCCGGCCAGAGCGGCGGCCAGAACCCCCAGGACCGCATTTCCGGTTAGGGCGGTCGTTGCGAATCCCACTACCGCTCCCACGAGCATGACCCCCTCCAGGCCCAGATTAACAATCCCCGCCCTTTCGCCGACCACCTCAGAAAGGGTGGCGTAAAGCAGCGGGGTTCCGGAATGGATGGACCCGACGAGAAGCCCGGTGAGAATCGGCTCGATCATCTTCCCCCTCCCTTCCGGGCCAGGATGACAAATAGAATGATGGCCATGAGGATGTTCACCACTGACCCGGGAATCCGGAGGGTCATCTGGAGGATATCCCCCCCCGCCGTTATTATGGCCAAAAGAAATGCGGCCGCCATCATCCCCACGGCATTGCCCATGGCCATCCAGCTGATAAGGAACCCGATGTAGCCGTACCCGGGAGATAGGCTCGGCCGCAGTTGGCCGTGGATGGCCGAGACTTCGGCCATTCCAGCCAGCCCGGCCAGTCCTCCTCCGATGAACATGAGTATCATGATATACCGGCCGATGGAAATCCCGTTCCTTCTGGCGGCCTCGGCATTCGCCCCGATGGCCCGCATCTCCAGCCCCCAGCGTGTGCGCGAAAGAATTAGATGATAGAAGACCAGGGCCGTAAGGGAATAGAATAGGCCCATATGAACCCTCGTGCCGAAAAAGGAGGGCAGGACGGCCGCGTCGGCGAAAGGCGCGCTCTGCGGGTAGTTGGCGCTCTCCGGGTCCTTCCAGGGACCGAAGATGAAAAAACTCAGGAGCAGGATGGCCACATAGTTCAAGAGGAGGGTCGAGATGGTCTCGCTGACCCAGCCCCGGGCTCGCAGGAAACCGGATATCAGACCCCATAGCCCTCCTCCCAGGAATCCCAGGAAGGAAATCCAGGGGATGAGAACCCACGCGGGCAGGTTGCCGAAGTTCAAAGCCCCCCATGCAGCCAAGAGGGCCCCGATATGGAACTGCCCTTCTCCTCCCACGTTAATGAGCCAGATTCTGGCCGGCAAAGCCACGGCCACCGCCGCCAGGGTCAGGGGAATCATCTTTACCAGGACCTCGGAAAAGCCGTAGGCGCTGCCCAGGGTGTTGGCGAAGATGTCCACGTAGGCTTTGATGGGGTTCTTGCCGAAGACCAACAGCACCAGGGCAAAGGCGCCCAGGGCAAACAGGAAGAGCCCGCCGAATCGGACCATGGCACTCAGCCACCCGTCTCCCTGCGCCGGAAAGGAGCCTGCAGATTTGCGCGCTTCCCTCATTTTATTGACCTGACCCCGTCATTAGGTGTCCTACTTCGTTCGGGTTCGTCTCCTGCGGTGGGCATGATTTGACGATTCTGCCCCGGAAGATAACTACCAGCCGATCACTCATGACAAACAGCTCTCCCAGGTCTTCGGAGATGAGCAGAACCCCCGCCCCCGCATCCCGCGAGGCGATGAGCAACTCACGGGCGGCCACGGCGCTGCGAACATCCAGGCCGCGGGTAGGGTAAAAGGCGATAATCAGTTTGGGGTTGTGGGCCATCTCCCTGGCCAGGATCATCCGCTGAACGTTCCCCCCGGAAAGAGTGGCTAGGGGAACGAAAAAAGAGGGAATGGTAAATCCGAGGCGCTGAAGCGATTGATCCAGGTCGGCGCAAACCGCCACCCAGTCCATGGAAAAGCCGTTCTTTCGGGAGTACCGTCGCGTGTCGGCCATGGCCATGTTCTCTTGCACGGTCAGCCAGGGGAAGGCTGCCATCCCGAGCGGGTCCTCGGGAATGAAAGCTAGGCCATTGGCCCGGGCACGGGCCACGGACCAGTGGGTGGCCTCTTGCCCTAGGATGTATTTTTCCCCCTTGGAACATCTCTCCAGGCCCAGGACCACATCGCCCAGTTCCCGCTGGCCATTGCCCGAGACCCCGGCAACCCCGACGATCTCTCCCGGGAGAACCGCCAAATCAATGTCCTGGAGGCCCACCGCCCCCCCCTCTCCGGAGGTGTGGACTCCTCTCAGCTGCAGGATCGGTTCAACTCCGCCCGGGGCCCGGGTGCGCTCGATCCGGGAGGTTTCGCGGACCTCCTCCTCGAACATGAGGGAAACCAACCTGGTCTCTATTGCCTCAGAGCCGGCCAGCGTTCCGGTAACCTTTCCCCGGCGCATTACCGTAATCCGGTCCGCACAGGTCAGGACCTCCTTCAACTTGTGGGTGATGAAGACCACCGCGTAACCATCCCGGCGAAGGTTGGCGAAGACCCGAAAGAGCCCTTCAATCTCGTGAAGAGCCAGGCTGCGGGTGGGCTCATCCAGGATAAGGATTTGCGCATCGGCCAGGATAAGTTTTAGGATCTCTACCTTCTGTCTCTCTCCCACTGAGAGCTGCCGGACCGGTGCCCGAGGGTCCACGGCAAGGCTGTACCTGTGGGAAATCTCCCCGATTCGTTTCAAGATATCCAACTTGTCCAGGACGACAGGCAGATCAGGAAGGAAGAGGGCGATGTTTTCCGCTACGGTCAGAGCCGGAACCTGCACGAAATCCTGGAAGACTATTCCGATCCGGAGCCTGCGGGCGTCGTGGGGAGAGCGGATATGGACGGTCTTGCCGTCGAGCCGAACCTCCCCGGAATCCGCATGGTAGAATCCATAGAGGACTTTCATGAGGGTGCTTTTCCCCGCGCCGTTCTCCCCCAGGAGAGCGTGGACTTCCCCGCGGTAAACATCCAGGTCCACTTGATCATTGGCTTTTACTGCCCGGAAGGATTTGCTGATTCCTCGCAGGGAAAGAAAGGGAGATGGGTTCATCTTGGAATCTTTGACCATGGGGAAAAACGCTACATAACTTTATCGCGGATTAAAGAAGGAATATACTAAAGACAGTGGAATATTTCAAGAAAATCCCGAATTTCGAACCTTGGCAGCGAGAATCCCGTGGGTAGAGTCTTCCCGCTCAAGGTTTACCCTAAAATGAGACTGTTCCAAGGGATATCTTTTGCTAAGCAGATGTATTTAAGCTAAAATGGGAAGCAAAAAAGAGAAGGATGAGGTGTGGGCCGGTGAAAAGTTACAAAATCGTGGTGATCCGGGGGGACGGAATTGGGCCGGAACTCGTCGATGCGACTCTTGAGGTTCTGGAAAAGGTCCAGGAGAATGCCGGGGACTTCCGCCTCTCCTATGAATTCCATGAAGCGGGAGCGAATTACTATCAAAAAAATGGGGTCAATATCTCCCCCGAAACTCTTGAGGCGATCCGCAAGGCTGATGCCGCCATGAAGGGACCGGTGGGACTGCCCGGAGTCCGCCTGCCAGATGGCACAGAAGCAGGTGTCTTGGGAGGGGTGCTGCGAAGCGGTTTCGATCTTTACGCCAACGTCCGGCCCATTAAGCTTTTTCCCAAGGTTGCCATCCCCCTCAAGGACCGTCCCCCGGAAAGAATCGATTACGTCATAGTCAGGGAAAACACCGAGGGCCTCTACCTCTCCCGGGGCCGCGGAATCATCACTGAACAGGCTGCCAGCGACACCCTGCTCATGACCCGCAAAGGGTGCGAGAGGGTCTGTCGTTTTGCCTTCAGGCTGGCTGTGGAAAAGTCCAAAGGGGCCCCCGAGGACGGGCGCAGGAGAGTCACCCTGGTGGATAAGAGCAACGTTCTGCGAAGCTTCTATTTCTTCCGCCAGATCTTTACCGAGGTGGCCAAAGAATTCCCATCCGTGGATGCGGAAAACCTGTATGTAGACGCCGCCTCGGCCGCGCTGGTCATGCGCCCCGAGCATTTTCAAGTGGTGGTCACCGAAAATATGTTCGGCGATATCCTCAGCGACCTAGGGGGGGCTACGATCGGCGGCCTGGGGATGTGCCCTTCCGCCAACATGGGAGACCAACGGGCCTATTTCGAGCCCATCCACGGTTCGGCCCCGGACATTGCAGGAAAGAATAGGGCCAACCCCCTTTCCCAGGTCCTGGCTGCCGGGATGATGCTAAACTATCTGGGACGGAAGAAGGACGCTCTCCTCCTGGAAAAGGCAGTTCGGCAAGCCCTGGAAAAGGAGCGCTTCCGGATTTCCTCCATCGGCCAGGTGGAAGGCGGCGCCCGTCAGGTCGTTTCGGCTCTCAAGGAAGAACTGGAGAAGAACTGAAGAGTGGACCCCTGAAAGATAGGCCGAATTGGGGGGTAAAGGAAGGAAGGCAAGAGGGCTTCTTTAATTTATGAAACCCATGGGACTCGGGTTAAGGCGTTCCTCTCAACCCAGAACCGATCGGTTTAATTGAGACTGGTAGCTCGAAAATATTGATTTGCGATCCCAGGGAATGGCCGTCAAAATGATCAATGAATTTTATGGCATTTCCGGAAACCCATTTCACCCAACTCCCCATCCTCGATTCCTATTCTTGACTAGCAGCCATCGGGAAACTCTGGCTTCAATGATCTACGGAATTCAGGCAAGAAAAGGATTTTTCTCCATCATCGGCGTAGTCGGAACCGGCAAGACGACTCTCATCCGCCATCTTCTGAGCACCCTGGACCCCAAGATCAAAACCGTATTCATCCCTCGGACCTTCCTTACTTTCGAGGAACTGCTGGAGGAAATTCTTTCGAAACTGGAGTTGCCCCTGGGAAATAAAAGCAAATTTTTCCTGATTCATCAGCTCAATAACTACTTGATCCGGCGCCTCTCGCGGAATGAAACTCTGGTCCTGATCATCGATGGAGCCCATAAT
>DASPRR010000173.1:0-2964 GCA_035624375.1 Thermodesulfobacteriota bacterium | reverse complement strand
CCGACGCCCTCTACCGCCAGGGAATGGCTTTTCTGGAGATGAAAGATACGACCAACGCCAAATTGATCCTGAAAGAGGTCGTCCGCCGCTTCCCCCAGTCCGACCAGGCCAACCGGGCCCGCAAGAAACTTCAAGAAATCGGTTAGTCCCATCTCTCGTGGTTCTTTTCTGATCACCCGCGACCGTCCGCTTGCCCAATCAGGATCGGGGAACCTACAACCAGCAACAACCTGCCCGCCCCCAGCCCTTCGCCTTTTTTGCTTATGGGAGAGGATGGACCGTTGCCCCCTGGGGCAAGGGAAGAGTAAAGTCCTGGAGTCCCCAGTCCGGGTTGAGCTCGACTTCGGGAAATACTACGGAGATTCGGGTCCGGGAGTCCTCGGAAGAGAGCCGCATCCGATGGGGAAAAAGTTTTTCCTTGGCCTGGCGGAAATCGGAAAAAGAGATTCGGTAAGACAAGGAGGACCGGTGGAGGTCCGCCCGGAGGACCTGAAAGGATTGGGGGTGGACCCAAAGGGTCTCGGTGACTCCCCGCGAAGAGGAGTGGAGTTCCAGAACCCAAAGGCCTTCGCTGGAATCCGGGCGGAGTGATATCTGATCTGGGTCGGGCAGGGGACCTCCGCCCAGAAGAAAATTCACCACCTCCGACGGATGCAGGTCCATCGGGAGGGCGAAGGATAGAGAGCCGGGCCGGTAGTCACCCTGGTAATACCGGTTCTCTTCAGGGTTGTAAAGGCGAATTTCTTTTCCGTCGGTTACCAGGTAAAGGAGAGGGGTTCCCACGGGACTCAAGCTCTCCACCCGGAGAAAGGCGGGCCGGCGGGCAAAGATGACCTGCTGGCCATGGAAGGACCTTCCCGGGGATATAACTCTGACTTGGGCCAGGCCCTTTAAACCCTCAAGGGCCCCCTGGCGGGATATCACCTGCTGATAGACCTCTTCCGCAGGAGGGGGGACGGCAGGAAGGGGAGGAAGGGTGGCACAGGCGCTGAACAGAAAGGCTGCCAGCAGGAGGACAAGGTGGAGGCCCGGATTCACGGCCCTTTTTTCTCCTGCCGGAGCTTCTTGATCTTTTCCTGCACCTCGGTCTTCTTGGGGTCGAGCTGCAAGGCCCGTTCGTACATCTGGATAGCCTTGGCGGTTAGGTTCTGTTTGGCGTAGGCGTCTCCCAGGTGTTCGGCAATGACGGGGTCTTCGGGAGCCAGCCTGTGGGCCTTTTCCAGCTCGGCTACGGCCTTCGCGAATTCCCCTTTTTTGAAGTAGACCCAGCCCAGGCTGTCGGTGATGTACCCGTCATCCGACTTCAGCTCCAGAGCCTTCCTGATGAGCGCCTCCGCTTCATCCAGATGGATCCCCCGTTCCGCGTAGGTATAGCCGATATAGTTCAAGGCCTGCGGATGATCGGGCTTGACCTCCAGGGCTTTGCGCATCTGCACGATGCATTCCTGCCAGTTGCCGGCCTTGTCGTACAGGACTCCCAGACTGAAATAAATCTTTTCATCCTTCGGGGCGAAGGAGAGAGCCTCCTTGAGCAGACGGATGCCTTCTTCGTACTGGCTGGTCTTTTCATACAGGGAAGCGAGAAAACGGTACAGGTCGGCGTTTTGCGGTTTGACTTTGATGGCCGCCTTCAGGACCTGGATGGCTTCCTGGACCTTTTCCTGCTTCTCCAGGATGAAGGCCTGCTGGACCTGGCTGTCCACATAAAAAGTCGAATCGGAGGGGATCTTCTTGAATTCCTCCAGGGCCCGATCCCACTCCTTCTTCTCTTCATAAGCCGAGGCCAAGTAGTAACGAACCCGGTAGTTTGTGGGTTGAGAAGAGAGGACGAGGGAAAATTGGCTAATGGCCTCGTCCAGCTGGCCCTGCTCGAAGTGGATCAATCCGATTTTGGTCCGTACTTCCTGGTTTTGAATGGTCAGCTTTTCCACGGCCTGGAATTCGTTCAAGGCCCCGCTGAGGTTTTTCTGGCGGAGATAGACCTGCCCCAGACGTTCATGGGCCTCCGCGTTGGCCGGATTCAAATCAAGGATATCCTTCAAGATTTGGATGGCTTTTTCGTTCTCCTGCTGAATCTCATGGATGAGGGCCAGGTCCAGGAGGGCGGGTTCAAATTGGGGCCGGATGGCCAGGGCCGACTGGTAATGGGTCTTGGCTTGGTCAAACCGCTTCATCTCGGCGTAAATCCGGGCGAGGTAATAGTGGCCCATCAGGGATTGAGGATCGATTTCCAGCAGGGTCTTCAGATAAGAGATCGCCGAGTCATAGTTTTTGGCCTCGGCATTAATCGTTCCAAGGAAGAGGAGGGCCTCCTGGCTCTTGGGATCGATTTGCAGAATGGTCTGGTAGGTTTGAATAGCCTTGTCCCGCCGGTTGGTAGAGAGATAAAGCCCTCCCAGGAGCAGATACGCCTGAATGTACTTGGGATCGGCTTGGATCGCTTTTTCCGCCTGAAGCAAAGCCTTCTCCGTAGCGCCCTGCTTCAGATAAATGGCCGCCAGGTTGGTGTGCAAATAGGGGGATGCAGGGTCCTTTTCCAGAGCCTGTTGGAATTGCTGAAGGGCCTTGTCCATCTGGCCCGCCTGCTGGTACTTTTGGCCTATGAGGAAATGATAATAGGCCTCAGCCTGCGGACCCGGGGGCAGATAATCCGAACGGGGCGGATTCTCGACCCTCAGGAAGGACTTGGCGGAAGAGCAAGAGGCGGCGGCCAAAGAAAGAAAGAAGAGATAAAAAAAAACCCTTCGGTTGAAGGTCATAAGGGAAATCCTCGAAGTTGCGAAAAAATCTGCCCGCACCTAATTTTATTCTACTTTCGAAACGCGGGGTTGTCAAATGGGGAATGAGCCTTGCCCACCCCCAGTTCTTAAAAAAGAGTCCTTCGAAAATTAGATCTCTGGAAAGGAGGTGGGGATCTCATGGGGTTCAGGGCGGAGAAATTTGGATCATCATCCTGAGGCGGTG
>DASPRR010000143.1:0-8286 GCA_035624375.1 Thermodesulfobacteriota bacterium | reverse complement strand
CCGGTTCCGCCGATGTAATCTTTGGCGTACTTTGGATTCAGGGGTTCTTCGGTGCACCTTCTGGTTGTGAGGTTGACCCGCAGAATTTTTCCCGCATACCCGTCCATAGCCCCTTTCTCCTTTCTTGGGAGAGTCTGCCCTTCCTCGCCGAAACAATAAGTTGTTTTTTTTTAATGGATTTTTGGACAAAAGTCAAGGTTTTTGGTTTGGGCGCCTATTTTTTCTCTCCTGCCAGCGTCATGGGCTGGCCGCAGCAATGAAGGGTTCCCTTTCCGACGACCACCATCTCCACCTTATTCCCGCAGATTTCACAGACGTAGACCTGCCCGACTTTGTTAGGCATTTTAATGCCCTCCTTTCATTTATCCGGCCGCCGGTTTTCGGCGATCAATGCAGGTAGAATCCTTTGAAAATTATCAAGCTTTACAGTCTATTAACCCGATTTTTCTGAGTTCATCTGCCTCCCATTATTTTTTCATTTTCCGGGGTCGGGGATTTCTTCTTTAATTCCGCCAAGCTTTCTGGCCATCTGGGCGTATTTCTCAAGGGGGAGGAGAGAGCGGACAACCAGACGGGCACCGTCCGGAGACCCGCCGCCGTGCATGCAGCCCGGGACTCCGGCCCCCAGGGTAAGCCATTCATTCAGCCTCGCCGTCCGTGCTCGGGCTTCGGCGCTGCAAGAGCCGGCTTTCACATATTTTTGCACGAGCTTTCCATATTTCGAGTCCGTAAAATCGCGGTAGGATGGAAAACAGCCGGTCTCAACAATTCCACCCCCAATCTCCTGGCAGAGCCGCTTGGTTTCGTATGGCAGGGTGGCCACATGGATTTTATTGGTGTGGGAAGTGAGAGAGTCGGGAATCCAGACCCCCGAAGGATGCCGGCCTCCCAGCGCGATGGACCCAACCCCCATGGTGAAAGTAGTTTCGTTGTTAACCGCCATCTCGATGAACTTGGAAGCGAAGGTCTTCGCGGAAAGGCCGTTGGCTCTGGCCATCAAGACCCCGGCCCCGATCATGACGTCTCCTTGGCCAGCCACGCATGCGCCGATGCACGCGCGATAAATGGACGTAAAATACTGGATTACCTTCCCTGTGAAAGCAAATTCCTTGCAGAGAAATACACGTTCCCGGGGTACAAAGACATCTTCGAAGAGCAGATAGGCCTGAGTAATCCCGGTTTCGGTGGGAATGTCGAAACCCTCTTCTTGCTCCCGGGTGTCGCTGGGCCGCCGTGTTTCTATAATGGTTAATCCTTCGATATCCCGCGGAACTGCGCAAGACAGGGCAAAGTTCTTATCCGACTCCCCGTAGGCTGTTCCGGGAAGGAGGAAAATCTCGTTGGATGCGGCTACCCCGCAGATCATGCACTTGGCCCCACGCAGGACGATTCCCTTCTCCTGCACTTCCACGATGCGCAGGTTGGAATCCGGATCGGGCTGCTGGGAGGCTTTCAGGCTGCGGTCGCCTTTCGCGTCAGTCAAAGCGCCGGCAATAGTCCAACCGTCAGCCTGCGCCTGAAGCGCATATTTCTTGATCCGCAAGTGATAGTCCGTCTTCAGGGCGGCGTCCATTTCATGGGTAACGGCATACATGGTGTTCATGCCGTTCCAGCCCGCGCAGAGAGCGCCGGTGCAGGTCCCGGTGAGGCGGTACATCTCCCGTTTGAACTTGGAGTTGTAGATCACCTCTTCCATGGACATCATGAGAGAGTTGTGGCGATGGACTTTTTCTTCAGTCAGAGTGGAAGTCGTCGTAAAGAGGCCGGAAAGAGCAGGCTCCTGGGCAGCGTCATAGGCTCGGGCATGGCTCTCCACCACCCGGCGGGTGGCCGGATGGGTGGTTACGTCTTCGATCCTTTCCCCGAATTTATGGATGTTGGGTCGGAGCTTCTTCAAGGACGCCAGGTATTCGGCGCGGGTCTTCAAGGCCATGGGGGTCCCCCCTTCGTTCAGATTTGGATTATTCTATCATCCCTTTCGGCTTATGGTAAAGCGAGGCTTGTTTTGTCTTGACTCTGCAGATGATCGTTTCCGCAGTCGTCCTTGCGCGTTGTAGGCGGCTCCTTCAAAAAATAGATTCAAACCACTTTTTGGCTCTTCAGTCCTTTGATCTTGTCCGCCGAATAACCCAGCAGATTTTTCAAAATCTGCTCGGTATGCTCTCCCAGAGCGGGGGGATACACATATTGGGTCTGGTCCACCCCTGAGACTTTGATCGGGCTCCCTACGTCCCTGGTTTTGCCTACGTGGGGAGAATCGATCTCCACCACCATGTTGCGGGAAAGGACTTGGGGGTCGGCCACCGCCTCGGCAACCGTGTAGATGGGGCCGGAGGGGACTTCCAGCTTGATGAAGAGGTCCCACCACTCGGCAGTGGTCTTCGTCAAGAAGGCCTCTTCCAGGATGCGATCCAGCTCCTCCCGGTTTTTCAAACGGTTTGCCCGCGTGCTGAAGCGCGGGTCATCAGCCAGATGCTCCATATCCAGGTTCTTGCAGAGATTGCGGAAAAAGTGGTCAATATACGCTTCTATGACCAAAGCCGAATCCTTGGTGCGGTAGGCCCGAAGGGGAACGTTACTTACGTGGGCCGTGCCCACCGGCTGGGGGACTTCGCCGGCGACGAAATAGTACTTGGCCCGATAGGTATGCAAAGCAAGCTGCACGTCAAGCATGGAGATGTCCACCATCCGGCCTTCTCCGGTCATGGAACGGGAGACCAGGGCGGAAAGGATTCCGATCACCGCAAAGACCGCACCCCCCAGGTCTCCGATGGGAATACCACAGCGGACGGGTGGTTTGCCCGGTTCCCCGGTATAGCTCATCGCCCCCCCCATGGCCTGGACGATGATGTCGTAAGAGGGCCTCTCCCGGTAGGGGCCGGTTTGGCCGTACCCGGTGACCGAAGCCCAGACGATCTTGGGATTGATCTTCTTCAGGTCCTCGTACCCCAGTCCCAGTTTCTCCATAGTTCCGGGAGTGAAGTTATTCATCACCACATCAGCCTTGCGGGTTAACCCATAGAAGATCTCTTTTCCCTCCGGGGCTTTCAAATCCAGGGTCAGGCTTTTCTTGTTTCGGTTCAAGGACATGAAGTAGAGGCTCTGGTCCTTCATCGTATGGGGCGGCATCCTCCGCGTCGGGTCCCCCACCCCGGGACGCTCGATCTTGATGACCTCCGCACCCAGATCACCCAGGATTTGGGTGCAGAAAGGGCCGGCCAGCACATGGGTCAAATCCAGAACTCTGATTCCTTTCAAAGGTTGGCTCATTCTTCTCTCCTTTTTAATCGATTGGAACACAGAAAAGCCCCTTTAATGACACCCATTTGAAGACGCATTAACACCGTTAAGACCTTTCAAAAAGCCGAAACCCAATTTAAAGGTTTTCTAAAATCCGCAAGGATCGGCGTTCTTCTGCGTCCCATAATTTTTTGTTCCGCAATTCTATTAGACCGGCATATTGCCGTGCTTCTTGTTCATCCGGCCGGCTTTCTTGTTTTGGAAGATTCGCAGGGCTTGGATGATCTTGAGTCGGGTCTCCTCCGGCCTGATGACGTCGTCCACGTACATCTTGCGGGCGGATTCAAAGGGCCCGCCAAAGATTTTTTCATACTCTCCTACCAATCTCTTGCGGACCCCCTCCGGGTCTTTCGACTCCTGGATTTCCTTACGGCAGACCACGTTCACCGCCCCTTCGGCCCCCATAACCGCCAGCTCCGCGCTCGGCCAAGCCAGTACCAAGTCCGTGCCCATAGGCTTGCTGCACATGGCCTGTTTTCCCCCGCCGTAGTCCTTGCGCACGATGACGGTGATCTTGGGAACGGTGGCCTCGGCATAGGCGAAGAGCATCTTGGCCCCATGGCGAATAATGCCCCGGTGCTCCTGATCCACCCCGGGGAGGTATCCCGGTATGTCCACGAAAGTCAGGACGGGGAGGTTGAAGGCGTCGCAGAAACGGATGAACCGGGAGGCTTTGTCGGAGGCATCCACATCCAGGGCTCCAGCTAAGTGCATGGGCTGGTTGGCGATGATCCCCACCGGCCGGCCGTCCACCCGGCCGAATCCAGTGAAGATGTTCCTAGCAAACTTAGCTTTTATCTCGAAAAAATAGCCCTCATCCAGAACAAAGCGCAGGATTTTCTTCATATCGTAGAATTTTTTGGGGTCGGCCGGAATAATCTCCCGGATTTTTTCCATCGATCCTTCCGGGCAATCTCGCGTCGGAAAGCGGGGGGGCTGTTCCAGATAGCTACCGGGCAGGATCGATAATAGCTCCTTGATCATGGCGATGGCCGCGCCTTCATCGGGGGCCACCAAATCGCAGACCCCGCTTTTCTCCGAGTGAACCCCGGCCCCGCCCAAGGCTTCGAAGGAAACCTCTTCATGGGTCACGGCCTTGATCACTTCCGGACCGGTGATGAAGAGCTGGGTCTTCCCCTGAACCATGAGGATGAAGTCCATCAGGGCCGAGCTGTAAGCAATTCCACCGGCACACCGACCGAGGATGGCTGAAATCAAGGGAACTACCCCGGAGGCCTGGGTGAGGGCGAAAAAGATACTGTCGAACCCCATATTCTTGTTTCCTTCCTGAATCCGGGCGCCTACGGAATCCTGCAGGGCGACGACCGGAACCTTCAGTTCACAGGCCCGCCGGATGAGACTCGAGGTCTTGGTCGCCTGGACATTCCCCAGCGATCCTCCCTGGACGGTCTTGTCATGGGCATACACCGCCACCGTCCGGCCATTTACCTGGCCGAACCCGGTGATGACCCCGTCCCGGGGGATGTAGGCCGGGGCCGGGCCGAACTCTGCCGGGTGCGGACCGGCCAGAGTGCCGAACTCCACGAAGGTCCCCGGGTCGAGGAGAAGGTTGATTCGCTCCTCGGCTGTTAGGTATCCTTCCTGACGGAGTTTTTCGCCCCGCTCTTTCCCGCCGCCCAGAGACGCTTTTTGTTTCAACTCTTCCAGCTTTTTGATTCCTTCTTTCATCTCCATGGCAAACTCCTAACCATTTTTTCTTCTATGATTCCCAATTCCGCATGCAAATGCTTTGATCTTCCATCATCATCTCACCGTCTGGCTCAGGTATTGTCTCACATTCCTGAGAACACCCGCATAGGCACTGCGAACGTGTCGCCGGACGGCCTTCTCTGCAGCATCGGGGTCTCCGCTCTTCAGAGCCCGGATGATCTCCCCGTGCTCCCAGATCGTTTCCAATGGACGCCTAGGCCAGGAGAGGGAAAAACTCATCATTAGCCCGATGTACCCCTGTAGAGTGTGATACATGGCGGAAAGGACGGGGTTCCCACTGTTTTCTACCAGAGCCTGGTGAAATCCCTGATTGGCAGTGATCAATTCAGACAACTGCCCTTCCCGATAGGCGCAACGGGCCCTGGGAAGGGTCTTCGCCATGGCTTCCGCCGTACCCTTGGGGTCCCGCAGGGCGGCCAGCCGGGCGGCAATGCTCTCCAGGGTTTCCCGCACCACAAGGATGTGCTGAGCCAATTCCTCCGAGAGAGGAATGATGCGGTAGCCCGAGTTCGGTTTATAGACGACCAGCCCTTCCTGGATCAGGTGGCGGAAGGCCTCCCGAATGGGGGTTCGGCTGACGCCATATTTCCCGGCGAGTTCCCGTTCACTTAGGCGCTGCCCGGGAACGAAGCGCCCGCTGGTGATACCCTGGCGGATCAGAGTGTACACATCCGGTCCCTTAATTTTCCTTTCTTGCTTTCTGGGTTCCGGGACTGATTCCATACCAAAATGGTATACCATTTTAACTAGGTCTGTCAAACCTTTTTCCATTTATGGGGGGGTTGGGGGTACAGGTTGGGACGGAGTCACAAAAATCCCGGAGGAGGAAGGTTAAGCCTTTTCCCCTTCGCAGAGATAGCAATTGGGCTGATCGATCAAACGTTTCAGTTGAAACCCAGCTTTTTCCAGGAGGGATCTCATTTCTCCTTCCTCGGGCAGGAAATCCTTGGACACCGGGCCGCAGTTCTGGTGGTGGCTGCGAAGGGCTACGCTGCTCAGAGCGTGGGCGATGATCAGCGTTCCCCCGGACTTCAGGACTCGTCCCATCTCTTCCAAGGCCCTCTCCTTGTCTTCAAAATGGGGGAATGCGCCGAAGCAGATCACCTGATCGAAGAATTGATCCTTGTAGGGGAGGGTTTCCACTGGAGCCAGTTCGAAAACGACTCGACTTTCTTTCTGAAACTTCGTCCGCCCGATCCTGACCATCTCTTCGGCGTAATCGATCGCCCAGAGGGATCCTCCCTGGCCAATGGCTTCCAGGAGATAAGGGATAATGCCGCCGGTTCCAGCCCCCACATCAAGAATTTTGGCTCCTTTTTGGACCCGGAACGAAGAAACCAGCTTGGGAAGCCGCTCCGCCATTTCGGTGGTATAAAACCGGCCATCCCAATTGGCTGCCATTTGGTTAAAGAAATCTTTCTTGACCATTCCATCCTTCCTGTTACCGGCTTCATTTGAAATTCTACTAGCGTTCAAACCAGAGCTCAAGGACTTCGAAGAGGGAAGGAAAGGGTCTCGACCAACCCGAGGTCTCAGAAATTCTTTTCCAAATTGCCTCGGACCATTCATAGCCAAGCCCCCCTTCCCCTCCTGCTTCCCTCCAACCTCCATTCCTCGAAGCTTGGCCAAGGGGGATCTTGAAAATACAGTGAATATCGTCTCAAACTAGGGTGTTGACCCTATTTACTTCCCAGCTGTGCAGCGGCATTTTATTATTTCAGGGGAAAAAAAGAGAGCTGTTTCTCCCATGCTCATAACCGCCTGCCCTGAGCCGCAGAGAGATTTTGAGGGCAACTGCATGCAAAGTCAATCGGCCCTCTCTGGCGCTAAAACCCAAAAGAGGGAAAGGAGGTTTGTCCACATGTCAAAAACAGCAAAGTACGGTGTCTTGATGCTAATGGTTCTCCTATTGACCTGGGTGCCGATCTCGGTCTTTGCCCAACCCGCGGCAAAGGGAGAATCCAGCTACTCTCCGGTGGTGATTAAGGAAACTTTCCAGGCCATTATGGACCGCATGAAGGCGGCCAAGCCGGGGGTGATGAAGAGGCAAATGGACCTGCTCAGCGAGCGCTACGACCTGAGCAACCGCCCGGCCCAGGGGGTTACCATGTCCCGGGGAAAGGCCGTCCAGGAAGGCGTTCGGGCCAAACTCCCTCAGGGGGTAACCTGGGCGCAACTGGCGGCGATGAACCCCGAGGAGGTCCGGGAGAAGAATCTCTTTCCCGCAGGATTCCTGCCTCTCCCTCACCCTAACCACCCCGAGGGGGGAATGCTTTTTCCCAAGTTCCATATTGACGAGGTCAAGAAGCAGGAAGGGCGGGACCTCACCCGATTTGACCTCGATTATGACCTGCCGGACCATTTCCTCCCTGAATTTCCGGCGCCTATTTATCTGACAACTCGCCCGGACCTGGGTGACGTCTCCAAGGGGAAGCTGGTGACTATCGATAATTATTATGAGCTCTTCAACGGAATTCTAAACCCAAAACAAATAGAAGGGCTGCGTTTGCTGCTGACCCCCTTCCCGCAGCAGCAGTTCAACCAGACCGAAGACCGCCGCTCCGAACGGCCTAGCCGCGGCGTGGTCTGCTTCGACTGCCACGCCAACGGGCACACAAACGCTTCCACCCATCTGGTGGGGGACATCCGCCCGCAGGAATTCCGGCACCGCCTCGATACCCCGTCTCTTCGCGGAGTGAATATCCAGCGGCTCTTCGGCTCCCAGCGGGCCTTGAAATCCGTTGAAGACTTCACGGAATTCGAGCAGCGCGCGGCCTACTTCGATGGGGACCCGGTAATCGCCACCAAAAAAGGCGTTAATATACTCGAACGGGGAAGCCAGGTCCATTTCATGGCGGAATTCCAGGAGCTCCTTGATTTTCCCCCGGCTCCCAAGCTCGGGATTACGGGGAAGCTGGACCCGAAAAAAGCTTCCGAGACGGAAAAGCGAGGCCAAGACCTTTTCTTCGGCAAGGCCGCGTGTGGCATCTGTCATCCCGCGCCATACTACACCGACAACCTGATGCACAATCTGAAGACCGAGCGCTTTTACCAGCCCAAAATGGTCAATGGCCGGTATGCCGCCGCCGATGGCCCGATCAAGACTTTTCCCCTCCGGGGTATAAAGGATTCTCCACCCTACCTTCATGATGGGCGGCTGTTGACCCTGGAGGATACGGTGGAGTTCTTCAATATCGTCCTCGAACTCAAGCTCAACGAGCAGGAGAAAAAAGACCTTGTGGCCTTTATGAGGGC
>DASPRR010000170.1:0-37881 GCA_035624375.1 Thermodesulfobacteriota bacterium | reverse complement strand
TTTCAGGTCTTCTAGGGTATATGGACGGAGAGAGGCTTGGGTGAACTGCTGAAATCCATTGGCCACGTCCTGGGCTAGCTTTTTCGGGTTTCCAGCGATGGGCATATTCCCTCTTTCTATGTTCCCTGCAAATCCTTCAGGAATGAAGCAATCATGCTCTTCCTTTCCAAAATCTGGGAGTTGGAATCTAGGGATTATGACTATAGCTCTTCATCCTTGCTTCCTGACTCCGCTCCCTTGCCGGCCATCTCTTCTTCCATGGCCTGATCAATCATGGAATCTACATCTTCGCCCAGGTCTTCCCCCATCTCTTTTCCCATACGCTTCATCCAGCGAGCCATGCTGGCGGGGTCATTTTCATCCAAGCCTCCCAGTTTGCTGGGGTCGGCCATGGATTCCAGACGGCTTTCTTCAGAACGAATCCGCGCCACCCGGGAGATGAGCCTGGTCATTTTTCCACTCTGGCAGCGCTTGCACTGCGGGTGATGGGCCTCGCGGATATTCATCACCAGGTAGCTGGAAACCTTTCCACATTCCTGACAACGATACTCATAGATGGGCATATCGGTTCATCGCTCGCTTGACAGGGGTTTTTTTGTGCGGTCTAATACTATGAGTTGATCGGTGCGTAGAAAATCGAATCTCCTTAGAATTCATTCCCGCAAAAGCCGGAATCTAGTTATCTCAAGAGGTTTTGGACCCGGCTTTCGCCGGGGTGACGACCCAAGAGACCTTTTAGGAATTCTTCATGAGGTCAATTAACGTAATTTTAGCGAATTTTTCCTTAAGTAGCAAGTTCTTGAGGGAACTCCTGAGGCTACAAAAATACTCAGCCCCGGTCCTGGCGGCCATTTTCCTCATCCTGCTGAGTGCGTGCCTTTACCGGGTGAATCTGGAACCGCCGGTATCACCCAAGGTCGATCTTGCTGAATATCAACCGTTGGCCCTGCTGCCGATCCAAGATGCCACCGGCCACCCGGCTTCGGGTTCGAACCTTTACCCCATCATCCGTGATTCTCTGGAGAAAAAGGGTTACCACCTAGTGGAGGAAATAAAGGTCGTAAGCACTCTCGAAGAGATGCGCCTGACCGCCCTCCTTATTCTTTCCGACCGGGACTCTTTGAAAAAGGTCGCTGAACGGTTGAAGGCCAGACTTATTATGATCGCTTCTCTTCCGGAATACAGGGTGCAAAAATCCCGCCTCGGAAGCCAATCCGTTCAGTCATGGGACGGCGAATCCTTCACCGACCAGGTGCTTCCAACCTACTTCGGGGGAAGCTCACAAGTCCGGCTGATTCTGCGCATTTTCGAGTCGGAAAAAGGCGAACTGGTGTGGATGTCCGCGGGAACCATCCATGCCTCCCGTGATTCCGCCGAAATCTATGGGCGGAAGCTCGCTGAAAGACTGCTGATAAGCCTCCCTCCTGTCTCTCCCCCGTCGACGAAATAGGCGGGCCTTTTCCAGGTTCAGAGAAGCCGAAAATTAAAAATGGGAGGAATCCACGGGAAGGTCTTCTTGTTCCGAGCGGGGTAGGCGGGACATTAACTCTTGAACGGCCTCCCGGGGGCCTTTCTCTTGGTAAAGGATCTCATAGACATTTTGGGCGATGGGCATTTCGACCTTTTGGATTCGGGCCAATTCCCACAAAGCCTTGGCCGTGCGAACTCCTTCGGCGACCATGCGCATGCCCCCAAGGATCTCTTGCAACGCTTTCCCCCTTCCCAGCTCTAGGCCAACCTGTCGATTCCGGCTCAGGTCTCCAGTACAGGTGAGGACTAGGTCCCCCAATCCGGCGAGGCCGAAAAAGGTCTCCCTCTGGGCCCCCATGCTCACCCCCAGGCGGGTCATTTCCGCCAACCCCCGGGTGATGAGCGCTGCCCTCGAGCTATGGCCGAAACCCATTCCGTCCGATGCGCCAGCGGCGATGGCCATTACGTTTTTGATGGCTCCCCCCAATTGAACCCCGATCAGGTCTGGATTGGTATAGACCCGGAAGTAGGGACGAAAAAATAGGTCCTGGGCTTTCTGTGCAGCCCGAAAAGTAGTTCCCGCTGCTGCCACGGCAGTGGGAATCCTGCGAGATACCTCTCCGGCGAAACTGGGTCCGGAAAGGGCAGCAATCTCCGCCTTGGTTCCGGACCCCATGACCTCCTGCAAAACCCGCGACATGGGCAGGTGGGTTCCATCCTCAAGACCTTTGGTGACACTGATAAGGAGAGCTTTCCTGGAGAGATGGGGTCTGGCCCGGAGAAAAACCTCTCGGACCGCGTGGGAAGGAACTGCGCAGACGACCGTCTCCCGCTCGGCGAGGGCTTCTTCCAGAGAATGGCTAAACCGGAGGGAATCGGCGAGGCGGACTCCGGGAAGGAAAAAATCATTCTCCCGCTTTGCCGAAAGGACCCGGAAAAGGTCTTCCTCGTAGACCCAGAGCAGGACCTCTTCCTCTTTTTCCGCCAGGAGATTGGCCAGGGTTGTGCCCCAGCTCCCAGCTCCGATGACGGCAATTCTTCTCCTGCCCCGGTTCATGGTTCAGGACTCAGGCTCGGGGCAGGGCTCTTCCGGGACCTCTTCCCCTTCCTGTCCGTTTCCTTCCTCTTCCCGCTCCGCCAGTCGGGCCACGGCCATCACCCTCTCCCCTGACTCCAGCTCGATGAGCTTGACCCCTTGGGTGTTGCGGCTGCTCAAGCGGATCTCACCGCAACGCAGGCGGATGATCTTGCCCCGGTCGGTGATGAGCATCACTTCGTCCTGGTCGGTGATCTGCTGGGTGCCCACCAGCTTCCCGTTTCGCGCCGTGGTCTTGACCGTGATGATCCCTTTCCCACCCCGGCTTTGCAGACGGTAATCCTCGATGGGGGAGCGCTTTCCGAACCCGTTTTCGGTGGCCGATAAGATGGACGACCCCACCGCCCCGGGGGACAGGATGTCCATGGAAACCAGGAAATCGTCCTTGCCCAGGGTGATTCCTTTTACCCCTCGGGCGGCGCGCCCCATGTCTCGCACGTCCCCTTCCACAAAATGGATGGCCTTTCCCTCGCGGGAACTGAGTAGGACTTCCTTGGTCCCGTCGGTCAGGCAGGCGGAGATGAGCTGGTCTTTCTCATCCAGGGAAAGGGCGATGATGCCCCCGACCCGAGGGTGGCTGTAGGACATGAGGTCGGTCTTCTTGATGATCCCCTGCTTGGTGGCCATCAGGACATACTTCCCCTCCTCAAAGGCCCGCACCGGAAGGATGGCGGTGATCTTCTCGTTCCCGGAAAGGTTTAGCAGGTTGACGATGGCTTTGCCGCGGGTCATTCGGCCGGCCTGGGGGACTTCATGGACCTTGAGCCAGTACACCTTTCCCGCATCGGTGAAAAAGAGAATGTAGCTGAGGGTGGAGGCGATGAAGAGATGCTCGACGAAATCTTCTTCTTTGGTGGTCATCCCCATCTTGCCCCGCCCTCCTCTTCTCTGGCTCCGGTACAGGCTGATGGCGTTGCGCTTGATGTAGCCGGTGTGGCTGATGGTGACCACCATATCCTCTTCCACGATCAGGTCTTCCAGCTTGATCTCCTGCACTTCTTCGATGATCTCGGTCCGTCGTTCGTCCCCGTAGCGCTCCCGGACCTCCTGGAGCTCTTCCACGATCACATTGAGGAGAATGCGCTCGTTCCCCAGGATTTCCTTCAGCCGGGCGATCAGCTTGATCACCTCGGCGTACTCTTCGTTGATCTTCTCCCGCTCCAGGCTGGTCAGGCGCTGCAGGCGCATGTCCAAAATGGCCTGAGCCTGGATTTCGGAAAGAGAGAACTTGGCCATGAGGGCTTCCCTGGCATCCTTGGGTGTCTTGGAAGCGCGGATGAGGGCGATGACCCGGTCGAGGTTGTCCAGGGCGATTTTCAGGCCTTCCAGGATGTGGGCCTGCGCTTCGGCCTTGCCCAGCTCGAATTGGCTGCGGCGGGTGACCACCTCCTTGCGGTGGAGGATGAACTGCTCCACCAACTCCTTCAGGTTGAGAAGCTGAGGCTGTCCCCTCACGATGGCCAGGAGGGTGACGCCGAAGGTGGCCTGCATCTGGGTGTGTTTGAAGAGTTGGTTCAGAATCACCTGGGCCACGGCGTCGCGTTTGAGCTCGATGACCACCCGCATGCCTTCCCGGTCCGACTCGTCCCGCAGGTCGGCGATTCCCTCGACTCGCTTGTCCTGGACCAGCTCGGCGATGCGCTCCAGCAGTCTGGCCTTGTTGACCTGGTAAGGAATCTCGGTGATCACGATGGACTCGCGCTCGGTCCGCTTCTGCCTCTCGATCAGGGCGCGGGCCCTCATCTGGACCATTCCCCTCCCCGTCAGGTAGGCCTCGCGGACCCCGCCCCTTCCCAGAATGAATCCTCCCGTTGGGAAATCCGGCCCGGGAACGAGCTGGATCAACTCCTCCACGGAGATGTCCGGGTTCTGAATGACTGCGATGGTGGCTTCGATCACTTCTTTCAGGTTGTGCGGGGGAATGTTGGTGGCCATGCCCACGGCGATCCCCGAAGACCCATTGATTAACAGGTTGGGGATTTTGGCCGGAAGAATGGCGGGTTCGTTCAGGGAGCCGTCATAATTCGGGGTAAAGTCTACCGTCTGCTTGTCGATGTCCGACAGGAGTTCGTGGGCCAGGCGGGCCATGCGCACTTCGGTATACCGCATGGCCGCGGGAGGGTCGCCGTCGACGGACCCGAAGTTCCCCTGGCCGTCCACCAGCGGATAGCGGAGGGAAAAGTCCTGGGCCATGCGAACCAAGGTGTCGTACACTGCCACATCCCCATGGGGGTGGAATTTCCCGATCACGTCTCCCACAATCCGGGCTGATTTTTTGAAGGGCTTGTTCCAGTCGTTGGAGAGCTCGTGCATGGCGTACAGGACCCGCCGGTGGACGGGTTTCAGTCCGTCCCGCGCATCGGGCAGGGCCCGGCCGATGATGACCGACATGGCATAGTCCATGTAGGATTTCTGCATCTCTTCTTCGAGCTTGACCGGCAGCTGGTTCAATCCGGGGTGGGAAGCCATATCGACTCCTACATTCAAACTGCAAACTTCAAAAATCAAAATGCTCCATTACATCCCAAAATGTCGCCATTTTGCATTTTGACATCTGCAATTTGGATTTTCCTTAGATGTCTAGGTTCGTCACGCTCAGGGCATTGCGCTGAATGAAGTCCCGGCGGGGTTCGACCTGGTCCCCCATGAGAACGGTGAAGATCTCATCGGCTTTGACCGCGTCTTCCAGGCGAACCTGAAGGAGGGTGCGGGTTTCCGGGTTCATGGTTGTTTCCCAGAGCTGCTCCGGGTTCATCTCTCCCAGGCCTTTGTAGCGCTGGATCTCAAGCCCTTTCTTCCCCCCGGAGAAGACCTCCTGCATCAGAGGAGACAGACCCGCCACCTCCTGGGAGGACTCGCCGGTTTTCAGAACAAAGGGAGCCGGACCGAGGGAACTGAGCTGTTTGGAGAGTTTGCGCAGCTCCTCGAATTGGCCCGAGCTGACCAATTCCAGGTCCAGGCTCGTCTCCAGCCGAGACCCGTTGGTGGAGGTAACGCAGCGCAGGTTGTAGGAACCGTGCTCCGGGTCTTTTTCCATCTGGAATTCCATCTCCCCCTTGTTCTTTTTCTCCTTTTTCAGGGCCTTTTTCACCTGCTCGATGACCCGGTTTATTTCTTTTTCGGATTTCAGGGTGTTCTTGCTGAAAGCTTCCTGCTGGGCGAAGGCCAGGAGAATGTCCGGGTCCATCTTTCGTTTGGCCAGGCGGTGGAGGATCTTGTCCAGGCGGATGGCCTTTTTGACCATCTCCAGGAGGCCTTTGCCGCTGAGCTGCCCTTTATCCTCCGGAAGAAGGAGGCGCATGTTCTCGATCCCTTTCTCGAGAAGGTAATCTTCCAGGTCTTCCTCGCTCCGTAGGTATTTGGGCTCCTCTTTCCCTTTTTTGACCCGGTAGAGCGGCGGTTGGGCGATGTACAGATGGCCGCGCTCGATAAGCGGAAACATCTGGCGGTAGAAGAGCGTGAGAAGCAGGGTTCGGATGTGGGACCCGTCTACGTCGGCGTCGGTCATGATGATGACCCGATGGTAACGAAGTTTGTCCAGGTTGTATTCTTCTTCCCCCACGCCGGTTCCCAGAGCGGTGATCAGGGTCTTGATCTCCTGGTTGGAAAGGACCTGGTCGAAGCGCGCCTTTTCCACGTTGAGGATCTTGCCGCGCAGGGGCAGGATGGCCTGGATTTTCCGGTCTCTTCCCTGCTTGGCGGAGCCTCCGGCGGAGTCCCCCTCAACAATGAAGAGTTCGCTCTCCCTCGGGTCCTTCTCCTGGCAATCGGCCAGTTTCCCCGGGAGAGAATCGCTCTCCAGGAGACCCTTCCTCCGGGTCAGGTCCCGCGCCTTGCGGGCCGCTTCCCGGGCCCGGGCGGCATCAATGACTTTCTCCAGGATCCGCTTGGCCACCGACGGACTTTCTTCAAAATAAGTGGCCAGTTTCTCGTTGACCAACGCCTCGACAAGACCTTTGATCTCGCTGTTTCCCAACTTGGCCTTGGTCTGGCCCTCAAACTGGGGATTGGATAGTTTCACGCTGATGACCCCGGTCAGGCCTTCGCGGGCATCGTCCCCGGAGAGGCTGGCCTTAAGGTTTTTAAACTGACTGAGGTTGGCGCCGTAATTGTTGAGGGTACGGGTCAGCGCGGATTTGAAGCCGATCAGGTGCGTTCCGCCGTCGACGGTGTTGATGTTGTTGGCGAAGGAGAAGAGGTTCTCTGTGTACCCGTCGTTGTACTGGAGGGCGATGTCGATGTAGACGCCCTCTTTTTCCCCCTCCAGACGGATGGGTTTAGGGTGAATCGTAGTCTTGTTCTTGTTGAGGTATTCGACGAAGGAAACGATGCCGCCCTTGTATTGAAACTCCTGTTTTTTATCCGTCCGTTCGTCGACAACGGTGATTTTCAGACCGCTGTTCAGGAAGCTCAGCTCCCGGAGCCTCTGAGAAAGGGTGTCGTAGCTGAAATCCAGGGTCTCGAAGACCTCCGTGTCGGGGCGAAATTTGATCTTCGTCCCCCGCCGTTTGGTGTTGCCGATAGTTTCAAAAGGAGTAACCGGAACGCCTCTCTCGTACCTCTGGGAATAAACTTTTCCGTCCCGGTAGATCTCCATCTCCAGGAATTCAGAAAGGGCGTTCACCACGGAGACGCCTACGCCGTGGAGTCCGCCGGAATACTGATAGCTGTCGCTGTCGAATTTGCCGCCGGAATGCAGGGTGGTCATCACCACTTCCGCCGCCGACTTGCCCTGCTCCTTGTGGAGGTCGACCGGGATTCCCCGGCCGTTGTCCTCTACCGTGACGCTCTTGTCTTCGTGAATTACCACATCGATCTTATTACAGTAACCGCCCAGGGCCTCATCGATGGAGTTGTCCACCACTTCATAAACCAGGTGATGGAGCCCGGCGATGCCCGTGCTGCCGATATACATGGCCGGCCGCTTGCGAACCGCTTCCAGCCCCTGCAGAACCTTGATATTTTCTGCGGTATACTCTTTGGGTCCTCCACTCTGAATGATTTCCTTATCGTTCTTCTTGGCCAATCGTCTCACCTTTCGTTAAATTCGCATGGGCATCACCACGCAAGTGTGTTTTTCGTCGTTGGCCGGACGAATGACGGCCGGGCTCACCCCATCCTCGAACTCCATGATAATTTCTTCGCTGCTCAGTATGTTCAGCACTTCGAGGACAAATCGGTAATTGAACCCTACGGTCAATTCCTCTCCCCTGTACTCGACGGAGATCTCTTCCTTGGCTTCGCCAAAGTCAGGGTTGTAGGAGGAGAGTTCCAGCAGGTTTTCGCCGAAATGGAATTTGACCCCCTTGGTCTTTTCGCTGGACAGAATGGAAACCCTCTTCAGGGAATCTATGAACGGGCTTCGTTTTATGCGGATGTGACGCTTAGTCTGATTCGGAATCACTTGGTTGTAATCGGGAAACTCCGCATCCAGCAGGCGCATGATCAAAACCACATTTTCCCTTTTGATGATTAGGTTGTTGTTTTTCAGTTTGATCCAGACCTGGTCTCCACCTTCTTCCAAAAGGCGACTCAGTTCAGCCAGTCCCTTCTTGGGCAGGAGGACCCCCTTCTCCAACCCTGGAATTTCCGTCTTCATATTTCGGTCAATGAGGGATAGGCGGTACCCGTCGGTGGCCACCATGCGCATTTTTTGATCTTCCTCTTCCTTATGTTTGGCAAGGAAAACACCGGTCAGGTTGTATCTAGACTCGTCCGTGGAAACGGCAAAGATGGTCTTATCTATCATCTCCCTTAGAACGGATGCCTCCATGGCCATAAATTCTTCTTCTTCATACGCGGGAAAGGATGGAAAAGTTTCCGCCGAAACTCCCATAATGTTAAAAACAGATTTTCCGCTTTTGATCTCCACCCATTGATTTTCTTTCATCCGGAAGGAAACATTCTTTTCCGGAAGTTCCTTCACCACTTCATACAGCTTTTTGGCCGAAACGGTGATATTTCCTGTTTTTTGTACATCTCCCTGATATTGCCCTTTAATTCCAATTTCCAAGTCCGTTGCGGTGATGAATATACCGTTGTCCTTCGTCTCGATGAGGACATTCAGAAGAATGGGCATGGTTCCCTTCTTTTCGACCACACTCTGGGAACGAAAGAGGCCCTTGGTAAACTCTCCCTTCTCGATTAAAAATTCCATACTCACTCTCCCTTATACTAATACTAAATATAATATATTTAGATAGCCGTAGTAGTAATACCTGTTCATAGGATGATTATATAAAAATTTTGGATACATTTCAATTGGTTTAATTCATTTTCAGAGTGAAAAAGATTGGTAAGGAAAGTGGACAAAAGAGAGTTTATGAACTGAATAGATTTAGTCCTAAAGGATTCCCATTTAGTCCACAGGGAAATCCTCACTTGTGCAGTTGGTTTTTCAGTTTTTCAATGAGGTTACTGAGGTCCCGGTCCTCATTCAGCCTTTTTTCTACCTGTCGAACAGCATGAATGACTGTAGAGTGGTCTTTTCCGCCAAATTTTTCACCGATTTCTGGATAAGAACACTTGGTCATAGTTCGGCACAAATACATGGAAATCTGCCGGGGAATTGAGTAAATCTTAAGTCTTTTTGAAGATTTAAGGTCTGATACGGAAATATTGAAAGTGGCCGCCGCTGCCTTTTGGATGCTATCGATGGTGATCATCTTCTGACGGTCGCTGAGAATATCCTTGAGTGTCTCTTTGGCCATGGAAATGGAAATTTCACTCCCTGTCAGAGATGAATAGGCTCGAAGACGGGTCAAAGCGCCTTCCAGTTCGCGAATGTTGTTTCCCAGATTGGAGGCCATAAACAGACCTACCTCGCTCGAGAGGGAAATATTAAATAATTCTGCTTTCTTGCATAGGATGGCCACCTTTGTTTCGATATCCGGAGGTTGAATGTCGGCAATCAATCCCCAACTGATGCGAGACCTGAGCCGTTCTTCCAATCCGCCGATATCCTTGGGTAGTTTATCGCTGGTAATCACGATCTGACGATGGGATTCGTATAGCGAGTTGAAGGTATGGAAGAATTCCTCCTGGGTTCTTTCCTTTCCGCCCAGAAATTGAATGTCGTCCAGTAGGAGAGCATCTTTATTTCGGTATTTGTTCCGAAAGTCGGTCATTTTTTCATAACGCAGACAGTTTATCAGTTCATTGGTAAATTTTTCAGAAGTCGTGTAGCAGATATTGGCCGACGGATCGGTTTCCGCGATCTGATTGCCGATGGCGTTTAGAAGATGAGTCTTTCCCAGCCCTACGCCGCCGTAGATAAAGAGAGGATTATAATTTTTCGCGGGAAGGTTGGCAACGGCTAGGGCAGCCGCATGGGCAAACTGGTTGCTTGAGCCGACTATGAAATCATCAAAGGTGTAATTGGGGTTCAGGCCATCTTCCCTTACTGCCTGTCTCGCCGGCCGCGGAATGGATATTCTCTCTTCATCCTTGGGGTTTTGCGGCTTTTCCTCTGCGTTTTCTTTGATGATGAATTGGATCGTATACTGCTGTCCAGTAAGGTGAGAAAGCGATTCCTTGATCAAATTCTGGTAATTCTCAGAGATCCAATCCTTGAAAAATTTATTGGGGACCTCAAGGAAAAATTCAGTCTCCTTTACGCTAATCAGACTAAGGGGTTTAAGCCAGATATCGTAGGCCTTCTGGCTAATCTTTTCCCCCACATCCGCTAAGACTCTATTCCAAAGTTCTTTCATCCTCTTACCCTCGAAGAAACATCTCCCGAAGAAAGCTATTCACAAGTTTATTAACAGGTGTGAATAATTCTGATTAGCAAATAAATTCATATAATTAAATAGTTAACGGGCCTCCTGGCGATAGGTAATGTCCTCAAAGCAGGTGAATTTGTCCAGGAAAGTCAGTTCGAATTTATCGGTTGGTCCATTCCTTTGCTTTCCGATTATGATTTCAGCTTTTCCCTTGTTGGGATTATCCTCCGACTTATTGTAAACCTCATCGCGGTAGAGAAAAATGATGACATCGGCATCCTGCTCGATGGCTCCCGACTCGCGCAGATCGGCCAACTGGGGACGCCTATCACCGCGCTCTTCCACCCGCCGGTTCAGCTGGGAAAGAGCGATGACCGGGAGATTCAGTTCTTTGGCCAGGGCCTTTAGCGAGCGGGAGATGTCGGATATTTCCTGTTCCCGCGTATCGGAATCGGCCCGTCCACGCATGAGCTGCAGGTAGTCCACCACCACCAGCCCTACGTTGTGCTCCGCCTTCAAACGACGGGTTTTGGCGCGCATTTCCAGGGCGGTAAGTCCAGGGGTGTCATCGATAAAGATAGGTGCCTCGGAGAGGGACCCGGCCGCTCGGGTGAGCTTGGGCCAATCGGATTCGCTGAGAAAGCCACCCCGCAGGCGATGGGCATCCACCTTGGCGTCTGAACAGAGCATCCGAAGGGCCAGCTGTTCTTTGGCCATTTCCAGGGAGAAGATGGCGGAGGGGACCGCCGCTTCGATGGCTGCATGGGCGGTAATGTTGAGGGCAAAAGCGGTCTTTCCCATGGAGGGACGCCCGGCCACGATGATCAAGTCGGAAGGCTGGAAGCCGGAGGTCAGTTCATCCAGCTTGGCGAATCCCGTAGGAACTCCGGTGATGAGCTGGCGCTTCTCGTAGAGCCGCTCAATGGTCTTAAAGCTGGATTTGATGATGTCTTTAATGGGGTAGAAAGAAGGACGGACGCGGTCTTCCGAAATTTCGAAGATGGAGCGCTCGGCCTGGTCCAAAAAGTCATCTACGTCTCCGGAATGGCCATAGACCTGGCTTACGATCTCTGTGGCCCGGTTGACCAACTTGCGGAGGGTCGCCTTCTCTTTGACGATTTTGGCGTAATAGGTAATATTAGCCGCTGTGGGGATGCTGTTGGCCAGGGAATTGAGGTACTCGATCCCGCCCACCTCCTCCAGGACTTCGCGCTTCCTGAGCGCTTCGGCCAGGGTAATCAGGTCGACGGGTTCGCTCCGTTCGTAAAGGTCAAGAATGGCCGAGAAGATCTTACGGTGGGATTCGCGATAAAAATCCCCTTCCTTGATGACTTCTAACACGCGGTTGAGAGCTTCATTGTCTAGAAGAACCCCCCCCAAGACGGAGATTTCCGCCTCCAGGTTCTGCGGGGGAAGGCGCTGGGCCAGCAAGTCCATTTTAAAACCTAATCGTTCGGGAGGTCGCCTAAGGCTTCTCTTTCTCTTCAGGGGAAGCGGCCACTACGTTCACCTTCAATTGGGCGGTTATTTCCGGATGCAGCTTCAAGGGAACGGAATAACTTCCCAAGGTTTTGATTGGCTGAGGCAAGAGAATCTTCCGCCGATCCAGGGAGATGCCCTTCTCCTGGAGAAATCTCTGCAGGTCCATGCTTGTTACCGAGCCGAAGAGTTTTTCATTCTCCCCTGCGGGGCGGGCCAGGGTACAGGAAAGCTCATCAAGCTTCGCCGCCAAATCGGAGGCCGACTGCTTTTCCTTGGCCCCTTTCTGGAGGAAGACCTCCCGCTGCTGTTCCAGGCGGTGAAGATTGGCAGGGGTTGCCTCCAGAGCCATTTTCTTGGGGATGAGGAAATTTCTCCCGTACCCTTCCGCGACTTGGACGGTGTCCCCTGGCTTCCCCAGAGAAGGGACGTTTTCAATCAGGATCACTTTCATGTGAACCTCCAGCGATTCTTATCGATGCCGATGGTAGGTAAAGAGGTTTCCCCCAGCCTTGCCCTGAAGGTCTAATCGATCAAAGGAGACTTACGGCCCGCCAAGAGGAGACGGGCCGAAGACCGGGCCTATGCCCCGCTAGGTGCTGATCACCGTAAACGGCAGGAGAGCGATATTACGAGCTCTCTTTATTGCTGTGGTCAGCTCCCGCTGGTGTTTGGCGCAGTTTCCGGATATTCTTCGGGGAAGAATCTTTCCCCGTTCGGTGATGAAATGGGTCAACATCTTGGTGTCTTTGTAATCAATCTTTATACCGCTGTCGGCGCAGAATACGCAGACCTTACGCCGCTGAAAAGGACGTTTCTTCCTCGTGGCAGGAGGTTTCATTCCTTTTCACCTCCTTCTACCTGGGCCTCATCTCCCCCCTTGATGCCCGTTGGAGGCTCGATCCGTTCGCTGCCTTTGGCTTTTTCAGGCCCCGCGCTTTCCTTAAGGGTCTTGATAGCCTCAGGAGTGAGCTCATCGCTGGTCCTCACCGTCTGAAAACGCAGGACCCGATCATTCAGACGCAAGTTCCTTTCCAGCTCCCGGATAAGGTCTTTGCCGGCCGCATAATCTATCAAGAAGTAGCGGCCCCGCGAGTTCCTGCGGACTTCGAAGGTCAGCTTTTTAATCCCCCAGTCATCGAGCTTGATTAAATCGCCTTTGAACTGGGTCAGGATGGAAAGGATTTTCTCCTTGAGTTCGGAAAGCTCTTCCTCGGTCAATTCGGGGTGGGTGATGAAAATAGTCTCATAGCGTCGCAAATGGTGGTTCCTCCCCATGGGTTTGGATAGCCCTTCGCGCAGAGCGATAGAGCAAGGAGTAATAAATATCTATACCCCAGAACGGGGAATATGGCAACGGTTTTTTATTTTTTTTCCCACAGCGGCAACAAGGAATTGAATGTTAGGCCCTATTCATAGGTTGCGAAAGTCAGGAAAGAAAATCGGGGCCGGAGAGATGAAAAAAGGAAGGATCAAGAAGGATGACTTTGACCGCTTCTCCAACCCGGGCCAGGGTCTCTTCCCGAGGAAGAACGATCAGGCCCTGAGCCTTTACCATGGAAGAGAGGATTCCGGACCCCTGCTCCCCTGTGGTCGTTGCATAGACCTTCCCCTTTTCTAAAATCAAGCGGCACCGGATGAAGTGGGCCAAGCCGGCCTTTTTAGAAATATCTTCCCTTAGGATGGCCTGGAGCACCGGACGAAATAAATCCTTGTATCCGGACATTTTGCGAATAGACGGCCTCACGAACTGCTCGAAGGAGACCATGGAGGAAACCGGATTACCCGGAAGCCCGAAGAGCGGTTTTTCTGAGATCATTCCAAAGGCCAGGGGCTGACCGGGTCTCATGGCCACTTTCCAGAAGTTCATCTGGCCCAGCTCATTGAGCATTTCTTTAACTAGGTCGTAATCCCCTACCGAGACGCCTCCCGAGGTCAGCAGAAGGTCTGCCACCAGACCCTGCCGAATCTTGGCGGTGAGCTCTTCCCTGCGGTCCTTGGCGATGCCCAGTTGGATGGGAATGCCCCCGGATTCAGCGACCAAGGCGGCAAGGGAATAACTGTTGCTATTGACGATCTTCCCGTCTTCCCAGGGTTCGTCAATTTCCAGGAGTTCGTCTCCGGTGGATAAAACGGCAACCCGGGGTTGTTGGTATACGGAGACCATTGAGCGCTGGATCGAAGCCAGCATGCCGATGTGGGCAGGGCGGAGAAGGGTTCCTTCTTCCAGGATCCGTTCCCCGGATTTCACATCCTCGCCGGAAAGGCGGATGTTTTTTCCCTTTCCGGGGGTTTCCAGGATTCTTACCCGTTCCCCGTCCTTCTCTGTATCCTCTACTGGGACGACCGTGTCAAACCCTGGAGGAAGGGGAGCCCCGGTCATTATCCGCACGGCCTCTCCGGAGCCACCCCGGCCTTTAAAGACTTTGCCGGCGGGCAGGTCCCCGAGGACTCTTAGAACCACCGGCTTTTCTTTCGATGTGCTGAGAATGTCTTCCGCCCGGACTGCATAACCATCCATGGCCGAGTTGTCCCAGGCGGGTATATTCCGGGAGGCGAAGATGTTTTCTGCCAGGACCCGGCCCAGGGCCTGAAGGATAGGAATACGCTCGGACCCCAAGCGGGAAATCTTTCCCAGAATATGATGGAGGGCTTCTTCTACGAGGATCATGTTCGCTAGGAGCCCTAGGGGGGAAGAAGGAGAGTCATCCCTGGCTTTATCAGGGTCTTCGGGTTGATTTCATTGCCTTCGCATAGCTCCCGAAGGTCGACCTTGTACTTCTTGGCAATTTGACCCAGCGTCTCCCCCTGGCGGACCAGGTGTTTCCTGGCTGTACGAGGGTCCAGTTTGAACACCTGGGAGAAGTTTTTCTCAAAGGCTTCCTTCTTGCCCGGGGGCAGTTTGATCTCAAAAGAGGGGTCGTGCGGGGGGATTTTATCCCGCCGGAGAGCGGGATTCAGGGCTCGGACCTCCTCGACCGTCGTTTCCGCAGCCCGGGCGATTCGGTCCAAACGGACTCCCGAGGGGACGACAACCTTTTCGTACACCAGGGGCGGATGGTAATCAATGTTGGAGAAACCGTATTTAGCGGGGTCTTGGGCGATGATCATGGCGGCCAGCAGTCTGGGAACATATTCCTTGGTTTCCCTTTTCAAGTACCGTTGTTGGGAAATGGCCCAAAAGTCCTGGCTTTTGGCCCGCTTCATGGCCTGAAGAATTTTCGCTTCTCCGGCATTGTAGCCGGCCGCAGCCAGATACCAGCAGTTAAACATTTCATAAAGACTCTTCAGGTAATCTGCGGCGGCAAGGGTGGATTTTTCCGGGTCTCTCCGTTCATCAACCCATTGATCCACTCTGAGGCCAAAGCGTTTGGCGGTCCCTTTCATGAACTGCCAGATTCCTGTGGCCTTGGCCCGCGACTGGGCGTAGGGATTGTACCCGCTTTCGATCAGAGCCAGGTAAAAGAGTTCTTCGGGGAGGTTCTTCTCTCGGAGAATGGGCCTTATGATCCCTTCATAGGCCTGGGAGCGGGCCAGTGATCTGGTGAAGAAATGATCGGCTTTGTTTTGGAATAAATCGATATAGGTTTTCACCCGGTCGTTGAGCAGTGTCGGAAAAGCGGCCGAAATTCCGGTCGTCCTCGTTTCTCCTTCGGGGAGCTTGCCATTTAAGCCAATTACTGGGGATGAGGAACTCGGGGAGATGGACTCCATTTCATATTGGGTCAAAATCTCCTTCAATCGTTCAAAAGACTCTTCAAAGGCGTTCGTATTCTTCAAGGGGAGAGACTCACTGGAAAGCGGGTTTACGGCAAACGAGGGATTCCCTTCTCCCTTATTTTCATTCCCTGGAGATGAATCAAGGAGAATAGACCCTTTCCCTTGCATTTCCGAATCGGTTGTTTCCCACCCTTTCCTCAGAAGAACGAAGGCTGGCCCCGGAGTATCGATCGATGGAGGTTCACTCCCCTCCAGCGGCATCTCCCCGGCAAAGCAAAAGTTTAACTCCGCCTCTTGAGTTGAGGGGGTCAAGTCATCGGTTTGGATTTCGGGTAAAGGGTAGGTGCCCGGAGATACACGGACGCCCATATTTGCGCGGTTTGAGGGAATGAGAGTGATTTCCTGAGCCAACTGACCCGGGGATGGAGAGAGGAAACTTTGAGTAACCTTGTTTTGGATTCCGCTGCATGCGGCCAGGAGGAGAAATCCGCTCACGAACAGGGCCCAGAAAGCTATTTTCAAAAAATCTCCTCTCCTCATTAGGGTCCTAAAGCGCACCCTATGATAACCAAGCAGTTTTACTCTGTCAATACCCAAAGACAATGACCGAGACCCATTTCTCCTCCAGGGCCGGTGAAACATTTTTCTAGGTTCCCCGAAAGACCGGTTCCCGCTTCTCCAAGAATGCCTGGACGGCCTCCCGGTGATCATCGCTGGCTAGGCAGGTCAGCTGAATTTGGGCTTCGACCTTCAGAGCCGAGGCCAAATCACCGGCCAGATTTTTCCATAAAGCCTGTTTGGCCCTGCCGAGAGCCAAACAGGGGCTCTTAGCCAGTTTATCGGCTAAGTTTTCCGTTGCTTTAGCGAGTTCTTCGGTGGGAACCACGCGGTTGACCAGCCCGATTCGTTCCGCCTCTGAGGCATTGAGAGGTTCTCCAATGAAGATCATCTCTGCCGCTTTGGCGAGTCCCACCAACCTGGGTAAAGTGAAAGTCCCTCCCCCATCCGGGATCAGCCCCATGGTGATGAAAGCCTCAGCCAATTTGGCCCGTTGGGCAGCCACCCTCAGATCGCAGGCTAAAGCCAGGTCGAGTCCCAGGCCGGTAGCAAATCCATTCAAGGCAGCAATGGTTGGTTTGGGGATGGAGGTGAGAAGGCGTATAACTTCCTGGGCTTTTCGGAGAAGGAGGATTCCGGAATCAGGGGTACCCGTTGCGATTTGTCGGCTGAACTCGGAGATATCGGCGCCGAAGCAAAAGGCTCGCCCTGCCCCGGTCAGAATCAGGACTCTTACCTCGGGGTCTAGAGAGGCCTCCTGGATCGCATTGAGCAGCTCCTCGATTGTCTCCTGGGTCAGAGCATTTAGCGCCCGGGGACGGTTAAGGGTTATGATGGCCTTCCCGCCCCTTTTTTGGTAGAGAATAGACCGATAGTCCATAAAAACCTCCCATCCGAAGATGCGGGGGCATTATATCATATTCGCGGCCTTGCTCAGGAATTCCCAATTCCGCATTTGGCAATTCGGCCTGCACTAAATGATGCGTAGCATCGCCCTGTAGCTCCAATGGTTCAGGGGGAGCTCGGAGACCCGAGGCATGGCCATTATCGCCTTGACGTGGTTCAGGAATTAAAAATATAATGGGAGTGGATTCTGGGGGAAAATAAGGGATCATCCAGTGGCAGGATCGCAAGCTCAGGACCTGCAAACCTGGGTGCAAATCCTAGGCTCCCAGCCTAGGTTTCTTTTCTATTCTTTGAGGGTCCCATCGTCTAGCGGCCTAGGACGTCGGCCTCTCACGCCGAAAACACGGGTTCGATTCCCGTTGGGACCACCATAAAAAGGGCGAAATTTGGAATGCGGATAGCGGAATCAAGACGCCCATTACCCTCCGATCAACCAGCCCCCGCTCAAATCTTCATCCCCACATTCTGATGCTTTCACCGATAAGAATATTGGGAAAGGAACAGAGTGCGATCGGAGAGATCAGTGCTCTGGGGTGTACCTTACTTGGGCCTTGAGCAGCATTTTCACCAAATCTCTGGCGTCCCCATTCCATCCCTTGACCCTAAACCTCCTCCGCTGCCTGGCGGCTTCCTTTATCCTTTAGGCCTTGATTCCCTTCTACCCTGGCATGCAGCTCTTATTTCAGGCACGGCCGGCTTTTTTTGATCCCTTTTCGAACCTTTTCTGTTATAAAATTTATTCGGGCTTCATTTCTTCCCTGCGAAGGCATAGACGCCCAGCAACTTCCCTTCAGGAGATTTCCCATGGACTTTTCTAAGATTCACAATTACCTCCGCGAACAAAGAAAAAAGGCTGAAGAATCAGACCTGCCCCTGAAATCCGTGCGGGTGATCGATTTGGGGGCGGTGGTCGCCGCTCCCTTTGGAGCAACCCTCCTGGGAGACTTTGGGGCTGAAGTGATCAAGATCGAGCCTCCGGATGTTCCCGACGCCATCCGTTACTGGGCCAGGGTGAATAACGATATGGAGCCCTTCTGGCTCGTGGCTTCCAGAAACAAGCTGCCCATCACCCTGAACCTGAAGCATCCCGAAGCCAAAAAGATCCTCGTCCAGCTGGTAGAAAAATCGGACGTTCTTTTCGAAAACATGCGCCCGGGAACCCTGGACCGGCTGGGCTTCTCCGCCGAGCAGCTGTGGAAGATTAACAAAGGCTTGATCATCGGGCGGATTTCAGGCTATGGCCAAAGCGGGCCCTACCGGAACAAGCCCGGATTCGGGACCCTGGCCGAGGGCATGAGCGGATACACTTACATGAACACCCACCCCGGAGCTCCTCCCACCAACCCCCCCATCGCCCTGGCCGACATGATTGCCGGGACCCATCTTGCCCTGGGAGCCATGGTTGCCCTCCGAGACCAGAAACGGGGAGAGCGAGGAGGAAAGGAATTCGAAGTTTCTCTGTATGAACCCCTCCTGGGATACATGGGAGGGCAGTTCTTGATTTACTCCCTGACCGGGGATAATCCTCAACCCATGGGAAACGAGTCCAACTTCACCTCTCCCCGGAACAGCTTCCAGACCAAGGAAGGGAAGTGGGTAGCCCTCTCGGCCAGTGCTCAGGCGCCCTTCGAGCGGATGATGGACTTGATGGGCCATTCAGAACTGAAGACGACCGCCGGATTCCGCAATAATCAGGAAAGGCTCCAGAATGAAAGCCGGGCCGTCCTGAACCGGATCATCGGGGACTGGATCCGGGCCAGAACCCTGAAGGGGGTCCTGGAAGAGTGCGAGAAAGCGGGGGTCACGATCGGGCCGGTCAATAACATGGAGGACATTGCCAACGATCCCCATGTACAACAGAGAGGAAGCCTGGCATCGGTGTATGACCCGGCCTCGGGGAAGACGCTTTCCTTTCCCGAGGCGCCGGTCCGTTTCCTCAAGACTCCTGGCCAGGTTCGGTTTCCCGGACTTCCCATGGGATCGGCGAATGAAGTGGTCCTGGTGGACCTTCTGGGGTATTCATCCGCGGAGATCAAGGAGTTGAAGGCCAAAGGAGCGATATGAGAATCAAAATCTTTACGGCCCGGGATATTGACCAGGCCCTTTCCATGACCGAAGCCGTCGAAGTGGTCAAGGATGCTTTCGTTCAGCTTTCCCTCAAAAAGGCCCAATCCCCGGTCCGTACCTCGCTGAACCTGAAGGAGCCGGGGGAAGCTGCGCTGGTCATGCCCGCCTATTTGGAAGAATCCCGGGCTCTGGGCGCCAAGATGGTTACGGTTCTGCCCTGGAACCCGCGGGCTCATTTGCCCGCCGTCCAGGCGATTGTCTTCCTCTTCGATGCCGCCACCGGTTCTCCCCTTGCCGTCCTGGAAGGGACTCACCTTACCCGGTTCCGCACGGGCGCGGCCACGGGCGCGGCCACCCAGGTGCTTTCCCGCGCGGATTCCAGGTCTCTAGCGGTATTCGGAGCCGGAGGACAGTCGTTCTTTCAGGTGAAGGGAGTTCTGGCGGCCCGAAAAATCGAACGCATCAAGGTTTTCGATCTCCTTCCGGAGAGGACTGATGGGCTGATCGCCGCGCTGGGGGCAGACGCTTCCTGCCGCGGGGTCGAACTGCTCCGGGCTGGGACCCCGACCCAGATGCTGGAAGGGACGGATATCGTTGTGACCGCCACCACCTCCAGAGAGCCGGTCTTCGACGGCAGGCAGTTGAGGGAAGGAATGCACATCAACGCCATTGGGGCTTTCAAACCGGAGATGCAGGAGGTGGATGAGATAACCGTATGCCGTTCGCGGATTTTTGTGGATTCCCTAGAGGCCTGTCTTGAGGAGGCCGGCGACCTCATCATCCCCTTGACGAGAGGTCTGATTCAAGAGACCGATATCTTGGCCGAACTGGGTGAAGTGGCGGCCGGGAGAAAAGCGGGAAGAGGGTCGGCCCGGGAGATTACCTATTTCAAATCCGTGGGCAATGCCGTGCAGGACGTTTCCGTGGCGCAGGCCGTGTACCGCCGGGCGCAGAAGAAAAATTTGGGACAAGAAGTGGAGCTGTAAAAGAAACCTGCAAGAGGGGCTTGACAAAGATGGCAAAACGTAGGAGATTCTCAACTTGGATTGAATGAGGGAAGGAAGAGAGGTTGGGAAAAATGCAGAACCTGGAATTTGGTTTAACTCTAACCGTTCTTGGAATGGGAGGCACGCTCGTGATTCTATTCCTCATCGGCCTGGTCGTTGACGGGATGAATAGGATACTGCTGTGGGGCGAGCGGAAGAAAGAAGGACGAGGCTAACCATGATTATAGATGGATTATCGAGCTTACTCGCAGGATTCAGCAACTTTCAGTGGAGCCATGGAGTGATGATTGTGGTGGGATGTGCCCTCCTTTACCTGGGCATCAAGAAAGACATGGAGCCCCTGCTTCTGGTGCCCATCGGCTTCGGGGCCATCCTGGTGAACATTCCTACGGCGACATTGATGGAAGAGGGGGGATTGCTGCGGCATTTTTACGATGCGGGAGTTTTGACCGAAATCTTCCCCTGCCTGATTTTTGTGGGAATCGGGGCCATGACCGACTTTGGTCCTCTCCTGGAGAATCCGCGGATCCTCCTTCTGGGTGGAGCCGGGCAATTCGGAATTTTCCTGACCCTCCTGCTGGCCTTGTTCTTGGGGTTCACCCAGCTGGAGGCGGTGGCTATAGGAATTATTGGGGCGTGTGACGGGCCCACGGCCATTTACGTGACTTCCAAGTATGCCCCCCACATGCTGGGAGCCGTATCCGTGGCCGCCTACTGCTACATGTCCATGGTTCCCATCATCCAGCCGCCGATCATGCGGGCGCTCACCTCAAAGGAAGAGCGCAAGATCGTCATGAAGTACCAAAAGAAGACGGTCACCCCCGCCGTGAAGATCCTCTTTCCCATCGCAGTGACCCTGGTAACCTGCCTGATCGCTCCCATGGGGACCCCGCTCATGGGGACCTTGATGCTGGGCAACCTGCTAAAGGAGAGTGGGGTGACAGACCGACTCGTCAAGGCTTCCCAGAACGAGATTGCCAATATCGTCACCCTGCTCTTGGGGATTTCCATCGGGGCCACCATGTCCGGGCCGGTCTTCCTGAAGCCTCAGACCCTTATCGTTCTGGGGTTGGGATTAGTGGCCATCTCCCTGGACACGGCCATGGGGATCTTCCTGGCCAAGATCATGAAAGTTCTCTCCGGCGGGAAGGTGAACCCCCTGATCGGCGCCGCTGGAATTTCGGCTTTTCCAATGTCCGCGCGCGTGGTTCAGGTGGAAGGACAGAAGGCCAACAGGAAGAGCTATCTTCTCATGCATGCCATGGGGGCCAATACCGGCGGGCAGATCGGGTCGGTTCTGGCCGCGGCAGTTATGCTTTCCCTCTTGAAGGGAATGGGAATCGTCTGATTATTTGCGGGATTTTTTGAGCAGGTCCAGGTATTGTCGGGCCATCTGGGCGCTTTCGCTCTGCGGGGCGAGGCGCACAACTTCCTGAAAGGATTTTTCCGCCTCCTCGTTCTTTCCCGTCTCGAAATAGAGCTTGCCCAGCTGGAAGTGGGCATCCAAAAGTCCGGGAACCAGAACCGTCGCCTGGCGAAGAGAACCAATGGCCAGGTTGGGTTGTTTCCGGTCCCGGTAGGCCAGACCCAGGTTGTAGTGGGCCAGGCCGAAATCCGGCTTCATGCCGAGGGCCTTCCGGTAATTTTCAATTGCGCTGTTCAGGTCGCCCTTCTTGTAATACGCCCAGCCGAGGTTGTTGTAGACGAAAAAGGGGGTGAGGTACAGGATGTCATTAAGGACTAACTTGAATTCCCGGATGGCATCCTCCCACTTTCCCATCTCCAGGAATGTCGCTCCCATGGTGTTGTGGACTTCGGTGTATTTGGGGTTCAGTTCGAGAGCTTTGCGATAATGCTCCAATGCATCGGTGTATTTCCCCTTGGCGCTTAAGGCCATGCCCAAGTAGTGCTGAACCTGCGCGTCTTGGGGGTTCAACTTTTCCGCTTCATACAGCTCCCGGAGAGCGGAGGTAGGGTCTCCTTGCTGAAGGTAGCTAGTGCCCAATCCAAAGTGGTACGATGCTTTTTGGACCGCTTTGGGGTCCGGGGGGCAGCCAGAGAGGAGGGAGAGTCCGGCGAGCAGGAAAAGAAAAAATCTCCATCGAGTCATGTCCACCACCTCGCGGCGAGATTTTTACCAGCGCAGATCAGGATTCTTCGAGAGTACTAATGTACCGCATGGGAGAGCTCCCGTCCAGCCCTCATGAAGAGATGCCGGAAAATCTGTGCTAGGCATTCCTCCAGGGGACGTTCCGTATTCAAAAATATAATCAGGTCGGGGTCGAATCCCTCCACCGGATCGTAATCTTTTTTCTGTTCGGCCAAAAGCTCCCACCTCCCGTCGGAAGGTTCGCTCTTTTCCCAGGCCCGCCGGGCCAACCGCCTTTTGATTTCCTCGTCCGAACATTGGCATTCGATGAGAAGGAAATCCGCCTGGGTATTTCGAGCCAGGTCTCGAGCCATCTGCCGGTCCGCTTGCTTCTTAAAAGAGGCGTCGAGGATTACCGATTTTCCCGATTCCAGGTGGTTCCGGGCCCTCTCGAAAAGGTTCTGGTAGGTTTTTTGGGAAAAGTCGGGGGAATAGACCCCCTGATGGAATTCTTCAAACCGGTGTTCCAGGGGAGAGACCTGGGCCAATTCTTTCCGCAGAACATCAGTCCGCAGCCACTCCCACCCCAGAGCTTCGGCGAGGGCCCGGGCGATGGTCGATTTCCCAGTCCCGATCCATCCTCCGGTGACAACTAGCAGGAGATGGTTCATCCTTTTGGCGTAGTAATGGGAGAGGAGGTAATATCGCCGGGCTTCCTTCAGGGTTGAAGACCTTGTTTCCGTCGAGATATTCGGGTCGTCCAAGCGGAAGGAAGTCACCTTGGCCCGCACGTAGGCGCGGTAGGATTTATAGAAATCCAAAAGCAGATAGAGGGGCCAGTCTCGGGAGATCGTCAGGTAGTGGGAAGCCAAGTCGGCGGAGATAAGCGGTTGTTTATGATAATCCAGGTCCATGAGCAAAAAGGCGAGGTCCGCGACCACATCGGAATATCGGAAGCGATGGTTGAACTCTATGCAGTCGAAGATGAGAATGTCTTCCCCCATACAGATGTGTTGAAGACGGAGGTCTCCATGACAGTCGCGAATCATTCCATCGGCGATCCGCTTGTAGAAAAGGGGGGTATGGCTATCCATAAACCGGCGAGTGGCCTCCATGATCTCCTCATAAAGGTTCGAGGTTAGAGCACGGCCCACGTATTTCTCAGTCTGGTAGAAATTTTCCTCCAGGTTGCCCCGGATGGTTTGAATATTTCCGAATTTAGAGATCTCCGGGCTGGTGGCAGCGAGAGCGTGGAAATGGGCGATCTTTGCGGCGATTCTTTCCACGATCTTCGGGGTTACGGCTCCCTTAGCCAGCCACTGGTCCATCATGCAGTCTTGGGGAAGGCGCTTCATCTTCACGGCGTACTCGACCACTTTTCCCGGGCTTTCCCCGATGGATATTTGGCCTTGATGGGAGCGGACCTCCACGACCCCCAGGTAAACCTCCTTCGCCAGCCTCCGGTTGAGGTCCACTTCCTGTTGGCAGTAGTACTTCCTTTTTTCAAGGGAGGTGAAGTCAAGGAAGCCGAGGTTGACTGGTTTTTTAATCTTGTACACGTGCTCCCCGGCAAAAAAGATGGCCGATATATGGGTCTGCACCAGTTCTATTTCTGCCGGCTTTTCAGGATAGATTTGAGGATTCTGCAGCGTGGCCACCAGGGATGAAAATTCCATAAGGAAATTCTCAATTTTTTTCCTTTTACTGTCAAGATGAAAACATGCCTTGGGACCCTCTGGCTGCAAAAGACCAAGTTCTTGAGATGGGAAAATTTCCGAGGGAAAGGGCCGGGCCGGAAAGCATGAATCCCGGACATGCCGTAAAGAAGGACAGGGAGTGTATGTTTGAATATTTGCAGGAAGAAAAAGATAAGGTTAAGAAAAATTCTCAAATTGACGATTAAAAATAGGTAAACCTAAAGTGCATCTCTTTAACCATCGGATTTAAAAAGAGAAAAACCTTGACTGGGGGAAGGGTTCTTCTATAATGAAATTATCAGTCCCATCAAGGCCTTAGGAAGGAAAGGAAAGCTTGAGCGAGCTGGCGGTCGTGATCCTGGCGGCGGGCAAGGGGACCCGGATGAAGTCGGACCTGGTGAAAGTCCTCCACTCCGTGGCCGGCATTCCGATGCTCTCTTACCCCCTGGATGTGGCCCGAAGCCTAAAACCCTCCCGCCTGGTTGCGGTCGTTGGTTTCCAGGCTGATCTGGTTCAGGCAAAATTCAAGGCCGACGATGTAACTTTTGCCATCCAGAAAGAACAATTGGGAACAGGACACGCGGTCCTGGCCACTCGGGCGGCCCTCCAGGGATTTCATGGTAACGTTTTAATCCTCTCCGGCGACGTCCCTTTGCTCACCTCAGAAACAGTAGGCAAATTCCTCAAACCCCACCGGGAACATCAGGCTGCGCTCTCCGTCATGACCGTGGAACTGGAAAACCCCAAGGGCTACGGCCGGGTCTTCCGCAATGGCGACGGGTCCCTCCTGCGAATTACGGAAGATAAGGACCTGAAACCGGGGGAAGAAAAGGTCCGGGAGATCAACACCGGCATTTACTGCGTGGATGCAGATTTCCTTTTTTCCGCCCTGTCCCAGGTGACACCTCAGAACGCTCAACAGGAGTATTACCTTACCGATATTGTGGCCCGGGCCAATTCGGAGAAGAAAAAAGTCCTTCCCTTCCTGGTGGAAAATTCGCTGGAAGTAATGGGGATCAACACCCGGGTGGAGTTGGCCAAGGCCAATCATTACATGAGAAGTTTAATCGCCGAACGGCACATGCTGGAAGGCGTCACCCTCATAGGACCGGAAACCACCTACATCGACCGGGAAGTGAAGATCGGCCGGGATACGGTGATCTATCCCAATTGCTATCTCCTGGGAAAGACCTCTTTGGGGATCGCATGCTTGGTGGAACCCGGCTGTAAGCTTAGCGATACCCAGGCGGGGAATCACGTGACCATCAAAGCCTCCTCGGTGATTGCCGAAAGCATCCTTGAAGATCATGTTGAGATAGGCCCCTTCGCGCACCTCCGCCCGCAAAACGTGCTTCGGGAGGGGTCCAAGATCGGGAACTTCGTGGAGGTTAAGAAATCGGTGATCGGCAAAGGCACCAAGGCCAACCACCTCTCCTACATCGGGGATGCCACCCTGGGAGAGAAGATCAATGTGGGCGCTGGGACTATTACCTGCAACTACGACGGCAAAAAGAAGCATGCCACGGTCATTGAGGACGGGGTTTTCATCGGCAGCAACACCTCCCTTGTGGCGCCGATCAAAGTCAGCCGCAACTCGGTCATCGGAGCGGGATCGACCATAACCAAGGAAGTCCCCCCAGATACTTTGGCGGTGGCCAGGGGGAAACAGGTCCATTACCGTCGGCGTTCGAAATAAATAATTTTCACCACAGAGGCGCAGAGAGCACAGAGACCCAATTTGAAACGCCAATTCCAAACAATCACCCCTTTTCAAAAGCGAAATGCGAAAAATCGGTGGTTGTGGTATTTAAAAGTTGATTTAGAATTTTTGGATTTAGTGCTTGGGATTCATATGTAACCTCTCTGTGGGAAAGAAAGGTCGTTAACTATGTGCGGGATCATCGGGTACATCGGGCCCAGGGAGACCAAGGAAGTCCTTCTGGAAGGGCTGCGGCGACTGGAATATCGGGGATACGACTCTGCTGGGGTCGCCCTTTTCCATGAGGGCAAAGTGGTAATCCGCCGCGCCATGGGCAAGCTCAAAGAGCTGGAGCGGAAAACTGAAGGAGAGAAATTTAACGGAAATCTGGGAATCGGCCACACCCGGTGGGCCACTCACGGGAAACCTTCGGAGTCCAACGCCCATCCTCACAAGGCAGGGGGCGTGGCGGTGGTCCACAATGGCATCATCGAAAATTACCTGGCTCTCAAGAATATCCTGGCAGGAGAAGGGCATACCTTCAAATCCGAAACGGACACGGAGATCCTCTGCCACCTGATTCAGCGGTACATCTTCAAAGGCGAGAAGCTGGAAGAGGCGGTGCGCCAGGCCCTCCTCCAAGTGCACGGGTCCTATGCCATTGTCGTCCTTTATGAAGGCGAGAAGGATAAGATGATCGCCGCGCGCAAGGAAAGCCCTCTGATCCTGGGACTGGGCGATAAAGATCATTTTGTCGCCTCCGATATTCCGGCCATCCTTCCCTACACCCGAAAGATGATCTTTCTGGAAGATGGGGAGATGGCGGTCGTCCAGGAGAAGCGGTACCGGATCAGCACCCTGTGGGGTGAGAACCGTCAGCGGCCCGCCAAGGAAATCCTGTGGGACCCGGTCACCGCGGAAAAGGGCGGCTATAAGCACTTTATGCTCAAGGAAATCTTCGAGCAGCCCCGGGCGATCGTGGATACAGTACGTGGCCGGGTCTCCCTGGAGGAAGGCAAAGTCTTCCTGGAAGGCGCAGGATTGAATTCCAAAGCGCTCAAGGATATCCGGCGGGTCTGTATTGTGGCCTGTGGGACCTCATATCATGCCGCCCTGGTGGGAAAGTTTATGATCGAGGGGCTGAGCCGGATTCCCACGGAAGTAGACCTGGGCTCGGAATTTCGCTACCGGGACCCCATCGTCGGTTCCCAGGACCTCCTCCTGGCCATCTCCCAGTCGGGGGAGACTACCGACACCCTGGCTGCCTTCCGCGAAGGGAAAAGGAAGGGGATGCGTACCCTGTCCATATGCAACGTCGTGGACAGCAGCCTGGCACGGGAATCGGAGGGCGTCTTCTACACCCACGCCGGGCCGGAAATCGGGGTCGCCTCGACCAAGGCCTTCACCACGCAGCTGGTGGGACTTTTTCTGCTCGCCCTGTACCTGGCCGAAAACCGGGAGACCCTCGGCCGTCAAACAATTAAGGATCTGCTGGAAGAGTTGCTGAAGGTCCCCCATTACCTCCAGCAAACTCTGGAACTGAACACCCAGATCGAAGCCCTCTCGAAGAAGTACATGAATGCCCGAGACTTCCTCTACCTGGGAAGGGGAGTAAACTATCCCATCGCCCTCGAAGGGGCGCTGAAGCTGAAGGAAATTTCTTACATCCATGCCGAGGGGTATCCCGCCGGGGAGATGAAGCACGGCCCCATTGCCTTAATCGATGAAGACATGCCGGTGGTGGTTCTGGCCCCCATGGGCCGAACCCAGGAAAAGATTCTGAGCAACATCGAAGAAGTCCGGGCTCGGGACGGAAAAGTCATCGCCCTGACCAATCCTTCCTGCCAGGAGATGGTTTCCAAGGCCCGGGACACCCTCCTGGTGCCGGAGACCCACCCTTTCCTGGCTCCCATCCTTTTGACCGTCCCCCTGCAGCTCCTGGCGTATAACGTGGCGGTTCTCAAGGGGACGGATGTAGACCAGCCAAGAAACCTGGCTAAGAGTGTGACCGTAGAGTAAACTGGTTTTTCGCCTGAATAAGGAGGAACCGGTGAAAAGAAGCTTGGACCCGCTGCGGAGGGATGCTAAGAAGATATTCCTCCATGCCATTCATGCGGTGCAACCCCAGACCATCCTCTCCTCCCATATCTCCCTTAGGAACCACGTCTTGCGCATCGGGGAGCGGAAATACCCGCTGTCCCGATATGAAAAAATTTTTGTTGCGGGAACGGGGAAAGCCTCGGCGTCCATGGCCGTGAACTTGGAGAAGATACTTGGCACCCGAATTACCAGAGGCTTGATCAATGTGAAGTACGGCCATTCCCAGAAGTTGAAGCGAATCCGGGTCCAGGAAGCGGGCCATCCCCTGCCCGATGAAAAAGGCCTGGAAGGCGCCAAGGAGATGGTGGAGATGCTAAGCCACCTCACGGGAAACGATTTGGTCATTTTCCTCGTCTCGGGCGGAGGCTCGGCTCTCTTGCCTCTGCCGGTGGAAGGGGTCACTCTGGTGGAGAAGCAGGCCACCACCAATGAGCTCCTTTCCTGCGGCGCCAGCATTCAGGAAATCAACACCCTGCGAAAGCACCTCTCCCGAATCAAGGGGGGAGGATTGGCGAAGATCGTTTACCCGGCGACGCTGGTGTCCCTGATCCTTTCCGATGTGATCGGAGACCCGCTCGATGCCATTGCCTCCGGCCCCACGGTCCCGGACTCTACGACTTACGAAAATTGCGCCTGGATCCTGAACAAATACGAGCTGTGGGGAAAAATTCCTCCATCGGTGGCCAGCCACATCCGGGCAGGCATGGAGGGAAGAAAAGAAGAAACGCTCAAGGAGGGAGACCCGGCGTTTGCCAAGGTCTACAACCTGATTGTGGGAAACAACCTTTTGGCCATGACGGCAGCCAGAAAAGCAGCTCAGGCTCTTGGATACCGGACCCTCCTCCTTTCTTCCCTCGTCGAAGGAGAAACGCGGGAGATCGCCAAGGTGCATGCGGCCATCGCCAAAGAGGTCCTTCTTTCTGGCAACCCGATTCCCCCTCCGGCCTGCATTCTTTCCGGGGGAGAGACGACCGTGACCCTGAAAGGAAAGGGGAAGGGAGGCAGAAACCAGGAGTTTGCCCTGGCTGGAGCGCTGGAGATCGCTGGCTGTGAAGAGATCCTGATGATGAGTGCAGGCACGGATGGAACTGACGGGCCGACCGATGCTGCCGGAGCCTTTGCCGACGGAAAGACCGTGATTCGGGCAAAGACGATGGGATTGGACCCATGGTCTTTTCTGAAGGAGAACGACTCTTATTCTTTTTTTCAGAGAATCGGAGACCTGTTGACCATCGGGCCGACCGGGACGAATGTCATGGACCTGAGGATCATGCTGGTAACGCCCCCAAACTCTCCAAAAGGCACAAGGACTCAGAGAATCTAGGGAAATTCAAACGCCCAGATGTTTTTTCTGGAACCGTCCATTTCTCCAATCCTGGGCCCCTTCTCTATTCAATTTGAATGATGAGGGTAGTGATATTGTCCTTACCCCCGCGCTGATTGGCCAATTGGGTGAGGTCGTGGCAAGCCCGATTCAGGTCACCGGACGCCCTGCGGATCGTGCTCATCAATTCTTCATCCTGCACCAGGTCGGACAACCCATCTGAGCATAGAACTAGCAGGTCCCCCTTCTGCAGGTCTATTTCTTGAACGTCTACATCAACCGTCAGGTTCATACCCAGGGCCCGGGTGACGATGTTTTTTAGGGGCGAGCTGGATAGTGCCTCTTTCGAAAGGGATCCTTCCCGGTACTGTTCCCACACCAAGGAATGGTCCTCAGTGACCTGGTCGATTCTCCCTCCTCGGATCCGATAAAGGCGGCTGTCGCCAACATGGGCGACCACGGAGGATGAATCGAAAAGAAAAAGGGCCACCACTGTGGTTCCCATGCCCCGGTACTCTTCTTTTTCTTGGGAGGATTGAAACACAGCCTGATTGGCGAGTCGGATTCCATTCACCAGCAGGGTCGATGGGGGGGAGAGGAGAGCTGTTTGATTGGGTGAGAATTCAGTTTCTCGGTTCTGCTTCGATTCGGCGATGGATTTCCGAAGGGTGTCCAGAGCCAGGCGGCTGGCGATCTCTCCGGCCGCATGCCCCCCCATGCCATCGGCTACGGCAAAGAATCCCAGACCAGGGTCGGCCAAGAAGGCATCCTCGTTGTTTTTCCTCACCCGGCCACGGTCTGAAGCGGCTGCATAGCGAATCTTCAAGAGTACCTCAGCTCCAGTCCAAAGAAAAACTCACCGGTCAGTCGGTATGTTCAGCGGGAGCCTGGGTGAAGACAAAGGTACAATTTCCGATATCCACCTGGTCCTTATTTTTAAGGATGTGATCCTCCCTGATCCCGATTCCATTCACCTTGGTGGTCGATAAAAACCCACCCAGGTGGGAGATGTAGAAACGGTCTCCCCGGCGGAAGATCTTGGCATGGGGGGAGGAAACAAACCACCCTTCGGCAGGGATATCATTTTGGGGGTCTTTGCCCACCAAGGTGACTTCCTTCGTGATCTTGTATTCCTTCCCTTTGCTGGGGCCCTTTGTAGCGGAAAGGGCTGGCCAGCGGATGGGCTTGGGTTCAGAGGGCGCCTGAACTTCGGGCGTTGGTTTCCGCCGGGCGGCATCGAAAATCATCGTTCCTTCAACGTCTTCCGAGGCCGGGGGCTTAGGCGTCGGGGGAGGGACCTGCTTGGATAGGCCTTTTACGATAATCTCGAACTTGGCAATTCCGATCACCGCTCCATCGGTAAGGGTATGGTCATCGGCATCGATCTGAATTCCGTCCAGGAAAGTCCCGTTGGAACTGTTCAGGTCCCGGATGACATAGTTCTCCCCTACTTTCCGCTGGATGAGAGCATGTTTACGGGAGACAGCGATATTGTCAATGACGATATCATTCTCCTTGGCGCGTCCTATGTTGATCTCATCTTTCTCCAGGGCAAACTCCTCGATCTGGGTTTCCTTCAGCTTGAGGACCAGTTTGATCATGGGGCACTCCTTTGGCTATTTCTTGGCGAACAAAAAGTAATACAGCAACCCAAGGGCTGCCAAGGTTCCAGCGGTAATCCCTCCCCAAAAAAGCATATTACGCTGATATTCATTCAGCGATGAGAGGTCTTCATCCAGAACCGCGTAATCGACTTTGTGGCCATCTATGAAAGTGACGAATCGAACCGGATCGGCATAGACCCAGGCGTAGACTCGCTCCCGCTCCAGCGAGCGCTTCCGGTAAAAGCGGATATAATCAGGGTTGCCGAAATTTTCCAGAACGGATTTCTCATCGGCAGAAAGATAGGCGGGGTCGATCTTCTTCACCCTCCACCTCTCCGACACCTCGGCTGTCTTCCCTTCCTTCAAATAGGCGGGTCTGTAGCCGCAGGCCCCGCAGGACACCCAAAAAGCAGCTAATAGGATATAAGTACAAATAATTTTGAATCGAAGAAAGATGTTCACGCTATTTTGCGCTTCTAAACGGATTGGGGATCAAACTGATCCAGTAATAGAATCGGTCGGAAATGGGAAAAGCTTTAATGGTTTCGGGTATCTCCATCCTCTTGCAGGTATAGGAATAGCATTTTAGGAGGGAGTTTGTAAAGAAAAATGCACCTGGAGGAAGCTGATGAGACCCTCTACTGCTTCCAGAGAGTTTTCCTGAGTGAAGTCGAGACCCTTGGCCCCCGAGAGCCATCCTAGGCGATGAAGGGCTACTTTGAGGCTCTGGGCCGGATTCTTCTGCATTACCTGGCTGAGTTCCCGGAGCTTCTGGCTTCGTTTGAGAAGAAGCAGATTCTTTGCCGGGTCCTCGGACATTTTAAGCGAAGCAGTGACAACCTCGCTCCATTCAGAAGGAAAGAGGTTAGCGCCTCCTGAAACTACCCCTGAAGAGCTTGGGCTGTTGAGGAAATTTCCTTCATCCCCGTCGAAGAAGCGAAAGTCCCTGCGGGCCCGCACAGCTCTCTGGTAATGAATAGTCCTTTTAAGGTCGCCGGATTGAATGAGGCCAACGATCTGCCCGTTTTCAGCCAATAGCTTCAGAACGGCCGTGCGAATGTTGGTCCGCTTGAGGGAGCGGTTCCGTTTGCCGATGAGCAAAGGGTGGTTATGGAGCAGGATGGGGTAGGGAGTGTATTCCCTCCATTCTTGGTAGAACTGGGGCAAATTCCGGTTGCTGTGATACCAGAGAGGGATGTCCACCCAGAAAAGGGAGTCCTGATCCGGGTAATTCTTCAGAGCTTGGGTGAGGACGGTAATGTTATTCACCGTCTCTCCAGTCGTCCCAGCCGTGGGGCATAAGAAAAGGGGCTTTTTCCCCGCCACCATTTCGGCTGAAACCTGAAGGAGTTCCAGCCGAGATGGATTCGGCAGGGAGAGGCCCTCTCCGATGAGCCCCTCCCCGATCATCAGGGCATCGCAGTAGGGAACTACCCGATCGATCAACCGGTGCAGAGATACCCGCTCTACCTGGCCCTCCTCGTTCAGGGGAGTTATGAGCGCCACGATCAGTCCTTTGGGGGGGTAGGGATTCATTTTACAACATCCCCCCCATCTCTCCGGTTCAGAAGGTCCCGGAGGGTGACCACGCCCTTCAAGTTTTTTTTCTTGTCCAGGACCGGCAGGGCGACCAGGTTCTTTTCCACCATGGTTCTCATGGCTTCGGCTGCAGAGACCTCTTCTTCCGTTGTCGGCGGATGGGGGTCCATGATTTTCTTAATGGGCCGGTTCAAAAAATCGGGCGAGCCGATCTCTCCCCGCCTAAGGTCGCGATCCGAGACCATTCCGGCCAGGCCTCCGTTGGCCTGGAGGATCAGGGCAAAATCAGCCCCGCAGCGGTTGATGGCGGAGATGAACTCCCCCACGGTCTTGTCGGAAGAAAGGGAGGGAAAATCCGCCGCCGGGCGCATAATGTCTTTTATCTTGAAGGACAATTTCTCTCCCAGGCTTCCCCCGGGGTGGAAAAGAGCGAAGTCTTTTTCACCGAATTTTCTCTGTCGCATCAGGGCCACCGCCAGCGCATCTCCGATGACCAGAGTGGCGGTGGTACTCGAAGTAGGGGCCAATCCCAGGGGACAAGCCTCGCGCTCCACGCCCACATCGATGACAATATGGCTGCTCCGAGCCAGGGTGGAATCCAGGGAACCGGTGAGGCCGATAATCTTGGCCCCGATCTTCTGCAGGCTGGGAAGGAGATGGATGATTTCGGAGGTTTCTCCGCTGTTGGAGATGGCAACGACCACATCCTTGGCCGTTACCATTCCCAAATCCCCGTGCAAACCTTCCACGGGGTGGAGGAAGGTGGCCGGGGTCCCTGTGCTGGTTAGAGTTGCGACCATTTTGCGGCCCACCAGCCCAGACTTTCCGATGCCGGTGATTACCGCCCGTCCTTCGCAGGCCAGGAGAAGCTGCACGGCCCGGGCGAAATTGTCATCCAACCGGTCGAGCAGGCCCTGAACGGCCTCTGCTTCGATCTGGATGACTTCCCGGGCATGACGTAAAATCTCTTTCAAGGCGAATCCTCTTGAGGCAGTGAGAAGGCATCGTTTTTGGGGGTCTGGCTTTAAAAATACCTCTCTCGAACCCTATATTACCCCAGGGGAAAATCTCTGTCCATTTTAAATTAGGCCCGAAGGAATCTCGTGAGTTTGACGGGGAAGAAGATTCAGAGTATATTAAGTTGCCGATATTCGATCTGCCGGCCAAGACCATCTTCCAGAACCCCGGGAAGGAGGGGAAAGTGAGCAATAGGCTTGAGGACCTGAAAAAGGGGCTCAAAGATTTTTTCTTTGGAGCAACAGCCTTTGAGATTCAACAGACGGTCCGGCAGGAAAAACTGGCTCGCCTTAATCTCATTCTTTTGTTTTCTTTCGGCGATATTCTGGGAGTTCCTGTTTTCCACTCTTATTATTCTTTAAGGCTCTTGCCTTATTTCTATCCCGCCCTACATTCCTGGAAAAAGAGGATGTTGAAAGAAAAGGACCTCACCGAAATCTCGTCGCTCTAATACGCTGGAAAATGGAGGAAGAATGGCCGGACTTATTCGCTTCGGAGTATCGATTCCCGACAGTCTACTCGGAGATTTTGACCGCCTTATCGCCCAGAAAGGATATCAGAACCGGTCCGAGGCCATCCGGGACCTCATCCGGGACAGCCTGGTCAAGGAGGAGTGGAGAGAAGGGAAACAGGAGATGGTGGGAACCGTCGCCTTGGTCTACAGCCATCATACCCGCGAGCTTTCCCGCATTTTAACCAAGATGCAGCACGACCATTATAAAACCATCCTTTCCACCCTGCATATCCACCTGGATGAGCACAACTGCCTGGAGGTCCTCGTAGTGAAGGGAATGGGAGGAGACATAAAAAAAATCAGCGATCGGCTGATTGGAATCCGGGGAGTGAAACACGGAAAGCTCTCCTTGACCACCACGGGGAAGAACCTGCGGTAGCCAGTCCCCCGGGGAGACCGTAAGGAATCGGATCCTGCTTTTTTCCATCTCTCTTTGGTCCCATGGATTCCTTGAGGGGTGCGTTCCTATCTTTTTTCCACCTCGGCCCCCGATTTTCTGGCCTTCACTCCCAAAAGGACAAAAAAGATCAAACTGAGGGAGGCCACGATGAGGGGGGCCGTGGGTACATCCAGCTTGTAGGAGAGAGAGACTCCGATCACGCAGACCACGATTCCAATCCCCCATCCGATGAGGAGGATTTGAATCGGATTCCGGTTATACAGTCTTCCGATCAGAGCGGGAATGACCAGGAAGGAGAAGACCTGCAGGATCCCGGCGATCTGCACCGAGCTGACTAACACGAAGGCGAAGCTCAGGAAGAAGAAAAACTCCCAGAGAAACCCCTTCCCTCCTCCGTAGGAAAGAGCGAGGAATTTCTTCCAGAAGATCAAATGAAAGGCCCCGATTCCCGCATAAAGTAGGGAGGCCATCAGGAGGTCCCTGCGGGTCATCCAAAGAATATTCCCGTTCAGGATGGACTTGAATTCTTCTGTGCCATGGGCACTCTTGTCCAGGAATAGAATACTCGCCGCAAAGGAAAATACGTACAGCACGCCGATGAAAGCTTCGATGTTGACCAGCCGGGCGATCTGCTTGGAAAAGGAAAGGATGGAAGCTCCGAAGACCGCGAAGGCGGCGGCATAAAAAAACCGATGTTCGGGAACATCCCCCGTAAAACACGAGACGGCGATGCCTACGGCGATAAATTGGGCGAGCGAGAGGTCCAGGAAAATGACTCCCCGTTCAAGGATGTGGATTCCGAAATAGGCGTGGATCAGGATCAGGACGACGCATCCCACGAAGGGAACGATCAGGAAATGGAAAGCTTCCATTGAATCTCCTTATTTCAGCTCCGCGAGGACCTGGTCCATCAGAGAGAACCAGTCTTTGCAGGCCGGTGTTGCCCCCACATCATGGGGGACCACGATGTATTTCACCCCGGTCTTCTGAGACAGAAAAGTCACTTCTCGGGTCCCATAGTAGGAGGTCGTCAGGATCGCATCGGGTTTCACCCTTTTGGTCAGCTCTATGATCTTTTCCACCCATCCGGCTGAGGGAGGAATGCCGGGTTTCGGCTCTACATACCCGAGGATCTCGAAACCGAACTCATGGGCGAGGTACTCGAAGAATTTATGATAGGGAAGGAATTTCTTCCCTCTCAATGGGTATTCCGCCCACTGCTTCTCTTTCTCCTTGAATCGATCCTGCCAGCCGGCTAGGTTCGCCCGGTAGAAGCCCACATTTCCCGGGTCGACGGCTGCCAGAAGCTCGGTGATCCCCCCCGTAACCCTATAAATATTCCGGGGGGAGAGGTGGTAGTGGGGATTCCCAAGGGGATGCACATCTCCCATGCTCCGATCGACGGCCGCCGGCTTTTCGATGACTTCGACGAACTGGGAACAGTCGAAGGAACCCGGAGTCCCGGGCTGAATTTTCGGATTCCGCGAAGATTCTACCAGAACCGGCAGATACCCAATCTCGAGCTCCAGACCGTTGAACAGCAGCAGGTCGGCCCGGCGCACATCGAGAATCATGCTCGGCTTGGCCTCCACGTAATGGGGGTCTTGATTGGCCTTCACCAGAGTGGTGACCTTGATTTTATCCCGCCCGATATCGCTGGCCAGGCTTCCGATCCACGGCAGCGTTACGACGACGTCCAACTTGGCCGCGGCCAAACTGGCCCAAACCAACAGGCAGACCGTTGTCAGGATTAAACTTCGAATCATTCCCGACCTCCCTTTCTCAATAAGCATGGGCTCCGTGAGCTCCCACGGCCAGAAGGAACTGCAAAAAGATTTCCTGATTCAGTTTGTTCGGATCTGACTGGTCGTAATTATACTGAAGTCGGACCCGGGAAAATTCCGTAGGGTTGAATTCCAGAGAACCAGTCCAGCGATAGGGCTGTCCGGAATAATTCTGCTTTTCACCGGCCCGGATTACTTCGTCTTTAAAGATGGCCATGCGGTCGAACCTGGCCCCGATTCTCCATCGATCGATCTGAAAAAGGGCCTGCGCATAGAAACCATCCTGATTCCTTTTCAATGAATCCTTCGTCAAGGCGACCGTATCCGTCAGATCACCCTTCTGATGGCGGTACAGATATTCAGACTGCAGGACAAAGCTCCGCCACCTGGAAGGCTTCCATTTATAAGTGAATTCCAGCCCGTACAGAACGCTGGTGCCCTGGAACAGGGTATTGGGGGCAAAGGAAGTCGTGTTCGTTTTGCCTCCGACTACTGAACCTCCGAACAGAATGGATTGGTTAGCGCCAAAATCAAGCGAAGATTTGACGAACCCGGTATACGCATGGGGACCCCCATCTGGGCCGAAGAGAGTATCATTCTCTCCCTGCAAGACTTCCGCCCCCAGGATGGTATAAATGGGAAGGTTCGGCAGGTAGGTCAACTGCGCTCCTTTTTCGATCAGCCCTTCTCCATCGCCGCCGAAGAAGAGTTTGTAGGGAATGGGAGCATCCACGAAATCCCAGGCATGGGGATGGAAGGCATTGAAGCGCCCAAACCCGCTCTTAAATTTCCCGCCCTTCACCTGCAACCCTGCGGGGAGGGAAGTGGTCACAAAATAGGCTTCCTCCAGCTCAACGCCGTTCTCGGTGACCGGAAGGGTAGCGTAAAGATTGAAGTAGGGGTCAACGGGGGCAAAGAAAGCCAGTTCTGCCGACCGCAGGTTGAATCCCTCGTCAAAAGGCGGGTCCTGAGGGCCGATGAACCCCGGCGTGCTTCTCGATTGCAGTTCTGCCTTTGACAGGCTGGAATGGTAGTATTCGGTATCCAGGATGAGGCTGATGGCGGGGTTCATCAGCCCCGGAGTGGCCGACTGTTTGGTCAAAGAATAAGGGGTTAAAGGAGAGGCCGTGGGCACGTAAATCCCCCGGGAACGGTCGTCGAGGCGGTAGTCGCGCGGCGGAGCCGGTGCGGCTGGGAGCGGTTCGGCAACCTTCGCCTGTTTGGACTGCTCCTTCAAATCCTCCAGAGCTTTTTGCTGTTCTTTCAAAACCTCCTGCTGCTTCTGAATGGTCTCTTCCAATTTCTTGATGCGCTCCTCCAGGCTCTCGGCCCAAGCGTGGGGAGCCCCCAGGAGGAAACCCAGAATTAATAAGACGAAGAATGGGATCATTTCTCCTCCTTTCGAAATCGAGATGTATTTTTAACCCTTCCGGCTTAGCCGGCCAGGCTCTCTGGCACCTTCGATGTTGCATGAATTCGTATGAAGGCTACTCGGAGGCCCGCAGGCAGCCAGCCGCCTTTTGAAAGGTCAGGAAAGAGAAAGGGATTGGGGAGGGGACCGGCCGAAGCGGAAAAAAGAAAAGAAGGATAGAGGAAAGGAGGAGGCACCGGGCGGAAGGGAAATTGATGAGGACATCGGGGGAGCAATGGAAGCTCCCGCCGTGCCGGAGTAATCCGAGTGGGTGGAGGTCAAATGGCAGAGGGAGCAAGCCTCATGTTTACACCCATCCGGATGGTGGTGGAAGGCCCCCGCCAGAAGAAAGAAGGCAAAGGAAAGGGAAAGGAATAAGAAGGACTTCCGCTCCATTGAATTATCCCTAGCAAGCCTTGGCCGAAACCTCCCTGCGGGTTGCCTGTCCCTTTCCCCAGCAGAAGAAACTTCTCAGGGGGACCGGAAGGTCCCCTCGCCCTCGAACGGCCAGAGGGCGAGGAGGAGCGCTTAGAGAGCCCTCATAAAGGCCACAAGGTCTTTTTTCTCCTGCTCGTTGAGCTTGAGTTCGAGGACGATATTGAAGAACTCCACCGTATCCTCCAGGGTCAACAGCCGCCCATCATGAAGGTAGGGTGGAGAATCCTTTATACCCCGG
>DASPRR010000134.1:0-3765 GCA_035624375.1 Thermodesulfobacteriota bacterium | reverse complement strand
TTTATTAATAATATCAAGGGGATTTTAAAATTCTGTTTTTTCCTTAAAACGGCATGGATTTGGCTATTGCCAGGAATTATTAAAGCGAAATGGGTCGGAAAAACTGGATCAGAAGCCATAGTACACTAGGCGCAGGGCCTTTTTGCAAGTCGTTAAAGGCCGGGAAAAATGGGAAGAATCTCGAGATAAAAGTCCAGCGAATCTCAAGGTCAGAGTGAACTGTTCGGTTGTTGGATAAAAGGAAAGCTTCAGGGGGACCGATGAAAGGAAAATTGATTCCCATCGTTGAGAAAATGTTGGGGCAGATCCTGGTGGAAAGGCATATTATCTCACCCCTTCGTCTTCAAGCCGCTCTGGACCGGCAAAAAAAACAGAACGGCAAAGCCAAGTATCTCGGGGAAATCCTGCTGGAAATGGGGATCCCCCAAGAAAGGATTAATGATGCCCTGGATGCCTACGGGAAAAGAAAGCCCCTCGGCGAAATCCTGGTAGAACTAGGAACCCTGACCCCCGATCAATTGCAAAAGGTCTTGGAGAAACAAGCTCAGCTGGCTAAAATAGGCATCCGCAGACCCTTGGGAAGATTGCTTGTCGAAATGAGGTATTCCAATTGTGAAACGCTGATGGAGGCTCTCTCCAAACATTTCAATATGCCCGTGGTCTCTTTGATGGGCTTTTTCCCGTCCTCCACCTTGCAGAAAGCCGTCGGGGAGGCTTTTGCCCAGAAGCATAAAATCTTAGTCTTGGAAAATGATTTCCGCAAAATCAGGATCGTTCTCGCCGAACCCCTTCCTTTCCTCATGGATGAAATCAGGAGAGCTTTCCCGGCTGGGAAGCTGGTTGAGTTTTGTTTGGCCAACCCTCTCGAAGTAAATTATTGCTTGCAAAAGAAATTCGATCCTTTTGTCCTTTTCCATTATCGATGAAAGGAGGATTGTAAATCCCCGGCCTGCCCGGGCTTGAAAAGAGAAGACCCGTTCCAAGAGAATTTTTCATTCTCCATCGCCGAAAGGCGGCGTTGGCCCTCCTTGTAGGGCCGGGATCAAGGACGGGGTGCTCAAAACCATGAGATTCTTGCCACTACTTGGATGGGGCGGTCAAGGGCGCCGGGATCACCCGAACTCTGCCCGCTTGCCGGAGTGGTCCTGCAAAACAAGCCAGGATCCTCTGCCGGGACCGCCTCCTTCGGCGGAAAAGGGGACGATTCCCCCAACGATTTTTTCCGTCGCTCCATTTTGCGCACCCCGTCCTTCCTCTCGGCCCTCGTTTTTATCTTTCGAAGATTGGCCAACAGAGATTTTGCGGCCGAGATTTTTCACAGCTTTGGGGAAATTCCCCGCCCGATAGGACCTCCGGCAGATTCGGGGGTACTGGAAGGGATTACTCCACTTTCCTTCCTGAAAGAAAATCCAGTAACACCCGATTTACCGCGTCGGCCTCCTCCAGGAAGAGAAGGTGGGCGGCGTGGGGGAAGACCTTGAACTGGGCCTGAGGGACCTTCTTGGCCAGTTCTTCGGTCAAAACCAAAGGCATGACCCGGTCCTGGGCGCCGGCGAGAATCAGGGTAGGTTGACGAATGAGATGGGCCCGGTCGCGGCTGTCGAAACTCATGGCCGCATTGGATTGGCGGGTGAAAGCAAAGAGCGGCTGGAGGTTTTCCATGCGGATGCCTACGCTCCGCTCGATCAACTCGGGGAAATCCCGCAAAAATCTTTCCGTGGCGGCAAAGAACATACCCTGGCGAATGATCTGTTCCGGCGGCAGTCCGGCCAGTTTGGCGATTTCGTCCCACAGGGCTTTGGTCAATTCCCAATAGCGCGGCGACCCGCAGGAAGTTGCCATGAGCACCAGCCGGTCCACCAGATCGGGATGATTCAGGGCCAATTCCTGGGCGATGTACCCTCCCAGAGACACACCGACCACATGAGCTTTGGGAATTCCCAAGGCGTGCAGCAGTTCGCCGGCGTCGGAGGCCATCCGGCTGACGGTGTATTCTTCATCCGGCTTGTCCGATTTCCCCACTCCCCGGTTGTCCATGACAATGGTCCGGAAGCGCCGAGATAAGGCGGGGACCTGCATGAACCACATGCCCGAAGGGTATCCGAGACCCTGGATCAGGAGAACCGGGTACCCGCTTCCCTGCTCTTCGTAATAGACCTGAATTCCATTCATTCGGTGAAACGGCATGGTGGGTCCTTTCGGGTTCTGCCCCCAAGAGGGAAGGCCGCAGAAGAATCAGGAATTTTTGGTCACAAACCCAATCAGGATCGTAAGGAATTCGTTCATCCTCTCTAAAAAAGCTCCATGGCCAGCATTGGGGATCATGATGAATTCGCAATTCGGGATGCTTTCGTGGATGTCCTTCATGGAACGGGGCGATATGATGATATCCAGGTCCGCCCCGACAAGAAGCGTGGGGACTTGAATGGTCTTCAGTTCTTCCCGGGATATGGAGTAGCCTCTGACACTTCGGGAAAGGCGGATAAATCCCTCGAACCACTCTTGGGTCAATAAGGATTTAAACATCTTCTGCCGTTCCATCAGGAAAGCCAGGTTTTTTTCATAAAAAGGCTCCGAATAGATAAAAGGAATGGCGAGCTGGAAAAACCTCTCTCCGTCGTTGAGCGCTGCAGCGGTCTCCCATGCTCTGCCGATTTCCCGCAAATGGTTGCTGACCAGGTTGGGGGTATTGAAAAGACAGAAAGATTTTATTCTCCCCTGATGTTGGAGGGCAAACCGTAAGGCCACCTGTCCCCCATAGGAAAGTCCCATCATGTGAACCTTGGGGAGGGTTAATTCGTCGAGCAGGCTGACGATGTCTCCTACGTGAATGTCTTGACCGTACTCTTCCTTCATCCTGGAGGACTGGCCCTGATCCCTGAAATCGACCAGGATCAGCTTAAATCTCCTGGAAAGCTCGGGAATAAAAGCCAGCCAGCTCAGGGTACTCATCATGATCCCGTGCAGAAAGATGACCGGCTCACCTTCTCCATGGACTTCGTAGTAAATCTTGGCGCCGTCTTTCAGATTTAGAAAAGGCATCGCTCCTCCTCTATTTCTCCTCTCCCGCCGAAAGGACCCTCGGTTACCAATATTGATTTGTGGGTTTCAAATGAAGAAATGGAAGGCCGGGGAGAAATCCACTATCCGAAATCCGCTTTCAGACCGCGCCCCACCGGATGAGGGCTGCGGCATAGGTGAAGCCGATGCCGGCTGCCGCCATAACCACTCGAGACCCGTCCTTTACGACTTCTCTCTTCAACCCTCGATCCAGGGAGATGATTACGTCATTGGGACCGTGGTGACCCACGTCCGCCAGAGCATCGGTTGCTTCTTTCCGGAGTCTCAATCCCTTGAGAACCCTCGCCCTCTCCTGCGGGCGCAGATGTCGAAGCGCTAGATATTCCGGGTTTTGCCCGGCGAATCCCGCTTGAGCCATGGTCTTTTTGATCAAACTCACCAGTTGCGGGGCCAATCGGCCAGCCAGGTATGTTTCCACCTCTTGCGGGCGGGCAACCTGGAAGAACATCGCCTCGGTGTTTAAGATTTCCGGGCTGAATGGCCGGACGGTTCCGCCTCCGGGCACATACACCTCGTCGGCCATCTCCGGGTCCGCGCAGAAGGCCGTTCCCAAAAGTCGGTTCCGGGGATGCCGGCGCCGGAGGAGAAGGGCAGCGCCGCTGGCGGAAGCAGGAAGCATCCACCGGGTGTTGGGGTTGGAGGAATCGACCAGGTCGATGTTCCGAGTCCCCCCAGCGAGAAGGA
>DASPRR010000127.1:0-5201 GCA_035624375.1 Thermodesulfobacteriota bacterium | reverse complement strand
GTCACACCGAGCATTTATGGCGTCGATAACTCGGCCACGCTATGGGGCATAAAGGCGCGGGGGAACGATGCGCGCGGCGTCGCCCTGATCAACGACAAGACAACGGATAACGAGCTTGACGCCCTGGGCCACGGTGGCGTTCGCGGGATCCGGCTTAACCTCAAGACGGTCCGCATAACCGACCCGGCCGTCGCCGTCCAGATGTTCCAGGCTGTGGCCGAGCGCATGAAAAAGCGCAACTGGCACATACAGCTGTGGGCCACCATGGAGATGATTGAGGCGATCAAGGCCCAGCTGGCCGCATCGCCCGTGCCGCTCGTCTTCGACCACTTTGCCGGCGCCGAGCCGGAGAAGAGCGTGGACCAGCCCGGCTTTGATAATATCCTGGACCTGGTCCGCACGGGGAAGGCCTATGTCAAGATATCGATCCCGGAAGGACCGCGCCATGATTATACTGGCTTCCTTCCCCTCGCCAAGGCGCTGATTGCCGCGAACCCCGATCGCATCCTAGGGGGAACCAACTGGCCCCATCCCAATGCGGTGACGCCCCCGGGACGCAAGCCGACGGACGTGACCCCCTTGTGGCAGGTTGATGACGGACTCGTCCTGAACCTGCTGCCCGTGTGGGCACCTGATCCGGCAATCCGCAAAAAGATCCTAGTGGACAACCCGGCGCGACTTTACGGGTTTTGAGCCTATGGCCGACATGACTCTTCTTACCGCGAGGGTAAAGGGTACAAGGAACAGATGTACTTCATTTCCTGAAATTGCAAGTATTGAAAAATGCTGAAATGGGTTGATAATGTAGAAAAGGCAGGGCCATCATAGCTCTGCCTTTTTATTGCTGCGTTCTATGCGTAATCGTCAACCTTTATGGGTATCCGGCAGTGTAGACTTGTGTAATCCCCCAACCAAAGTTCAGGGCGGGATCGGACCAGGCAAATATTTTGAAATGACGGTGGACTCGGGCAATAATACCCATCAAAAGAAACTTTAGAAGGGCATTTTTGGACCGGAAATGGCCAGTCTAAGTTCTACAGAAATCGGTGAGGATTCAATAGATGGCTTTATCCTGTGAGGAATATCGTGACCAGCAGCAACTGCTTGCCCTCAAGAAACGTCTATCTGAGAATAAGCTGGACCCGGAGGAACGAGAGGAGATCGAAAGGCTGGTTCGGGATCTGGAAATAAAATTAAAAATGTGAAGTGCGGGAAAGAAGGATCGCCAGTCGAAGAGGGATCAAGCCTGCTGGGCATCCTCGTCGTCCCGTTGAGGACTATTTTAAGAACGGATTGTGAAGGCGCTCGTTCTTGATCGTTGAAGTGGGCGTGGCTCCGTAGTTGTGGCCCGGGAGCACAAGGGTCTCGTCAGGGAGGATCAGGAGCTTGGTCTGGATGGATCGGAGCATCATGGGCCAGGAGCCTCCGGGAAGGTCGGTCCGTCCCACTCCTCCCACAAACAACGTGTCTCCGGTAAAAACCATTCCGTCCCCATGAAAACAGACGGATCCTGGAGAGTGGCCGGGGGTGTGAAGGACTTTCAGGGACAAGCTGCCTACCTGGATCACATCCCCGTCTTTCACTGTCTGGTCGGCGGCAGGGGAGGGGCGCCCGCCGAACATGGCCAGCATGGCTCTGGGGATTTTGGTTAAGGATGGAGCATCAACCTCATGAATGAGGATGGGCGCTCCGGTTTTACGCTTCATCTCTTCGTTCCCCATGACATGATCCACATGGGCGTGGGTGTTGAGAATATACTGGACCTTGATCCGGTTCTTTTCCGCCTCAGCCAGAATCCGGTCGGCATCGTCCGCCGGGTCGATGACCAGCCCGGGGCCTCCGCCTTCTTCTCCCAGGAGATAGGCAAAGACCGCCATGCCGCTCACCTCGAACTGTTTCAGGAACATCATTTCCTCCTATTGACTCATCTCTGCTCTCCCCTCGTCCCGTAGAGGCGACCCGGCGGGTCGCCCCTACAATCCTTTTCCCAGGGGGAGGGTTATTCCTTTTGGGCCACCCCGATCTTGGGGCAGAGTTTCGCCACCGGGCAAGTGGGACACTGGGGGTTTTTGGCCATGCAGACCCTCCGGCCGTGAAAGACAATCTGATGACAGGAGAGGGTCCATCGGTTCTGTGGAATGACCTCCATCAATTCGAATTCAATCTTATCCGGGTCTTCGGATTTAGCCCAGCCAAGCCGGTGAGTGACTCTCTTCACGTGGGTGTCCACGGCAATGGCCTGCTGGTTGAAGGCGTTCCCCAGTAGGATATTGGCCGTCTTCCGGCCTACCCCGGGAAGAGAGGTCAACTCCTCCAGCGTCCGGGGAACCTGCCCGCCGAATTTTTGTACCAGCATCTGACAACAGCCGACGATACTTTTCGCCTTGTTGCGGAAAAAACCGGTAGAGCGAATCTCTTCCTCGAGAGTCTTCAAGTCCGCCCCGGCGTAATCCGAGGCTTTCCGGTACTTCTTGAAAAGGTCTTTGGTGACTTGGTTCACCCGCTCATCGGTGCACTGGGCAGCCAGGATAGTGGCGATGAGCAGTTGCAGGGGGTCCTTGAAATCCAGGGTCACCCGGGCATCGGGGTATTCCTTCTGCAGAATGTCCAGGACTTTGACGATCGTGTTGTTCCTCTTCATTTGTCGGCCCTCTCCTCAGAATTCGCCGATGTAGGTTTTCCCCAAATCCAGCGTGGTAAGCGGCAAGCCCTCTTTCCGGCCGGAGGCGGATTCCACTTCGCCCAGGAAAAGGAAATGATCTCCCGCCTCCACCGTGGAAAAAAGACGGCATTGCCACCCGGCCAAGCAGCCTTTGAGAATCGGAGCATGAAAGGAGTCTGCTTCTTCCCAGAGATCTCCGCGCCCAGCAGGAGGATTCAGACCTTTAAAGCGGGCGACCAGGGCCTTTTGGTCCGTGGAGAGAAGGCTGAGAGAAAAAAATCTGCTTTCCTGAATCGCCGGAATCACTCTTCGGTTGTGGCGTAGAGCCACCATCAGGCGCGGCGGGGAGAAGGAGACTTGGGACACCCAGGAAACAACGACTGAAAAAAGATCGGGCCCTTTCCGCGCCGTCAGGAGGTAGACTCCATAGGGAATGGAGCGGAAACTCTCAGCCATTCGGGAATCCAAGCGGTCCCTCCATTCGGGTTTTCATTTATTGTAATGAGAAAGGAAGAAGGAAAGTCAAGGTTTTTCTGAGACTGCCGTCTATAAGAACAGGTTTCCATCCTAGGCTTCTGGTAAGGGCGACCGCTCGGCCGGCCCTACATCGGAAGAAGGAATCGGGCCTCTTCGGCTCTGACTATAGCAGCCAGGGGAGCATTCTTTTGACAATCCATTCCCCGACTCATATAATTAAATAGGGCAGACAGGGAGAACCCCGCAGGGACGATCGTACACTTTGGCTTCCTGGGGGGGGGCCGCGACCTCGAATATTCGAACAGAAAAGGAAAGAACATGAGCAAAAAAGGGAGCCAAAATTCCGCCCACCATCCTCATAAAAGTTCAGGAAGCTCGGTTTTGTCGGAGAGCAAAGCGGAGAAAGCCAGACAGATTCTGCGGGAGATGGGCTCGGTCCTGGTGGCCTTTTCGGGAGGGGTGGACAGCACCCTTCTCCTGCGGCTGGCTCACGAAGAGCTCGGCGATCGTGCCATGGCCCTGATCGCTTCCTCCCCGACCTATCCCTCTTCCGAGGTGGACCAAGCCAAAAAACTGGCTGAGGAAATGGGGGTCCGGTACGTGGAAGTTTTTTCCAACGAGCTGAAGATCCCCAGCTTCGTCCAGAACAGCCCCAGCAGGTGTTATCATTGCAAGACGGAGCTTTTCGTCCTCTGCCGGGAGAGAGCCAAAGCCCTCGGACTGAAGTTTGTCTCCGATGGATCGAACTGGGATGATACCGGCGACTTCCGCCCGGGAATGGAGGCAGCCCGGGAATTGGGGGTCCGCAGCCCCCTGAAAGAGGCGGGCCTGACCAAAGAAGAGATCCGTGAATTGAGCAAATCCATGGGGCTTCCCACTTGGGACAAACCCTCTTTGGCTTGCTTGGCTTCCCGGTTTCCCTACGGAACGGAGATCACCCCCCTCCGTCTGGAACAGGTACAAAAGTCGGAAGAGTTTTTGCGCGCCTTGGGATTGGGGCAGCTCCGGGTGCGGTATCACGGGAATCTCGCCCGAATTGAAGTGCCCTCCGGGGATTTTAAGCGAATCATGGAAGGGGGCAAAAGGGAACAAGTGATCCGGGCCTTGAAGGAGGCAGGGTTCACCTACGTTACCCTTGACCTGCAGGGTTATCGCACCGGGGCCATGAATGAGGCTCTGGAACAAAAGCAGAAGAAGGGAGAGGCCCATTGAAACCGACATCCGTCGGGTGACTGAAATTCATCGGGTGGTCCTGACCAGCCTTTTTGCTGCGGTGGCGGTGCTCCTTTCGGGGATTCACTTTCCTGTGGGGCCCAGCAAAGTGTTCCCCTTCCAGCACATGGTCAATGCCCTGGCCGGGGTATTGGTGGGGCCGTGGTATGGGGCGCTAGCCGCCCTGATTGCCGGAATCATCCGCAATGCCATGGGAACCGGAACCCTCTTCGCCTTTCCCGGCGGAATCCCGGGCGCGGCTGTCGTGGGACTGGCCTACCGTTGGACACGAAGGGATTGGGCTTCTCTCACCGAACCCTTGGGAACAGGGGTGATTGGAGTGGGCTTGGTGGTTCTCCTCCTCGGTCCACTGATGGGTAAAGAATATGCCTTTATCTTCTTCCTTACTGCCTTCCTAGCCTCGAGCATTCCCGGCTCGATCCTGGGTTTTTTCCTGCTGAAGGCTCTGCGCCGGACGAAAATTCTTGAGCGACGACAAACACCTGGATCTTAGAACCTCGGAAATGGAAGCCTTGATGAGCCGGTGCGACCGAGTCATTTTCCTACCTGCTTTTTCCCTGGTCTAAAGGACCCCGATTCTTTATCCCTTTTCCGCTTTCCAACCGGGTCCCCATCCGCTTTCATGGCAGGGTCTTCTCTTATGAAAGTCGCGCCAATTGCGATTAGCGGGGGCGAGGAGAGCAGGAGGCGAGGTTAAGACTTTGCCCTCCCCTCAGAAGCAAACATGGAAGAAGGAATCGGGGTTTGAAAAATCCACTTTACTTTTGAAATGGAGAAGGCATATGATTTCAAAAGGCTTGAAAGGAGATGCCTTCACTCGGTGCGATTC
>DASPRR010000113.1:0-4839 GCA_035624375.1 Thermodesulfobacteriota bacterium | reverse complement strand
CTGAACCGCTCAAAGCGGATTGAAAGGAGCGCCACCTGAAGGTGGCCATCACCTGGACACCAATGCCAGGCCCGGGGGCAAGGGTCTGGGGTTCAAAAACCATGAGGCGTCCTTCATTTCATGGGCCGGGTCGGCCAGCCGGTCCCGCAACCCCTGGAAGGTCTTCCCCTTGCAGGGGCGACCGGCCGGTCGCCCGATCGGGCCGCCGGCTCACGCGGAAGCCAGTCCCAGCCTCCAGGAATAGGGATCGCCCGGCCGATGCTTTTTGAACCCCAGACTCTTGCCCCCGGGCCACAACTCAGGCATCCCGGAAATGTCAAACTCTTTGGGTCCCCCGGCAGAGCCAGGGGTTTACCAGAATGAAATTAGAAGGGGATATCCTCTTCCTTCGGGGCGGGAGGAGCATAATCCGCATCCGGTTCCTTGGTTTTTCGTTCCGCTTCGCCCGATCCTCCCAGCATCTTCATTTCCGTGGCTTCGATCTCCGTAGTGGACCGCTTATTTCCGTCCCGATCTTCCCAGGCCCGGGTGCGGATCTTCCCTTCAATGTACACCAATCTCCCCTTGCTCAAATACTCGCCGCAAATTTTCGCCAGGTTCCTCCAGGCGACGATCCGGTGCCATTCGGTCCGCTCTTCTTTCTCCCCATTTTTGTTGGTCCACATTTCACTGGTGGCTATCCGAAAATTGGCCACTTCCGCTCCGCTGGGGGTATAACGGATCTCCGGGTCCGCTCCCAATCTGCCGATGAGGATCACTTTATTGACCACTCCGATCCCTCCTTCTCCGTGTCTTCCCTAGAACTTGGCTTGATCCGTCCTCAAATTCCTGGGTTTCCGCCGGATTCCCCGATTCCATCATTGAAGCGAATTTTATCATTGAAGGGAAGGAAGTCAAGGCTTTATTGGAAAATTCGAAAGCCCAGTTGACAGCATTCCTAGAATCGAGTATGAATAGACTTCCTTTAAAGCTTTGGGAAGGAAGGGAATTCATGTTCCGGACGTCTCTCTGCTATTTGGTCTTTTTCATCACCACGGTGTTCCTGGGAACGCTCGCCATTTTCCTTTCTCTCTTTGATTCTTCCGGGAACCTCTCCCATAGGGTCGCCCGTCTTTGGGGAAAGGTCCAACTTCGCACCACCGGAACTCGCGTCCAGGTCCAGGGGTTGGAGAACATCGATTCCCACAGGAGCTACATCCTGGTTTCCAACCACCAGAGCACCTTTGACATCTTCGCCCTTCTGGGATACCTGCCCATCCAATTCCGCTGGACGGCCAAAGCCGAGCTATTCCGCACTCCCTTCATGGGTTGGTCCATGTCTCGGATCGGGTACATCCCCATTGAGCGGGATAGCCCGAAGAAAGCCTATCGCAGCATGCTTCGGGCCGCGGAAGTCGTACGGAAAGGGATGTCAGTGATCATCTTTCCTGAAGGGACCCGCAGTCCGGACGGAAATTTGCAGCCCTTCAAAAAGGGGGTTTTTCTCATCGCCCTGAAATCCCAGGCCCCCATCCTCCCCATTACCATTCAGGGAACCTCGCGGATCATGCGCAAGGGCGACTGGCGTGCCTACCCCGGGAACGTCCGGATCCAAATCGACCCCCCCATCGATACCGCCGAAATTCCCGCCGCGAAAGAAGAGCAACTCTCCCAGCGAGTCCGCAGTACCCTGGTCAAAAATCTCACCCCGACTTGATTGACTCGGGAATTCTTTTAGAATACACTAATTTCCATCCCAAGGAGGATGCCAGGGAATGGGTGTTCAAGCCCGGATGAAAAAATTTACTACGGTTCAAACGGCGAAAGCCATATTGAAGGTCCTTCCCCGGATCAGCGAAGAAAAGCTCCTCCGATTGTCCATCGTGCAAAAGGGGCTTGATGCCGTTTCCTATTACCCGGAAGGGAGAGATTTCCTCAAAAGCCTTCTCCTTCAAGGCCGGAGGGCCATGCCCCGAAGCTCCAAAAGCTGTTTGACCAAATTTGCCGAGAACCTCATCGTTAATGAGTTCATTGCCGCCACTCCCAAGAGGGAGGAATTCCGCTCCCGATACGGTTTCGATCCGCCCTTTTTCCTGGTTCTCAGTCCCACGATGCGCTGCAACCTGACCTGCTATGGCTGCTATGCCGGCCAGTATGAAAAAGGGGCAGAGTTGGATACGGACTTGATTCACCGGGTGCTCCGCGAGGCAAAGGAGATGGGGATTTATTTCGTGACCGTCTCCGGGGGCGAGCCTTTCATCCGTCCCGACCTTCTCGATATCTTCGCCACTCACGAGGATATGTATTTCCAGGTGTACACCAACGGGACCTTCATAGACTCCAAGATGGCCAAGACCCTCTCCCGTTTAGGGAATGTTCTCCCCGCCATCAGCGTCGAAGGATGGGAAAAAGAAACCGACGCCCGCCGCGGTCCCGGGGCTTTTCAAAAGATCCTGGACACCATGACCCGGTTGAAAGAGGAGGGAGTCCTCTTCGGATTCTCCGCCACCGCGACCCGGCAGAGTAACGAATTGATCATCAGCGATGAATTCGTGAATTTCTTTGCCGAACGGGGGTGTTTCCTCGGCTGGTATTTCAACTACATCCCCATCGGGAAAGCCCCCGACCTGAGTCTCATGCCTACGCCGGAACAGCGGATGTTTCGGTGGCAGCGGCTGATGGAATTGCGCCGGAGGGCTCCTATGGTCCTGGTCGATTTCTGGAACGACGGAGCGCTGGTGGGAGGATGCATCGCAGGGGATCGGTATCTGCACATCAACTGCCGGGGCGACGTGGAGCCGTGTGTCTTTATCCACTTCTCCATCGACAATATCAAAAAGAAATCGCTGGCCGAGATCCTGAACTCCGGGTTCTTCCAGGCGATCCGCCGGCGCCAGCCCTACACCCAAAATTACTTCCGTCCCTGTTTGATCATCGACCATCCCCACCTTCTCCGTCAGGTGGTGGAGGAATCCGGAGCTCATCCCACACATCCCGGGGCGGAGACCATTCTCACTCAATTTTCGGGTGAAATGAAAGAGTATGCCTCGGCTTATGGAAAACTGGCGGACGATCTGTGGAAAGAACAGGACCCGTCCGTTGTCCTAGCTTACCTGCGGAGAAGATTCCCGTCAGCGGACAAGCTGGAGGCAGGCGGATATCGGCCTGGCAAACTGAAACCAGTGTTGAAAAAGGAGGAAAACCGATGATGGAATTTACCCTGAGCAAGAAACCCCTGCAGAACAACCCTAGCTGCGCTTATTGCGGGAATGTGTTCAACGAAAAAGGCCTGAGCCTGCAGATTCAGGTTGACCACAAGGTCGTAGATTTTCCCCTATGCCAGCGCTGCTTTGATCAAATGCCGCGCCTTCAAGCGACGGTGAACCTGGAGAACGGGTCGGCCCGGGTCAAACGGTAAGCAGGGTTCCGCATCCGATCGCGGGTTCATCCTGAGGAGAGGGAGAATTGAACATGGCGGCCAAAGAGAAAGAATCGAATCGAACCAAGGACCTGGAGAAAAAACTGAAGTTCCAGGGAAAGCTTGCCTGGGACCGATTGGAGGAAAGAGAGAGGAAAGAAGTTTTTCGCTTTGCCGAGGGATATAAAAAGTTCCTGGATCGGGCCAAGACCGAGCGGGAAGCGGTCCTGGAAATCCTTCAGGCGGGTAAAAGAGCCGGCTACCGCGATCTTTCCCGCGGCGGAGGTGGGAATCAATTCTTCTCCGTCAACCGAGAAAAGTCCATCGGCCTGGCCCTTCTGGGGAAGGCTCCGCTGGCCGAAGGCCTGCGCGTCATCGTCTCCCACATCGACTCTCCCCGCGTGGACCTCAAGCAGAACCCGCTCTATGAAGAGTCCGACTTGGCCCTTTTTCGGACCCACTACTACGGGGGGATCAAAAAATACCAATGGGTGGCCATCCCTCTGTCCCTTCATGGATTGATCGTAAAGGGGGACGGCTCAATGCTTCCCATCCAGGTCGGCGAGGATTCCGACGACCCGGTTCTGGTCATCAACGACCTTCTGCCCCATCTCTCCGCCAAAACGCAGGATCAGAAGAAGTTGTCCGAAGGCATTGAGGGGGAAAAGCTCACTGCTCTGGCCGGCAGCCTCCCTTACCCCGACGGAGAAGCCAAGGAACGGATCAAGCTGCGGCTCATGGAGCTCCTCCATGAAAAATACGGACTGGTCGAAGAGGACTTTACCAGTGCCGAACTGGAACTGGTGCCGGCCATGAAGGCCAGGGATGTAGGATTCGACCGAAGTTTGATCGGGGCCTACGGGCAGGATGACCGGGCCAGCGCCTACACTTCCCTTCAGGCGGTACTTTCCCTGAAAAACCCGTTCCGGCCGGTCCTGGCTCTCTTCGCCGACAAGGAAGAGATCGGCAGCGAGGGAAACACCGGGGCCCAGTCCCTTTTCATCGAAGAAGTGGTCCGGGAAATGATCGAACGGTCGGGAGACTCCCCTTCCGACGCCATGGTCAAAAGGGTGCTGGCCCGTTCTAAGGCCATCTCCGCGGATGTGGAATCGGCGCTGGACCCCAACTACCCGGAGGTCCACGAAAAGCAAAATGCAGGCCGGATCGGCTACGGAGTCTGCCTGGAGAAATTTACCGGTCACCGGGGGAAAGCGGGGGCTTCCGATGCCCGGGCCGAGTACGTCGGGGAAATCCGGCGAATCTTCAACACCCAAAACGTGGCCTGGCAGATGACCGAGATCGGCAAGGTGGATGAGGGAGGAGGAGGGACGGTGGCCAAGTATCTGGCCGTCTACGGCATGGACATCATCGACTGCGGGGTTCCGGTGCTATCCATGCACTCCCCCTTCGAGGTGACTTCCAAAGTCGATATTTACGAAGGG